>NZ_JBEZNG010000016.1:0-244290 GCF_040653035.1 Streptomyces malaysiensis subsp. malaysiensis
GCCCCGGACCCCGGACGGGCTGATTTCAGCCCCTCCGGCGCTTGAGGAGCGGGGTCCGGGGCGGAGCCCCGGTTGTGGGAAGGGGCGGGTAGGGGAAAGGCCCGCCGCAGGCGCGACCGCCGCGGTCAGCCGACCATCGCCCGCTCCTCCGCGGAGGGCGAGGCCGCCGCCTCGCCCCTGGGCTCGGCCACCCGCTCCCGGGCCTCACCCCGGTGCGATGGGTCGTGGACCTCCCCGACCAGCTTCTCCAGGACGTCCTCCAGGGCGACCAGCCCCAGCACCGTGCCGGACGCGTCGGCGACGGCCGCCAGATGGGAGGCGGCCCGGCGCATCACGGTGAGCGCGTCGTCCAGCGGCAGCTCCGCCCGCAGCGTCTCGATCGGATGCCAGACCCGCTGCGGTACGGCCCGCTCCGGGAACTCCAGCTCCAGGACGTCCTTCACATGCAGATAGCCCATGAAGGCGCCGCCGGGGCCGCACACCGGGAAGCGCGAGTAGCCGGTGCGCACGGTCAGTTCCTCGATCTGCCGGGGGGTGACCGAGGGGTCCACGGTGACCAGCCCCGCCGGGTCCAGGAGGACATCGGTGACCGGGTGGCTGCCCAGCTCCAGGGCGTCCGCGAGCCGCTCGTGCTCACCGGGGTCGAGCAGCCCGGCCTGCCGGGAGTCCTCGACCAGATGGGTCAGCTGCTCACTGGTGAAGACGGCCTCGACCTCGTCCTTGGGCTCCACCCGGAACAGCCGCAGCACCAGCCGGGCACACGCCCCCAGCAGCGCGGTGACCGGCCGGCACAGCCGTGCGAAGCCGACCAGCCCGGGGCCGAGCCACAGCGCGGTCCTGTCCGGCGCGGCCATGGCCAGGTTCTTCGGCACCATCTCGCCGATGACCAGATGGAGGAAGACGACCACGGCGAGCGCGATGGCGTAGCCGAGGGGGTGCACCAGCTGCCCGGGGAGGTGAACGGCGTGGAAGACCGGCTCCAGCATCTGGGCGACGGTCGGCTCGGCGACCGCGCCGAGGGTCAGCGAGCAGATGGTGATGCCGAACTGCGCGGCCGCCATCATCTGCGGCAGGTTCTCCAGGCCCGTCAGCACCGTACGGGCGCGCGCGGAGCCCTCGGCCGCACGCGGCTCGATCTGGCTGCGGCGCACCGATACCAGGGCGAACTCGGCGCCCACGAAGAAGCCGTTGGCGAGGACCAGCAGAACGGCGAAGAGAAGCTGTACCAGACTCATCGTCCGTCCGCCTTCCCGGCCATGGCGGGGACACTCATCTGTGCGGGCGGCGTACCCGTACGGACGATGCGCACCAGCTCCGCCCGGTGGTGGCCGACCTGCCGGACGGCCAGCTTCCAGCCGGGCAGCTCGGCGGTGTCGCCGGGGGCGGGGATCCGCGCCAGCAGATCGGCCACCAGCCCGGCCACGGTCTCGTACGGCCCGTCGGGCGCGTCGAGGCCGATCTTCCGGCGCAGGGTGTCGACACGGCAGCCGCCGTCGGCGTCCCATGCGGTGCGGCCGTCCTCGGTGTGGGTCTGCACCAGGTCGGGGTTCTCCGCGGCCTCGTCGTCGTGCTCGTCGCGCACCTCGCCGACCAGCTCCTCGACGATGTCCTCCAGGGTGACCACACCGGCCGTGCCGCCGTACTCGTCGACGACCACGGCTATCGGCTGCTCGCTGCGCAGCTGCTCCAGCAGCGGCTGGACCGGGAGCGTCTCGGGGACCAGCACCGGGGGCTGGGCGATCCGGCTGACGGGTGTGCGCAGCCGGTCGTCGGTGGGCACCGCGAGGGCGTCCTTGAGGTGCACCATCCCGATGACCTCGTCCAGCCGGTCGCGGTAGACGGGGAAGCGGGACAGCCCGGTGGCCCGGGTGAGGTTGAGCACATCCACGGCGGTCGCCGTGGAGTGCAGCGCGCTCACCCGCACCCGCGGGGTCATCACATGCTGCGCGGTCAGCTCGCCCAGGGACAGGGTCCGGACGAACAGATCGGCCGTGTCCTGCTCGATCGCGCCGGCCCGCGCCGAGTGGCGGGCGAGCGAGACCAGCTCACCGGGGGTGCGGGCGGAGGCCAGCTCCTCGGTGGGCTCCACGCCCAGCGCCCGCACCAGCCGGTTGGCCACGGTGTTGAGCAGGGAGATCATGGGCCGGAAGAAACGGGCGAAGGCGTACTGCGGGCCCGCGACGAAGCGCGCGACCTGGAGCGGCCGGGAGACCGCCCAGTTCTTCGGCACCAGCTCGCCGATGACCATCTGGACGGCGGAGGCCAGCAGCATGCCGAGGACGACGGCGACACCGGAGACCGCGCCGTGCGGCAGTCCGGTCGCCTCGAGCGGCGCGGTCAGCAGATGGCCGAGCGCGGGCTCGGCGAGCATGCCGACGATCAGTGAGGTGATGGTGATGCCGAGCTGGGTGCCGGAGAGCTGGAAGGACAGCTCGCGCAGCGCCTCGACGACGGTACGGGCGCGCTTGTCGCCCTCGTCGGCGGCTCGCTCGGCGTCCGGCCGCTCCACGGTGACCAGGCCGAACTCGGCGGCCACGAAGAAGCCGTTGGCGAGGATCAGGACAAGTGCCGCGGAGAGCAGCAGAAGGGACAGGGTGATGCTCATGCCGCCGCCTCGAGGTCGGCGGCGGCGCAGGTACTACAGGACGATCCGTCCATCTGCGGAGGGAGTCACTCCTCGGGTCGCAGGGGAGCCCGCCGAGGCACACGCGGACGTGCGCACAGACAGAGGCGGGGCGGGGCACCGTTCGGCCCCGGCAACAGAGTAATCAAGGATGGGGCGTGTCGGGCAGGCCCCTCGCGCCGTTGGAGTGCCGGGCGGTTCACCGGCCGGTTGGCCAGGACCCGCCCGGCACCGGGCGGAAGCGGACGTAAAGGGGCAGCTCAGCACGGATGGGGCCGGGCGGCCCTGCCCGATGGCTCAGTCCACGGCACGGCCCGTTCCGAAACGCTCGGCGAGGGCCCGCAGAGCGCGCGCGTCGCTGATGGCGCGTGCCTTGGCGATACCCGGCTGAATGCCCATCGCGGGCAGGCTGGTGCCGTCGGCGAGGTCCAGATAGACCCAGGGGTCGCCGGGGCGCAGATTGACCCGGAGCACCTCCGCCCACTCCAGCCGGCGCTTGGTGGTGAGGTTGACCACGGTCACACCGTCCTCCTCGGCCACCACCTTGGGGCGGCTGAGCAGCGTCAGCACCCCGAGGAACAGCAGTCCGGTGACGATGAAGCTGGCCCGCTCCCCCGGCCCCAGCCGCTCCAGCAGCAGGGCCACGGTCGTGAGGACGACCAGGACGGCGACACCGACGGTCATCAGGACGGCCCGGGTCCTGGTCGGCCGGAAGGTGACGGGCAGGGCGGGCGTGGGCGCGGCGGCGGACACGTGGTCGGCCTCTCGGGTGGGAGGGTGTGCTTGCTGGAAGGTGGGGCGCGGGCGGGCCGTCAGAGGCGGCAGGCGTGGATGCCCGTGGTGAGGATGGCCCGTGCCCCCAGGTCGTAGAGCTCGTCCATGATCCGCTGGGCTTCCCGGGTGGGAACCATCGAGCGGACCGCGACCCAGCCCTCGTGGTGCAGCGGGGAGACGGTGGGCGACTCGAGGCCCGGGGTCAGCGCCACCGCGCGCTCCACCTGCTCCACCCGGATGTCGTAGTCCATCATCACGTAGCGCCGGGCGACCAGGACGCCCTGCATCCGGCGGAGGAACTGCTGGACCTTGGGGTCGTCGGCGGGGGCGCCGGTGCGGCGGATGACGACCGCCTCGGACTCCAGGATGGGCTCGCCGATGATCTCCAGCCCGGCGTTGCGCAGGGTGGTGCCGGTCTCGACCACATCCGCGATGACCTCGGCGACACCGAGCTGGATGGCGGTCTCCACGGCGCCGTCGAGGTGGACCACGGCGGCGTCCACGCCGTTGTCGGCGAGGTGCTTGGTGACCAGTCCGGCGAAGGACGTGGCCACCGTCATCCCGCCGAACTCGCCGACGTCCTTCGCCGTGCCGGGGCGGGTGGCGTAGCGGAAGGTGGACCCGGCGAAGCCGAGCTGCATGATCTCCTCGGCCTGGGAGCCGGAGTCCAGCAGCAGATCGCGGCCGGTGATGCCGATGTCGAGCCGGCCGGAGCCCACGTATACGGCGATGTCACGGGGGCGGAGGAAGAAGAACTCCACCTCGTTCTCCGCGTCGACGAGGACCAGTTCCCTGCGGTCCTTGCGCTGCCGGTAGCCCGCCTCATGCAGCATCGCCGACGCAGGCTCGGACAGTGAACCCTTGTTGGGGACGGCGATGCGCAGCATGAGTGCTCTTTCCTTCGGTGGCGCGGCGGGTGAGGGTGCTGATGGGGTGATCAGAGGTGTGCGTAGACGTCGTCGAGGGTCAGCCCCTTGGCGACCATCATCACCTGAAGGTGGTACAGGAGCTGGGAGATCTCCTCGGCGGTCGCCTCGTCGCTCTCGTACTCGGCGGCCATCCACACCTCGGCGGCCTCCTCCACGACCTTCTTGCCGATGGCGTGCACACCGGAGTGGACCAGCTCGGCGGTGCGGGAAGTGGCGGGGTCGGCCGTGGCGGCCTTCTTCTGGAGCTCGGCGAAGAGCTCCTCGAACGTCTTCTTGGGCATCGTGTCCGTCATCCTACTTGGGTCACGGGACCCGGTTCAGCGCCAGGGTTCGGCGACCGACCGCAGGGTGGTGGCGGTGGCGACGGCCGCGGTGACCGCCTCATGGCCCTTGTCCTCGCTGGAGCCCGCGATCCCCGCGCGGTCGAGGGCCTGCTCCTCGGTGTCGCAGGTCAGCACGCCGAAGCCGATGGGGACTCCGGTGGCCACGCTCACCTGTGTGAGCCCCTGGGTGACGCCCTGGCACACATAGTCGAAGTGCGGGGTGCCGCCGCGGATGACGACTCCCAGGGCCACGATCGCGTCGTAGCCGCGGCCCGCGAGCACCTTCGCGACCACCGGCAGTTCGAAGCTGCCCGGCACCCGCAGCACGGTGGGCTCGTCGATGCCGAGCTCTCCGAGCGCGCGCAGGGCTCCGTCGAGCAGCCCGTCCATCACCTTCTCGTGCCACTGTGCGGCGATGACGGCGACGCGCAGGTCCCCGCAGTTCTTCACGGACAGTTCGGGGGCGCCCTTACCGCTCACGTCTCTCCTCGGCATTTCTCCAGCAGCGCTGGTGTGCGGGTCGTACAGGTGTGCTTGAGGTGGTGGTCACTGGTTGCCGCAGGCCGATACGGGTTCGGCGCGGTCGCCGTCCAGCCAGGGCAGGTCATGCCCCATTCGGTCCCGCTTGGTGCGGAGGTAGCGGAGATTGTGCTCCCCGGCCTGGACGGGCATCGGCTCCCGGCCGGTGACCCGCAGCCCGTGCCGGACCAGCGCGGTGGTCTTCTCCGGGTTGTTGGTCATCAGCCGCAGCGAGCGCACGCCGAGGTCGGCGAGGATCTCCGCGCCCGCGGCGTAGTCCCGCGCGTCGGCGGGCAGCCCGAGCTCCAGATTGGCGTCCAGGGTGTCCCGGCCCAGCTCCTGGAGTTCGTACGCGCGCAGCTTGGACAGCAGCCCGATACCGCGCCCCTCGTGGCCGCGCAGATACAGGACGATGCCACGGCCCTCGGCGGTGACCCGCTCCAGCGCGGCGTGCAGCTGGGGGCCGCAGTCGCAGCGCAGCGAGTGGAAGACATCGCCGGTGAGGCATTCGGAGTGGACGCGGACCAGCACGTCCTCGCCATCCTGGAGGTCGCCCTGGACCAGCGCGATGTGCTCGACGCCGTCGGACGCGCGGTAGCCGTACGCCCGGAAGTCGCCGAAGGCGGTGGGCAGCCGGGTCTCGGCCTCGCGCCGCACCAGCGGTTCGGCGGGCTTGCGGTACGCGATCAGATCGGCGATCGAAACGATCGCCAGATCGTGCTTGCGGGCGAAGGCGACCAGGTCGGGCAGGCGCAGCATCACGCCGTCCTCCCCCGCGATCTCGCAGATCACGGCCGCCGGGCGCAGTCCGGCCAGCCGGGCGAGGTCCACCCCGGCCTCGGTGTGGCCGTCGCGGGCGAGCACCCCGCCGGGGCGGGCGCGCAGCGGGAAGATATGGCCGGGGCGTACGAGGTCGCCGGGGGTGGTGGCCGGGTCGGCCAGCAGCCGCAGGGTGGTGGCCCGGTCGGCGGCGGAGATCCCGGTGCTGACGCCGTGTTCGGCGGTGGCGTCCACCGTGACGGTGAAGGCGGTCCGCATCGACTCGGTGTTCTCGTCGACCATCTGCGGAAGCCGGAGCCGGTCGAGGTCGGCGCCCTCCATGGGCGCGCAGATGAGCCCGCGGCACTCGCTCATCATGAAGGCGATGATCTCCGGGGTGATCGTCTCGGCGGCGGCGACGAGGTCGCCCTCGTTCTCCCGGTCCTCGTCGTCCACGACGACCACGGGACGGCCCGCGGCGATCTCGGCGATGGCCCGCTCGATGGGGTCCAGCGCGAGCTCGTCGGGCCAGTGCGCGGCCCGCAGAGCGGGGGCCGGTGTGCTCGGGTCCGGGCCGGTGGCCGCGGATGGCTCGCTCATGCTGTGCCCCTCGTACGGTCCGGCGGCCGCGTGCGCGACGCTCATGCTGTGATCTCCTTCTCCTGCGTGCCGTTGTCCCGTCCCAGCAGCCGCTCGACGTATTTGGCGAGCACGTCCACCTCGAGGTTGACCGGGTCCCCGGCCTGTTTGACGCCGAGCGTGGTGAGCGCGAGGGTCGTCGGGATGAGGCTGACGGTGAAGTAGTCGGGGCCCGCGTCGACGACGGTGAGGCTGATGCCGTCGACCGTGATCGAGCCCTTCTCGACGACATAGCGGCTCAGTTCGGCGGGGAGCGAGATCTTCACGATCTCCCAGTGCTCGGAGAGCTTGCGGTCCACGATGGTGCCGGTGCCGTCCACATGGCCCTGCACGATGTGGCCGCCGAGCCGCCCGCCCAGCGCCATGGGGCGCTCCAGGTTGACCCGGGAGCCGATGTCGAGCGCCGAGAGGCTGGAGCGGTTCAGGGTCTCGGCCATGACGTCGGCGCTGAACCGGGTGCCCTCCGCGTCCTCGGTGATGTCGACGACGGTGAGACAGACCCCGTTGACGGCGATGGAGTCGCCGTGCTTCGCCCCCTCGGTGACGACGGGGCCGCGCACCTGGAAGCGGGACGCGTCGCCGAGGTGCTCGATGGCGACGATCTCACCCAGTTCTTCGACAATTCCGGTGAACACTTCAGTTCTCCTCGGCGAGGGGGGTGGGGGCGACGGGAACGGCGGTGACGCGCAGGTCCGGGCCGAGCCGAGTGACATCGGCCGTCTCCAGGCGCAACGCCTGCGCGATGGTCGTGATTCCGGCGCCGGCGAGGGCCGCGGGGCCCGCGCCGAGCAGGACGGGGGCGAGATAGCCGACGACCTTGTCGACGACGCCGGCGGCGAGGAACGCGCCGGCCAGGGTGGGCCCGCCCTCCAGCAGGACGGAACGCACCCCGCGGTCGTGCAGCTCGGCCAGGAGCGCGGGGATCCGCAGGCCGGTTTCCGCGCGTGGCAGCCTTACGGTCTCCACGCCCGGCCGCCGGGGCAGATGCCCGATACCGGCGTCCTCGGCGACCGCGATCAGCGTGGGCGCGGTGTCGTCCAGCACCCGGGCGCCGGGCTTGATGGTCGCGCGGGTGTCCACGACGACCCGCAGCGGCTGGGTGGCGTCCTCCCGGCCCCGTACGGCCAGCTGGGGGTCGTCGGCGCGCAGGGTGCCGGAGCCGACCACGACGGCGTCGGCCTCCGCGCGCAGCCGGTGCACATCGGCGCGCGACTCGGGGGAGGTGATCCACCGGCTGGTGCCGTCGGCGGCGGCGCTGCGGCCGTCCAGGGTCGCGGCGAACTTCCACAGCACGAACGGGCGGCCGCGGCGCATCGAGGTCAGCCAGGGTTCGTTGACCGCCTCGGCCTCCTCGGCGAGCAGTCCGGCGTCGACCTCGACCCCGGCGGCTGCGAGCGTCGCGGCACCGCCCGCGGCTTGCGCGGTCGGGTCGGCCACGGCGTAGTGGACGCGGGCGATCCCGGCGGCGATCAGCGCCTGGGAACAGGGGCCGGTACGGCCGGTGTGGTCGCACGGTTCGAGGGTGACGAGTGCGGTACCGCCTCGGGCCCGCTCCCCCGCCGCGCGCAGCGCGTGGACCTCGGCATGCGGACCACCGGCCCGCTGATGCCAGCCCTCGCCGACGACGCGGCCGCCGACGTCGAGGATGACGCAGCCGACGGCGGGGTTGGGGCTGGTGCGGCCGATGCCGCGGGCGGCGAGCGCGACAGCATGACGCATCGCTTGAGCTTCGGCTGCGGTGGCCACCGGGTCCTCCTGCCTCTTCGGGCACGGACTCCGGGGCTGTCGAGATGACATGGAAGCGGAAACGCCACCGTCAGCACGCCGGGTCGACGGAACGCCCGCATCCCGCATCCGCGAGAGCGGGCCGCCGAGGCGGCGCACCCGTGATGTCGCTACCGCCGCGCACTGCCTCCCATCCGGACTTTCACCGTCGGTCCAGGAATTTCACCTGGTCAACCGGCCGCTGGCGGCGGACGGGTCGCGGACTGTAACCGCCGGTTCGGATTTTCACCGACCCCGGAGTGCGCTGACGTCACTGGTACGGGCCCAGTGTGCCATGTCCATCAGCGCAGGTGGGAGGCGACCCCCATGTGGCCTCGCTCACCCGCCGAGCACTGACCCCGGCTCCTGGCCGCCGGTCCCTGCCCCCCGGGGGGCGGATTCCCCACCCCGCCCCTTCCCGAACCGGGGGCACGGCCCCCGGCCCCCCGGCAGCGCGGGCACTTCACCCGCCGACACCCCGGAGGCCACCGCAGCCACTCGCCGCGGGCCCACCCCCGCCCCTGCCATCGGTGGGGCAGCGGGACCCCGGACGAGGCACGCCCCCGGCCCCCGGGCAACCCGGACGCTTCAGTCACCGGCCGCCCGAAGGCGCCACATGTGGGGCGGCGCGGGGCCTTGCGGTGTGGGGCCGGTTTCGGGCGGGGCGGGGGCTTGCCGTCCGTTCGGGGAGGTGGGGGGCCGTTACCCCTGGGCGATGCTGTCCAGTTGCTCCACCGCGGGCCGTAGCGCCCACAGGTCGCCGCCGGGCGGGGCCTGGAGCTTGTCCACCGCCGCGCGGGCCTCGCGGTCCCCGGCGTCGGCCGCCGCGTGGACGATGTCGCTCGCCGCGTAGGCGCGGAAGTCGAGCTCCGGGTACGGCCAGGGCTCGGCGCCGGTGGCCGCCGGGAGCAGCACGTCGACCGCCTTGAAGAGGTTCGCGCCGCCGGGCCCGGTGTAGTGCCACAGGTCCACCCCTAGGTGCTCGCCGATGGCGGCCATCCGGGTGTACGCGACGAGGTTGAAGGTCGAGTAGTGGAAGCTGCGGGTGCGGGCGAGTTCCTGGGGCTGGGTGCCGTCGGCCGCGATCTGGGTGTCGATGCGCTTGGCGCGGGCGTCGCGGAGCACCCGGCGGGCGAGGTCCCGGTCGCCCACGGCGGTGGCGATGGCGGCGATCTGCATGTCGTAGAAGGTGCCGTGGTTGTTCTTGGCGGCGCCCTCCTCCTTGCCGAAGTCGCTGTTCACCAGCCAGTCCAGGAACTGCTCATTCCAGCCGCGGAAGCCCTCGTGGTCGCTCTTGGACCAGCCGGGGGCGCCGGTGTCCAGGAGGGCGGCGGCGTCGAGGAGGCTGGTGAACGCCTGGGAGAAGTCGATGATCCCGATCGAGCGGCCGTCGTATTGGCAGGGGATGAACTGGGCGTGGTCGAGGTTCGGGTTCATCCGGGTCGCCGGGGTGACGAACCAGGTGCGCAGGATGTCGGCGGCGTGCTCGGCGTAGGCCCGCTCCCCGGTGTAGTACCAGGCCAGGGAGAGCTCGTAGGCGGATTCGAAGACCTTGCCGACCTCGGGACGGTCCGTCATCTTGTCCACGTCGGGGTTCCGTTGGCCATCCTTCTGAACGTAGGGGCAGCCGTACGGATTGTCCTCGGTCTTCGGCCGGCTCGGCCACCAGTAGGGCGCCTGGCTGAAGTAGTCGTGTTTGTCGCCGCTGGGCGGCACCTGGTCCTTGTCGGTGACCGTCCAGGGGCCCTGCTCCATCCACCGATCGGCCCGGGTGGTCAGATCGCGTACGGTCCGCCGCAGTTTCTCGTCCCCGAGCTGCAACTTCAGCTTGGTGAGGGACAGTCGGGGCCCGTCGAGCACCACCGTCCGGGGCACCGGCCCCGCGTGCGGGGCCCGCTCGGCACCCTGTGCGGAAGGGGCGGAGGGGATCGCCAGTACGGCCAGGAGGGCGGCGGTGGCAATGATCGCCCGGGCGAGCCGCCCACGTCCCGCTGGAGGTGCGCCCATCGAGCACTCCCATCAGATAGCTGAACGCTATTCAGAATCGAGATCGGGCTCAGAGTAGGGCGGCTCCATGAGCACGACAAGAGAGCGCGCAGGGGTCCGGTCGCCCGGCAGGGGCCCGGCACGCGGTCTACGGGGCGCCGAACAGCTCGTTCTGCGTCGCGTCCAGCGCCATCAGCACGGCGCCCCGCAGCACCCCGCCGCCGCCCACCGCCCCCGCGCGCACCCGCGTCCGCAGCGGTGACAGCCGGGCGACATGGTCCTCCACCCGCCCGGCGAGCCCATCGCCCCCGGCCCGGCCGACCTCGCCGCCGAGCACCGCGCACCCCGGGTCGAGCACCGCGCAGATCGCCGCGACGCCCAGCGCGATACGGGCCGCCAGCGCGTCCAGGAACGCCTCGCCGCGCTCCCCCGCCCCGAGGGCCGCGCGGATCACCGCCTCCGCCGCGCCGGAGCCCTCCGCGCCCGCCCCGCGTTCGCCGTACGCCGCGGCCACCAGGCCGTGCTGCTGGGCGAGTTCACAGACCGCGCCGCCGCTCACCAGCGAGTGGAACCCGCCGTCGCAACTGGTGGCGGAGGGCAGCTCCGAGGTGCCGGGCACCGGCAGAAAGCCGATCTCCCCGGTGCCGCCGGAGGCCCCGCGCCGCAGCACCCGGTCGAGCACCACGGCCGCGCCGATGCCATGGCCGAGCCAGAGCAGGACGAAGGTGTCGCGGTCGCGCACCGCGCCCAGCCGCTGCTCGGCGACGGCCGCGAGATTGACCTCGTTCTCCAGGAGCACCGGTGCGGCGAGACCGTCATGCAGCGCGGTGGCCAGCTCACGGTGCCAGGAGGGAAGCGCGCCGGTGGAGTTGAGCTCCCCGGTGGCGGGGTCGATGAGACCGGGGGCGCCGATGCCGATGTGGTGCAGCCGCGCCGCCCCGGCCCGTTCGGCGGCCCGCTCCACCAGGGCCACCGCGGCCGCCACGGTGTGCGCCGGATCCACGTCCGGGGCCACCGGGAGGGACTCCTCGACCAGGGTCCGGCCCAGCAGATCGGCCACGCATACGGCCACGCTGTCCGTACGGACGTCGACCCCGGCCACATGCGCGCTGTCGGCGACGATCCCGTACAGCCGGGCGTTGGGCCCCCGGCGCTCCGCGCCCGCCTCCCCCACGACCGCCACCAGCCCGGTCTGCCGCAGCCGTTCGACCAGGTCCGCGATGGTGGGACGGGACAGCCCGGTCAGCGACTTGAGCTGCCCCGCGGTCAGCGGCCCCTTGTCCTTGAGCAGATGCAGGGCCAGGCCGTCGTTGATGGCCCGCGCCGTACTCGGGGAGGCGGTGCGGCCCACCGCGGACACGCTCATCGAGGTCATGCCGGGATCCTTCCAGAAGGCCATCGGAAAAGCGCTATCTATCAGGGACCCTTCCTGATAGTTTCCGGTGGGCCACGGCACGGGCCGGGCACAGGCCGAGCACGGACCGGCGCTACGGGGAGGGTGCGACAGGTATGGGCAGGCTCAAGGAGACCGGGGCGTCCGAGATGCGCCCGGTACGGCGGGCACGGGTCGCCGTGGCCGCGGTGTTCGCCGTGCACGGCGCGGTGACCGGCAACTTCGCCACCCGTATCCCCTGGATCCAGGAGCGGCTGGACCTCAGCGCCGGTCAGCTCGGCCTCGCGCTCGCCTTCCCCGCCATCGGGGCCTCGCTCGCGATGCCCCTGGCCGGGCGGATCAGCCATCGGTTCGGCGCCCGCGCGGCGCTGCGCGGGCTGCTCGCCCTGTGGACCGCCTGGCTGGTGATGCCCCCGCTCGCGCCCGGTCTGGTCTGGCTGTGCGGTGTGCTTCTCGTCTTCGGCGCGACCGCGGGGACGTCCGACGTCGCCATGAACGCCCTCGGTGTGGAGGTCGAGAACCGCCTCGGCCGTTCGATCATGTCCGGGCTGCACGGTATGTGGAGCGTGGGCGCGCTCACCGGCTCGGCGGCGGGCACGGTCGCCGCACACGCCGGGGCCGACGCCCGGCTCCACCTCGGCATCGCCGCCGCGGTCCTCACGGTGCTCGGCGCGGTGGTCTGCCACTGGGTCCTCGACCTGCGCAGCACCCCCGAGGAGCACCCGCCGCCCCGGTTCGCCCTGCCGCCCCGCTCGGCGCTGATCATCGGCGCGGTGGGGTTCTGCGCGGTCTTCGCCGAGGGGGCCAGCCTGGACTGGTCGGCGGTCTATCTGCGGGACGTCCTGGACACCTCCCCCGGTCTCGCCGCCGCCTGCACCACCGCCTTCTCCTGCACGATGGCCGGCGCCCGGCTCGTCGGGGACGCGGTGGTGGGCCGCTTCGGGGCGGTGCGGACCGTACGGACGGGCGGCGTCCTCGCCACCGCCGGTGGCCTCCTCGTGGTCACCGCCTCCACTCCCGCCCTCGCCATCGCCGGATTCGGCCTCATCGGCCTGGGCATCGCGGTCGTGGTGCCCCTGGCCTTCGCCGCCGCGGGGCGCAGCGGCCCGGCCCCGAGCCAGGCCATCACGGGCGTCGCCACGATCACGTACACCTCGGGGCTGATCGCTCCGGCGGCCATGGGCTCGATCGCGGATCTGACCTCGCTGACGATTTCGTTCTGCCTGGTCACGACGTTGGCGCTGGGGCTGGTGGCGGGGGCCGGGGTGCTGCGGATCCCGGCCAGGACGGACGCCGCGGGCTCCGCCCCGCACTCCGACCCGTCCACCTCCCGGACAAGCCTTCCCTGACCCGGGGGCCGGGGCGGTGCACCGGCTGCCCGCACACCGCCATCGTTCGGTGAGCGCCGAAGTGATCCGGCCCTACGGTCGGTGATATGACCGACGACACGGGCGACGGCCCGGCGCCCGACCGCCACACCGCCTTCCACCGGCTCCACCACGCCGACCGGCCCCTGCTGCTGCCCAACGCATGGGACCACGCCTCCGCCGCCGCCCTCGTCCGGCGCGGCTTCCCCGCCATCGGCACCACCAGCCTGGGCGTGGCCGCGGCGGCCGGGCTGCCCGACGCGACGGGCGCCGCCCGCGAGGGGACGCTCGCCCTCGCCCGGGGCCTCGCCCGGCTTCCGGCGCTGGTGAGCGTCGATATCGAGGGCGGGTTCGGCGAACGGCCCGAGGAGGTAGCGGCGCTCACGGCCGAGCTGGACCGGGCCGGGGTGGTCGGCGTGAACATCGAGGACGGGCGCCCCGACGGCACCCTCGCACCGCTGGCCCGGCAGTGCGCGGTGATCGCGGCCGTCAAGGAGCGGGTGCCCCGGCTGTTCGTGAACGCGCGGACCGACACCCACTGGCTCGCCGCGCTCGACGGCGGCACCCCGCCCTCGCTGTCCACCACCGCCGAGCGCATCGAGGCGTATCTGCGGGCGGGCGCGGACGGCATCTTCGTGCCCGCGCTCACCGATGAGCAGGACATCGGCGCACTGGCCGACGACCTCGGCGAGACCCCGCTGAACATCCTCTTCGCGCCCGGCCGCCACACCTATGAGCGGCTGGCGGAGCTCGGGGTGCGGCGGATCAGCTGTGGTTCGCTGCTCTTCCGGGCCGCCCTGGACCGGGCCGTCGAGCTGGCCTGGACGATCGCCCACCCCCGCCCCGAGGCCAGGAACGACCTCGATCGGGCCGCTGACCTGCTCTCCTACGCCGAGGCACAGTCACTGGCCGGGGACTTCGCCCAGGACCCCGCCGAGGCCACCCCCGCATAGCCGTATGGCGCATATTTTCGGCCAACTAACATTGCTGCGATTCCCCGTAGCGATGAAGTGGAGCAGTCATGGGCCTCGGCGTGCGCTGGACCCTGCACGGCGATGGGCGCACCCCCGCCCCCGGCGCCGTCGTCAAACCGGATGAGCGGCTGTCATGGCCGAGAACGGTGGGGCTCGGCGCACAGCATGTCGTAGCCATGTTCGGGGCCAGCTTTGTCGCCCCGGTGCTGATGGGGCTGGACCCCAACCTCGCGATCATGATGTCCGGGGTCGCGACCATCCTCTTCCTGGTCGCGACCCGCGGCCGGATCCCCAGCTATCTGGGGTGCAGCCTGTCCTTCGTCGGTGTGGCCGCCGCGATCAGGGCACAGGGCGGCGGCAGCGGCGTGGTCACCGGGGCGATCCTGGTGGTCGGCGGGGTGCTGCTGCTGAGCGGTCTCGCGGTGCGGAGGTTCGGCGCCCGGATCATCCACGCGGCGATGCCACCGGTGGTGACCGGTGCGGTGGTCATGCTGATCGGGTTCAATCTCGCACCGGTGACCGCCGGTACGTACTGGCCCGCCGATCAGTGGACCGCACTGCTGACGATGCTGGTGACCGGGGCGGCGGTGGTCTGTCTGCGGGGCTTCTGGTCGCGTATCGCGATCTTCCTGGGACTGGTCTTCGGCTATGCGGTCTCCTGGGTCTTCGACCGCGTCTTCGGCAAGATCCACTCCGCCGGCGGCGGCGGACGGATCACCGACCACTGGCGGCTGGATCTGTCCGCCGTGGGCAAGGCGGACTGGATCGGTCTGCCCTCCCTGCACGGGCCCAGCTTCCACTGGTCGGCGGTGCTGGTGGCGCTTCCGGTGGTGATCGCGCTGATCGCCGAGAACGCCGGGCATGTGAAGGCGGTCGGCGAGATGATCGGCGATCCGCTCGACGACCAGCTCGGCACGGCGATCGCCGCGGACGGCGCGGCGACCATGATCTCCACCTCGGTCGGCGGCCCGGCCAATACGACGTACTCCGAGAACATCGGGGTCATGGCGGCCACCCGGGTGTACTCCACCGCCGCGTACTGGGCGGCCGCGGGCTTCGCGCTGCTCTTCGGGCTGTGCCCGAAGTTCGGCGCGGTGGTGGCGGCGGTGCCGGGCGGGGTGCTGGGCGGGATCACCGTCATCCTCTACGGCATGATCGGGCTGCTCGGTGCGCAGATCTGGGTGCACAACAAGGTGGATCTGCGCAATCCACTCAATCTGGTGCCGGTCGCGGCGGGCGTCATCATCGGCGTCGGCGGCGTCAGCCTGAAGATCAGCGACAACTTCGAACTGGGCGGGATCGCGCTCGGCACGATCGTGGTGCTGCTCGGCTACCACGTGCTGCGCGCCCTGGCCCCGGCCCATCTGAAGCGGCAGGAGCCCCTGCTGGACGCGGGCACCAGCGAATACGACAACGAGCGGCCGGCCTAGGGCCTGTGGTCACCTTCCCGTCGTCGCCCGCGGACGGGAAGGTGACCACAGGCCCTAACCCGCGGGGCTTTCCTCGTCCCGCGGGGCGAGGTTCTGAAGCCCCACCACCCGGAGCAGTTCGAGCCGCTCGGCGGACTCGCTGCCGGGGCGGGCGGTGTGGACGATCAGCCGCTGGGCGTGCTCCGAGCTCAGCAGGACCTCGCAGTCCAGCTCCATCGTCCCCACCACCGGATGGGTGAACCGCTTGACCGTGGAGTGCCGTATGGCCACCTCATGGTCCGCCCACATCGCCGCGAACTCCTCGCTCCCGGAGAGTAGTTCGGCCACCAGGGACGCCGGGCCCGGATCGTCCGGGCGGGCCGCGAGCACGGCCCGGAGGGTGGCCACATGGAGCCGGGCATGCTCCTCGATCTCCTCGCTCGGGAAGATCCCGGGGGTGTCGTCGCGCCGGGTGAAGAAGCTCCGGATGATGTTCCGGTCACCGGGCGGCCGCGCCGTGATGTCGCCGACCAGCGCCGCCGCCATCGCGTTCTGCGCCAGCACCTCGCCCCAGTCGGTGATCACCTGGGCCGGGGTGTCGTACAGCCGGTCCAGCACCCTGAGCAGACCGGGCCGCACATGCCCCGAGGTGCCGCGGTTACGCGGTGGCTCCTCCCCCACCAGGTGGAAGAGATAGTCGCGCTCGTCGTCGGTGAGCCGTAGCGCACGGGCCAGCGCGGTCAGCATCTGGCGGGACGGGCGCGGGCCGCGGGCCTGCTCCAGCCGGGTGTAGTAGTCCGGAGACATGCCGGCGAGCTGGGCCACCTCCTCCCGGCGCAGTCCGGGCGTACGCCGCCGGGGGCCGGGCGTCAGCCCCACCTCGGTGGGGCCGAGGCGGGCGCGGCAGCGGCGCAGGAAGTCCGCGAGTTCGGTTCGATGCACGCTCCCATGGTCGCCGCACCCGCCGCCCGTATCCAGGGTCTGCGAATCCCTGGATGGGGAGGTCTCTCCCGGTCCCGCCGGGACCGCCGCAGGCTGGGGCCGAGCGACGAACGAGAAGAAAGGCGGACGCTCATGCCTTTGATTCTGGTGACGGGTGTGACCGGGCAGGTGGGGCGGCGGTTCACCAAGCGGCTGCTGGAGCAGGCCGCGGCCGGTACCGAGGTACGGGTGCTGGTGCGCGACGAGGAGCGCGGTGCGCCCTTCGCGGCGCTGGGCGCACAGCTGTCGGTCGGCGATCTGCGCGAGGAGAAGGATCTGCGGCGGGCCACGGAGGGGGCGCATGCGGTGGTCAATATCGCGGCGGCCTTCCGCGGGGTGCCGGACGAGGAGGCGTGGGCGGTCAACCGGGACGCGGCGGTCGCGCTCGGGCGGGCCGCCGTCGAGGCCGGGACGAGCCGGTTCCTCCAGGTCAGCACCAATCTGGTGTACGGCGTCTCCCGCGGCCGGCCGTTCACCGAGGACGATGAGAGCAGGCCCGGCGGTCTGCTGTGGGGCGCCTACCCCGCCTCGAAGGCGGAGGCGGAGCGTGAGCTGCTGGCGCTGCACCGCGAGCACGGCCTCGATCTGCGGATCGGCAGCCTGGCCTTTGTGTACGGGGACGGCGATCCGCATGTGGACAACTTTCTGCCGCACTCACGGGACTGGGCCGGGGACCAGCGGCTCGCCATGGTCCACCACGCCGACGCGACAGCGGCGCTGCTGCGGCTGTTGCGCGCACCGGGCGGCTCGGCCGGTGGCTCGGTGTCGGGGCGCAAGTACAACATCGTCGACGACGCCCCGGCGACCGTCGTCGAAATCCACCAGCTCAAGGGCGCGCCGCTGCCCGAGGGCATGACCGAGCGGACGACCGACGACCCCTGGTTCGGGATCACCTCCAACCGCCGGCTGCGCGATGAGCTGGGCTGGCGGCCGCTGTATCCGTCGATGTGGACGGCCCGCGACGCGGGGGCGCTGTGACACGGCGGTTGACGGGGCGTTAGACCGTCCAGGGGAAGCGGCGGCGTACGGCGGGGACCGCACCGGCCCGGCCTGCCACTCTGACGTCCATGACGATGCCCACGCACACGCGGCCCGCACCGCGCACCGTGAGAAGCGCCGTGGCGCGCATGAGCGCGCTCGGCGCGGCGCTGCCGCCCGGGGACGGGGTGGCGGTCTTCAACGGGGTGTATCTGTCGGTCACCGAGGAGGTCGGCCGCCGGCTCGTGGACGGGTACTTCCAGGACCCGTCCGCCACCGAGGAGCTGGACGCGCGGTTCGCCGGACGCTATCTGGCGGCGGTCGACGCGGTGGCCACGGGCGGTCGGCCGCCCGCCTGCTGGCGGCCGCTGTTCCAGTCGCGGCGCCATCCCGGGGTCCGGCCGGTGCAGTTCGCGCTCGCCGGGATCAACGCCCATATCGGCCATGACCTGGCGCTCGCGCTCCTGGACACCTGCCGGGCGCGGGGTGTCGAACCGGACGCCCTGGAGGGCGACTTCGACCGGATCGGCGCACTGCTCACGGGGATGGAGGAGCGGATCAGGGAGGAGCTGATGCCCGGCCCCGACCTGCTGGACGTGGCCGATCCGCTCACCCATCTCATGGGCTCCTGGAGCCTGGAGAAGGCGCGGGAGGCCGCATGGGCGGCGTTCCGCGCGCTGTGGGGGCTGCGCGGGCTGCCGGAGCTGGCGGCGGAGTTCGCCGAGCGCGTCGACACGACCGTGGGCCTGGTCGGGCGCTTTCTGCTCACGCCCCTGCCGTCGGCGCCCTGAGGTTCCGCGTCCTGAGATCCGCCGTCCGCGTCCGGGATCCGGGCCCCGCCGGACCGGCTCAGTCCTCGGGGAGCTCGACGGGCGCGATCTCCTCGTACAGATCGCCCGGCCCGGGGTTCTTCGGGTCGGTGGTGCCGCCGAAGCGGTGCATGACGCCCCACACGGCGTTGAGCGCGGTCTGGACGGCGCCCTCGGCCCAGCCCGCCGTCCAGGAGATGTCGTCGCCCGCGAGGAAGACACCCCGCTTGTCGGCGGGCAGCCGGTCCTGCATGAAGTGGGTGAACAGCCGGCGCTGGTAGCGGTAGTGGCCGGGCAGATTGGCCTTGAACGCGCCCATGAAGTAGGGCTCGTTCTCCCAGGACACGGTGATGGGGCTGCCGATGATGTGCTTGCGGATGTCGACGTTCGGATAGATCTCCGAGAGCGACTTGAGCATGACCTCCATCCGCTCGTTCGCCGACAGCGGCAGCCACTTGAGGCTGTCGTCGCACCAGGTGTACGAGAGGCAGATCACGGCGGGCCGGTCGGGGCCGTCGTCCAGCAGATAGGTGCCGCGGGTCATCCGGTCGGTGAGCGTCATGCTCATCGTGTCCCGGCCCGTCGTCTCGTCCTCGTCCAGCCAGAACGGCCGGTCCACGGGGACGAAGAGCTTGCTGGACTCCATGTAGTGGGTGCGCTCGATCGCCGTCCAGTGGTCGATCGGGAAGAGCGAGTCATCGCAGTCGATCTGGGAGAGCAGCATCCAGGACTGCGCGGTGAAGACCACAGCCCGGTACGAACGGATGTCGCCGCTCGCGTCGGTCACCACGACGCGGTCGCCCGCGGCCCGGTGCAGCCGGGTCACCGCCGGGCGGGGCGCACCGCCGTGCAGCGAGGCCAGCGAGGTGCCCTGGGGCCAGTGGACGATCTTCCCGGGCTCCCGCTCCCACAGCCGCAGCGGAAGCTGCTGGCTCCCGCCGACGATGCCGCGGTGGTGGTCGTCGGCCTCGGTGTAGACGACCCGCAGGATCTCCAGGATGGAGTTGGGGAAGTCGGTGTCCCAGCCGCCGGTGCCGAAGCCGACCTGTCCGAAGATCTCCCGGTGCCGGAAGGAGGTGAAGGCCGTGGAGTCGCAGAGGAAGCCGTAGAAGGTCTGGTTGTCCAGCTTCTCGACCAGCCGGGACCAGATCTCCCGGATCCGGGGCACGTCCCGCTCGCGGATGGCGCGGTTCATATCGGAGAAGTCCGCGCCCTCCTCCAGACAGGCGCTCCAGGCGTCGGCCACCTCGCGGTAGACCGGCGGCAGATCGTCGATGGTGCGGGCGTAGTGGGACTCGCCCTTGAGGTCGACGACGGTCGAGGGGGTGTCGGGGGCCAGCGGGTTGGGGAACGGCCTGGTCTTCAGGCCCACCAGGTCGATGTAGTGCTGGAGGGCGGTGGAGGACGGCGGGAAGCGCATCGCGCCCATCTCGGCGGTCAGCGAGTCGTCACAGCCGTCGAAGCCGACGGTGCGCAGCCGCCCGCCGATCCGGTCCGCCTCGTAGACCACGGGCCTCAGGCCCATCTTCATCAGCTCGTACGCGGTGACGACCCCGGAGAGACCGCCGCCGACGACCGCGACCTCACTGCCGTGCTCGGTCGCGGGTATCTGGCCCAGACCGGCCGGGTGGGCGAGGTAGTCGTCGTAGGCGTACGGGAAGTCCGGGCCGAACATGGTGACCGGCGGAAGGGCGTCGAGGGCCCGCTCTTCCTGCTGGTCATGGACGGCGGTGGGCACCGTGGACGTCATGAGGTACGGACTCCTTGCTGCTTGGTGCTCAAAGGGTGGTTCGGGGTGCGGCAGGGGGCCGGACGGATCAGCCGAGCGAGGTGTAGAGACCGGGGCGGCGGTCGCGCAGATACGGGTTGATCCGGCGCGAGGTGGTCAGCAGTTTGGGGTCGACATCGCCGAGGAGGAGCTCCTCGCCGCGGCCGGCGCGCAGACAGGTGGCGCCGTCCGGCCCGGCCAGACAGCTCAGGCCGACGAAGTCGAACTCGCCCTCGGGACCGCTGCGGTTGACGTACGCGATGTACATCTGGCTTTCGAAGGCCCGCACCGGAATCAGGGATTCGGCGACGAACTCGAAGGGGTGCATCTGCGCGGTGGGCACCAGCAGCAGATCGGTCCCGGCCAGGGCATGGGCCCGTACGTTCTCCGGGAACTCCACGTCGTAGCAGACCAGGATGCCCACGGTCAGCTCGCCGACGGTGGCCTGGACGACGGGGGTCTCACCGGGGGTGAACGACGCCCGCTCGAAGCAGCCGTAGAGATGGGTCTTGCGGTAGTTGGCGAGCTCGGTGCCGTCCGCGCCCACGAGCCGTGCCGAGTTGTGGACGGCGCCCGCGTGGCGCTCGGGGTAGCCGTAGAGGATGGCGAGGCCGTGCGCCGCGGCGATATCGGCCACGGCCCGGCCGCTCGGCCCATCGGCGGGCTCGGCCAAATCCCGCACGCCGCCGCCGATGGCGTACCCCGTGAGGAACATCTCCGCGGTGACCAGCAGCCCGGCCCCGTCGGCTGCCGCGCGGGCGGCGGCCTCGTCGAGGACCTTGAGGTTTCCGGCGGGGTCGCCGGGGTGACCGGAGTTCTGGAGCAGGGCGGTGCGCAGCGGCGGCATGGCAGACCTCGGGAGGAGGAGTACGGGCATAAAAACAGTACGTTGCCTCCGGATCGCCCAACAAGACGGGATCATTGCGTCCGGCGTCGATTCATGACGTATAGGTGATCCCCACACGACGATTCATTGCGCCCACCCCAAAGCGGGCGCGGGGCCGCGCCGAAGCGCAGCTCCGCCGAGGGGGGCGCCCCGCAGGGGCGCGGGACTGTATCGACGTGCGGCTCCGCCCCGCAGGGGCGCGGGGAACTGCGCGCCCAGCCACGACGGCGCCGCACCCGCCCACCGGCAGATAGGGGCAGACGCCCCGTACGGCTCCGCCGCAGGGGCGCGCCCAGCCACAACGACGCCGCACCCGCCCACCGACAGGTAGGCGCACCCCCCGTCGATCAAGCCGCACCCAGCGAATCGCTTACGTAGGGGCCCCCGCCCCAAACCTCCGCAGCAGCGGCGACAGCACCAGTACGGACTTGGTGCGCTCCACGAACGGCTCCCCCGCGATCCGCTCCAGCACCCGCTCGAAGTGGCGCATATCGGAGGCGAAGACCTGGACGACGGCGTCCGCGTCACCGGTGACGGTCGACGCGGACACCACCTCGGGGTAGCGCGAAAGACCGCGGCGGATGTCGCCCGGCGAGGTGTTGTGGCGGCAGAAGAGCTCGATGAAGCCCTCGGTCTCCCACCCCAGCGCCATCGGGTCGACCCGTACGGTGAAGCCGGTGATGGCTCCCTCCGCGCGCAGCCGGTCCACCCGCCGTTTGACGGCGGGCGCGGACAGTCCGACCAGCTCGCCGATGTCGGCGTAGGAGCGGCGGGCGTCCTCGGCGAGGGCGTGGACGATGCGTTCGTCGAGATCGTTCAGTCGCACTGGGGGGCAATCACTTCTCTGCTGTGGCCAGTCGGGATCGGCGCAAGCCGTATGCGAAGTACAGCACAAGGCCGAGGGCCATCCACGCGCCGAAGACCACCCAGGTCACGAGCTGAAGGCTGCCCATCATCCACAGACACAGCGCGAAGCCGATCAGCGGGAAGAGCGGGGACAGCGGCACCCGGAAGGTACGCGGCATGGTGGGCCGGGTCCGGCGCAGCACGATCACGGCGATGTTGACCAGCGCGAAGGCGAAGAGCGTGCCGATGCTGGTGGCGTCGGCGAGCTGGCCGAGCGGGATCGCGGCGGCGAGGACACCGCAGAAGAGCGAGACGATCACGGTGTTGGCGCGGGGCGCCCCGGTCCTGGCGTGGACCGTGGAGAAGACCTTGGGCACCAGCCCGTCCCGGGACATCGCGAAGAGGATGCGGGTCTGCCCGTAGAGCACGGTGAGCACCACGGAGGCGATCGCGACGACCGCGCCGGCGGCCAACAGCACGGCCCAGAAGCTCTGTCCGGTGACATCCTTCATGATCGAGGCGAGCGCGGCCTCGGAGCCGGAGAACTTCTTCCACGGCAGGGCGCCCACCGCCACGGCGGCCACCAGGCAGTACAGCGCGGTGACGATGATCAGCGAGAGCATGATCGCGCGGGGCAGGTCGCGCTGGGGGTTCTTGGCCTCCTCACCGGCCGTGGAGGCGGCGTCGAAGCCGATGTAGGAGAAGAAGAGGGTGGCTCCGGCGGCGCTGACGCCCGCCATGCCCAGCGGCATGAACGGGGTGTAGTTACCGGCCCGGATGCCGGTGAAGGCGACACCGCAGAAGAGGATCAGCGCCGCGATCTTCACGCCCACCATGACCGTGTTGGCGCGGGCGCTCTCCTTGGCGCCGCCCAGCAGGAACGCCATGGCCAGCAGCACCACCAGCAGAGCGGGCAGGTTGAAGACGCCGCCGTCGCCGGGCGGGGCGGCCAGGACGTCGGGGATGGTGAAGCCGAGGGTGCCGTCGAGCAGTTCATTGAGGTACTCGCCCCAGCCGACGGCGACGGCGGCCACCGAGACGCCGTACTCCAGGATCAGACACCAGCCGCAGACCCAGGCGATCAGCTCGCCCAGCGTGGCGTAGGCATAGGAGTAGGAGGAGCCGGAGACGGGGATGGTGCCCGCCAATTCGGCGTACGACAGCGCCGAGAACAGCGCGGTGAGCCCGGCTATGACGAAGGACACGACGACCGCCGGGCCGGCGTCCGGCACGGCCTCGCCGAGCACCACGAAGATGCCGGTGCCCAGGGTGGCCCCGATGCTGATCATCGTGAGCTGCCATACGCCCATCGAGCGCCGCAGGCTCCCGCCCTCGCCCTGGCCGCCCTCGGCGACAAGCCGTTCGACCGGCTTGCGCCGCATCAGCCGGGCGCCCAGTCCGCCGACCGGAGGGTCTGGTTCCGGTTGCTGAGTGGCGGAGGGTGCTGCGCCGTGCTCCAACACTTGGGGGGCTCCTTAATCGCTGCCATCAGGCGGTGGCGGCCGGCTGCGGACATACCGGTACCCGGGGGCAAACCCGCAGGTGGAATCGGAGAGCAGCCGGTCCTCGCCACTCCACGTCAGCGCAAGACCCTATGAGCCGTCCGCCGACGGCCGTAATGGACCATGGTTGCGCATGCGTGTCGCAACGTTGCGCGCGGGGGCGCCCGGCGGTGAAACGTTGCGAAACAGTGAGCTTGTCAGCGCGCGTTTCACCCGAATGCCGCGATACTGCACGATTTTAGCGGTCGTTGGTGGGGACGTGACCACTGACAGTCTGCAACCACCCGATCACTCCCAACCCGGCGCCGAACCCGTGTTCCGGCCCCGCGACCAGGGGGGTGACGGCGAACGCTATCCGCTCGAATACTGCGCGAGAGTGTGGGAGGACTTCATCCGGGCCCTGGGCCGGATCGAGGCGGACTTCCTCCAGCGCTCCGAGACGACGGAACCGGGCGTCAAGGCATGACGTACACCGAGCCGAGGCCGGGCGGCTACGGGCCCCCACCCACCGGCCACCGAGCCGCCCCCGCGCCCCCTCCCGGGGAGCGGTTCGAGGCGGCCGCCGATTATGAGATGAATCCTTTCCCCCTGCCCGACCCGGAGACCATCGAGGGCCGCTGGGACCTGGAGGGGGACCTGGCGCGGCTGCTCCAGACGAGCTCCGCCGAGGAGTCGGTGCACACCACCGGCCCCATCCCCCCGCTCCGCGCCCCCTCCCCCGCACATGTGCGGGGGAGGGGCAAGCGCCGCCGGGTCCGCTTCCGGCTGCCGACGATGCCATGGCTGCATGTGATCAGCCTGATCTTCGCGGCGGTCACCACGGTCATCGTCGCGATGCTGAGCGTGCTCGGCGGGATGATCTCCTACGGCCCGCTGCGCTATCTGGCCTCCCCGAGCACCTCGGAGTCCATGGCGGCATGGTGGCCCCTGCTGGTCTACGGGCCCTGGCTGGTCGCCTCGCTGTCGGTGCTGCGGGCCGCACTGCACCGGCGGGGCGCGGCGCACTCATGGGCCGTGGTGGTGCTCTTCTCCACCATCGCGGTGTTCCTGTGCGTCGCACACGCCCCGCGGAACGCGCCCAGCATGGCCGTGGCCGGACTTCCCCCGGTGGCCGCGCTGGTCTCGTTCCACCAGTTGGTACGGCAGATCACCCTCACCAGCCCGCCACGCCACGCGTTGCCCCGGACCAGGGGTGAGCCGCGTGGAATGGCGAGGTGAGACACCGCTCCGAGACACCACTGTGGCCCCATTCACCCGAGCCGAATGGGGCCACAGTGGTGTCCGGACGCGAGCCGGACCGCCGCGCCTCAGTCCCAACCGGCGGCCTCAGTCCCAACTGGCGTGGAGGGGCTGGCCCTCCGCGTAGCCCGCGGCGCTCTGGACGCCCACCACGGCCCGCTCGTGGAACTCCTCAAGCGATCCGGCGCCCGCGTAGGTGCACGAGCTGCGCACACCCGCGACGATCGAGTCGATCAGGTCCTCGACGCCAGGGCGGGCCGGGTCGAGGAACATCCGCGAGGTGGAGATGCCCTCCTCGAACAGCCCCTTGCGGGCCCGCTCGTACGCCGACTCCTCGCTGGTGCGGTTGCGCACCGCGCGCGCCGACGCCATGCCGAAGCTCTCCTTGTAGGGCCGGCCGTCTGCGGTGTGCTGGAGGTCGCCGGGCGACTCGTACGTCCCCGCGAACCAGGAGCCGATCATGACGTTGGACGCCCCGGCGGCCAGCGCCATGGCGACGTCGCGGGGGTGCCTGACGCCGCCGTCCGCCCAGATGTGCTTGCCGGACTTCCGGGCCTCGGCGGCGCATTCCAGCACCGCGGAGAACTGCGGCCGGCCCACGCCGGTCATCATCCGCGTGGTGCACATGGCGCCCGGTCCGACACCGACCTTGACGATGTCCGCACCGGCCTCGATGAGATCGCGCACCCCCTCGGCGGAGACCACGTTGCCCGCCACCACCGGCACCCGCGGGCCCAGGGCCCGGACCGCCTTGAGCGCGCTGATCATCGACTCCTGGTGGCCGTGGGCGGTGTCCACGACGAGGGCGTCCGCCCCGGCGTCGATGAGCGCCTTCGTACGGCCCTCCACATCGCCGTTGACCCCGACGGCGGCCGCGATCCGCAGCCGGCCCGCCCCGTCCACGGCGGGCTTGTAGAGCGTCGCGCGCAGCGCGCCCTTGCGGGTCAGGATGCCGACCAGCTTGCCGTCCGCGTCGACGGCGGGGGCCAGCTTGCGATGGGCGGCGTCGAGGCGGCCGAACGCTTCCTGGGGGTCGATGTCCGCGTCGAGCACCATCAGCTCGCGCGACATCACCTCGGACAGCTGGGTGAAACGGTCCACCCCGGTCAGGTCGGACTCGACCACCACGCCCACCGGCCGCCCGTCCTCGACCACCACACCCGCGCCGTGTGCCCGCTTGGGCAGCAGCGACAGCGCGTCGGCGACGGTACCGGTCGGGGCGAGGACGATCGGGGTGTCCAGCACCAGATGGCGGCTCTTGACCCAGCGGACCACATCGGTGACGACGTCGATCGGGATGTCCTGCGGGATGACGACGAGGCCACCGCGGCGGGCGACCGTCTCGGCCATCCGGCGGCCGGCTATCGCGGTCATGTTGGCGACGACGAGCGGGATGGTGGTGCCGGTGCCGTCGGGCGAGGCCAGGTCCACCCCCTGGCGGGAGCCGACCGCGGAGCGACTCGGCACCATGAACACATCGTCGTACGTCAGGTCGTAAGGAGCCGGAGATGACTTTACGTAACGTCCGGTGCCGGGCTCAAGGAAATGCATACTTCTACATTTTCACACGAAGGGACACAGGTCACTCCCAGGAAGATCCAGCAAACGACCCTGGCGATCATGGAATCCTCCAAGGAGGTACGGAAGCTCCGGGCCGGGCCGTGACCTGCCTTATACGAAACGTTACCCGAGCGTTTGTCCGGCCTGCGAGGCGAGAGCTGCCCGTCGGGTGCTCGCCCATCCGCTGACGGTCGCTCCGGCGGCCCGCCCACCGTTAACCCGGCGCCAACCGCCGGTGAACTCCGTACAACCAGCTCCGCCCTTCGACGGTCACACCAGATGACCCGCACCCGTCGACCGAGTGGGAGCCTTTGTGCCACGCAGTAGCCGCATCCTGACGTACGCCATCGCAGCCGGCGCCGTGGCCACCGCCGGGTTCGTGTTCCCGTCCGGCGCCATCGCCGCCGCACCCCGTACCGTCACGAGCGACTTCAACGGCGACGGCTACGCGGACCTCGCCGTCGGTGTCCCGGACGGGACCGTCGGCGGCCAGGCCAGGGCCGGATACGTGAACATCGTGTGGGGCGGCCCGAAGGGCGTCGGCGCCCACGGAAGCATCCGTGTCACCCAGGCCACTCCCGAGGTTCCCGGCACCCCGGAGGCGGGCGACCGCTTCGGCGCCTCCGTGGCCCTGGTGGACCTCAACGGCGACGGCATCGCGGAACTGCTCGCCGGTGTCCCCGGCGAGGACGTCACCGGCCGCGGTACGGACGCGGGCATGGTCATCGCCATAGGCGGCTCGGCGGACGGGCCGGGACCTGGGGCGACGGTCCTGACCGGGCCGTCGCCATCGGCCGCGTACGGCGCATCGGTCGCGGCCGCCGAGCTGACCGGCGACGACGACCAGGAGATCGTGATCGGCGGCACGGACAAGGTCGTCGCCCGGGTCATCCAGGGTGAGGACAGCATGATCACCACCGTCGTCGCCGCGCCCATGGGCGGCCGCGCCCCCGTCCTGGCCACCGGCGACTTCGACAGCGACGGCACGGCGGACCTGGCCGTGGCGTACTGGACCGCGGGCAACCCCAACACGCAGTCCCATGTGCGCCTGTGGAAGTGGGACGCCGACCGGTCCGAGATGGCCAACTTCTGGAACACGGACAACGCCGGCGTGACCGCCCTGGCCGCCGGCGACTTCGACGGCGACGGCCACGACGACCTGGCGCTCGGCGAGTGCCGTGAGATCGCCGACGAGAACATCGACGACCCGTGCGGCCCCGAAGAACTCGCCAAGGGCGGCGGCGTCCACCTCCACTACGGAAGCCCCGCGAGCGGCTCGTTCGGCAGCCGCACCCAGACCCTCAACCAGGACACGGCGGGTGTCCCGGGCGTGGCCGAGGACGGCGACCGCTTCGGCGCCGCCCTCGCGGTCGCCGATGTCAACCGCGACGGCCGCGACGACCTGATCGTGGGCGCTCCTGGCGAGGCCATCGGAAGCAAAGCGGCAGCGGGCGCCGCCTGGCTGCTCTCCGGCAGCGCTCAGGGCCTGCTCGACGCGGGCGGCGCCGCCACATCCGTCTCCTGGAACCAGGACACGCCCGGTGTCCCGGGCGTCGCCGAGCCGGGCGACACCTTCGGCGCGGCGGTCGCCTCGGGCGACGGCAACGCCGACGGTGTACCGGATGTCACGGTCGGATCCCCTGGCGAGAACGGTTCCCTGGGCGCCGCATGGCTCTTCCGTAGCGGCTCGGCCGACGGCTCGACGGCCTTCTCGCCCCGCACGCTCGGCCTGCCGTACCTGTCCACGGCTCAGAAGTACGGCAAGCCGCTGAGCAGCCACTGAGTCCGACCTGCGGTCGTCGTACCCACCCCCGCGGCCGGGTGACGGGCCGACACCTCGGAGGTCAACGGAACCGGCCACCTCGTCAGTGATACCGGCCACTACATCGGCGCCTGCTCAAGCCCCGGTGCGCTCACCCCGCCCGCCGGGCCCGCTCCTGTCGGTATGCCTCCGCCCGGGCGAGGTAATCCCGGTGCTCCTGCTCGGGGTCCGGCGGCAGGTGCGGCTCGTCGGTGGTGGCGAAGAACCGCACCAGGGCCTCGTTCGAGCTCACGGCCAGCTCTCCGGAGCGGGCGAACATGCCCGACTCGTACTGGGCGACCGCCTCGTCGAGGCCGGCCGCCCGGCTGACGGCGTGCGCGAGTTCCGCACCGTCCAGCATCGCGAGGTTGGCGCCGTGACCGCCGAAGGGCGCCATCAGGTGGGCCGCGTCGCCTATCAGCGTGACCCCGGGGACGTGTTCCCACGTGAGCGGGGCGGGCAGCGCCCAGAAGGACCGCGGCACGTAGTCGCCGTCGTTGCGGACGATCAGCGCGCGCATGGCCGCGGACCAGTGGCCGAACTCCCGCACCAGATGGGAGCGGATGCTCTCCCGGTCGGTGAGATCCACACCGGCCCCGACGTGCCAGTCCGGTGCGGCGCGGAACGCGATGTAGCCGCGGACCACACCGTCGCCGTTGCGTTGCAGGATCACCGCGCGGCCGTCGTTGTCGTTGGAGAACATATGGCCGGCGCCGACGATCCCGGCGACCTCTGGGTGGCGGGAGTCGACCTCGTCGAACCGGGCGTCCAGGAAGCAGACCCCCAGGTGCTGTGGGGCGGCGTCGCTGACCAGGGGGCGGACCTTCGACCACGCCCCGTCGGCGCCGATCACCAGGTCGGCCTCCACGGTGGTGCCGCCCTCGAACTCCAGGCGGTGCCCGCCATGGCCGAGCGGGGTCGCGCGGACGAGCCGGTGGCCCCAGCGCACGGTGCCGGGCCGCAGGTGGTCGAAGAGCAGGCGGCGCAGCCGGCCGCGGTCGATCTCCGGCGCGGCCTCGTCGCCGGGGCCCGGGGTGAACTCCGCCAGGACCGTGCCGTGGTGGTCGCAGCGGGCCTTGGCCTGCCCCTCCGGCCGGGCCTGCGCCATGAAGGCGTCGAGCAGCCCGGCGTCCGCGAGGGCGATCTGTCCGGAGTCGGCGTGCAGGTCGAGCGTGCCGCCGGGGTCGCGGGAGTCCACGGCGTCGTCGGCGTCGTACACGGTGACCCCGATGCCGTTCCCTTGCAGGACGCGGGCGCAGGTCAGGCCGGCGGGCCCGGCGCCGACCACACAGATCCGGGGGGTGCTGTTCGTCATGGAGACCTTCCTTTCGGGGGCGCGGATCGCGAACGGGTCGCGACAGCACCCGTCTAGGTGTAACCGCTAAAAAAGCGTAACAGCTCAACTTTCTGATTCGATCCATGAACGCGGTAAGGTGACCGGGTGACCGAGATGGGGCGCCGAGAGCGTAAGAAGGCAGCCACCCGCCAGGCCCTCGCGGACGCGGCACTGCGGCTGTTCACCGAGCGGGGCTACGACGAGGTCGGGGTGCGCGAGATCGCCGACGCGGCCGACGTGTCGGTGACGACGCTCTTCAAGCACTTCCCCGACGGCAAGGAGGCGCTGGTCTTCGACCAGGACGTGGACCGCGAGGCGGCCCTGGTCGCAGCGGTCCGCGAGCGCCCCACAGGCCAGTCCGTCCCGCAGGCCCTGCACCGGATGCTGCTGGGCGAACACTCCCGGCGGGTCCACGCCGACCCCCGGTTCGACGACTTCCTGCGGCTGATCGACACCACTCCGGCACTGCGTGAGTACGCCCGCCGGATGTGGCTGCGGCACGAGTACGTCCTGGCCGCGGCGATCGCCGACGACGCCGGACTGCCCGCCGACGACCCGGGCTGCCGGGCGCTGGCCCACTTCGCCCTGGAGGCGCCCGTTCTCGTCCGCGGGTCCCGCGACCCCGACACCGCCCTCGACCGGGTCTTCGACCTGCTCGGCAACGGCTGGACCGGCGCCCGAGCGGACTGACCCGGCGTCAGCACCCGGGTGCCACACCGGCACCGCAGGACGTACGGCTCCCTCTATCCGCCTCTATCCGCGATTGAACGCGGCGGCAAGCCGGACCGGCCCGAGCCGGTCGCCGACCAGGCAGCCGTTGACGCATGCCGATATAGGCATATGATGAGGCCATGGCACGAGCGGCGACGACCTCGGACGCGTTCAACGCGATAGCCGAACCGCAGCGGCGGGAGATCCTGGTCCTGCTGCGGGGCGGCGAGCGGCCCGTTACCGAGCTGGCGCGGGATCTGGGGATGAGCCAGCCGCAGGCGTCCAAGCACCTGCGGGTGCTCCGGGAGGTCGGGCTGGTGCGGGCCCGCGGGGCGGGCAAGCAGCGGCTGTACGGCCTGGACGCCCGCGGGCTGCGGCCGGTCCACGAGTGGCTGGGCGGCTTCGAGCGGTTCTGGAGCGGCAGCTTCGACCGGCTGGACGAGTATGTGCAGGACCTGAAACAGGCAAGGCAGGAGGAACCACTCGATGACGACGACCAGTAGCGGCGGCGGGTCCGAACACCCGACCGCGGACCGCGAGATCGTGATCTCCCGGACCATCAGCGCCCCACGGGAGCTGGTGTTCGAGGCGTATACGCAGGTCCGGCACCTGTCGCGATGGTGGGGACCGGAGGGGTTCTCCACCACCACGCGGTCCTTCGAGTTCCGCGTCGGCGGGATTTGGGACTTCGTGATGCACGGGCCGGACGGGACCGACTACCAGGAGTGGATCACCTGGCGGGAGATCGTCCCGCCGGAGCGGATCGCGCTGCTGCACGGCGAGTCCCGCGACGACCCCAACGCCTTCGAGTCGGTCCTGGCCTTCGAGCCGGTCGGCGACGAGACCCGGATCGTGATGCGCACGGTGTTCCCCACCAAGGAACTCCGCGACGAGGCGGTGGAGAAGTACCACGCGATCGAGGGCGGCGAGCAGACCCTGGGCAACCTGGCGGCCTACGTCGCCGAACTCACCCGGAACGACACCGGCCGGAACGAGACCACCCCGAACGGAGCGGAGAGCTGATGGCCGGGAAGGTGTTCTTCAGCGTGACGATGTCGCTCGACGGCTTCATGGCACCCGAGGCCGTGCCGCCCGAGGACGCCTTCTCGCCCGAGAAGCAGGACGACCCGGACGTCAGGCGCTGGATGTCGAAGTGGGCGGAACTCCAAGCGTGGGCGTTCCCGCAGCGGTGGTTCCGGGAGAACCTCAAGCTCGGCGAGGGCGGCGAGGAAGGCATCGACAACGACATCGCCCGGGCGACGTACGAGCGCACCGGCGCGAGCATCATGGGCAAGCGGATGTTCGACCTCGGCGAGCCGACATGGCCGGAGGAGGCCCCGTTCCACACCCCGGTCTTCGTCGTGACCCATGAGAAGCGTGACCCGTGGGAGCGGCCGGGCGGCACGACCTTCCATTTCGTCAACGACGGCATCGAGAGCGCGCTCACCCAGGCCCGCGAGGCCGCCGGCGACCGCGACGTCCGCATCGCCGGCGGCGGCGAGACGATCCAGGAGTACCTGGACACCGGCCTGGTCGACGAGTTCTCGGTCACGCTCGCGCCCGTGCTGTTCGGCACCGGCATCCGCCTGTTCGACCGCGTGGACCCGGCCCGCCTCGCCCTCGACCAGACCCGCAGCGAGGCGTCATCCCGGGTGACCCACCTGACCTACACCGTCGGAAAGCGGTAGCCGGCACACCACACCGGCCGGCGCCCGCGCCCACCCCGCGGCCCCGGTCGCGCACGGAGGATGGGCTTCCCTCACCGCCGTCGTGTGCGCCACGGGGATCGATAACGAACGGTGGACCTGACCAGGGCCCGTGCCTCCGGCCCCGCAGGGCCCGTCAGTCGCCCCCGGCCAGGGACGATCCCGCGCCCCGGACCGCCGGGGGGATTCCGGAGCGCCCCAAGGAGTTCACTGCCCACCCGGGGGCCTCACGGCCCGCCCCGGGAGCCTTACGCCCAGTTCCGGGGACCTTACGGACCGTCCGGGTCCGCGCGGTCGAGGGCGGGGTGGGCGGCGGGGGTGGTCTCGGCGAGCAGGTAGTCCGCGGCGGCGGTGTCCGTGACCAGGCTGGTGACCAGGCCGGACCTCAGCACCGCCCCGATCGCCTCGGCCTTACGGCGGCCACCGGCGATGGCCACCACCTCGGGGATCCGGCGCAGCCGGTCGGCCTCCACGGTGATGCAGCGCTCGCCCAGGTCGCGGCCGATGCGGCGGCCCTCGGCGTCGAAGAGGTGGGCCGACATCTCGGCGGCGGCGCCCAGGCTCTCGTAGTGGGCCCGCTCCTCCGCGGTCAGCATGTCGTAGACCGTGGAGATCCCGGCCTCCCAGGAGCCGATGGAGACACAGGCCACGGTGACCTTGTCGAAGTACTCGAAGGCGCGGGCGATACCGGTCTGGCCGCGCAGGGCGTCCGCGGTGGCCGTGTCCGGCAGCAGCATCGGCGCGTAGATGGGATGCGCCTCACCGCCCGAGACGGCGGCCGCGCGGCGCACCGCCTCGACCGAGCCACGCTCCGCCGTGCCCGCGTCGTACACGCCCGTGAGCTGGACGACGGTGCACGGGGGCAGCCGGTGCAGCGCGGCCGCCATATGGATCGTGGACCGTCCCCAGGCCAGCCCCAGCACATCCCCCTCGGTCACCAGCTCGCCCAGCAGATCCGCGGCGACCTCGCCGAGGTTCTCCGGGTCCGGGGTGTCCGCCTCGGCGTCGGCCGGGGACTCCACGACGACCGCGTGGCGCAGCCCGTAGCGGGCGCGCAGCGCGTCGGAGCGCTCCGCGTCGAGCTCGGCGGGAACCCGGATCTCGATGCGCACCAGATCGCGCTCGAGCGCCGTCTCCAGCACCCGCGCGACCTTGAAGCGGCTGACGCCGAACTCCTCGGCGATCTGGATCTTGGACTTGCCCTCGAGGTAGAAGCGGCGCGCCATGGCCGCCGCCTGCACCAGTTCGGCGGGTCCCATCCGCGTGGCTGAACGGCCCGTCGACACCGCGGTCTCCTCACTATTCATGGTCCGGACTCACCGTTCATCCTGTCAGAAACGGCGGAGTTGGTTTGGCCTTCACCCTTGAGTTCACCGACCGGTAGCGGTCTGGTCTCACGTTCCGGGGGCGCCGGTCGCCTTCTCCGCGAGACGGCGCAGCTCCCGTACGGCCTTGGCCGGGTCCTCGGCGCCGTAGACGGCCGAGCCCGCCACGAACACATCGGCGCCCGCCTCGGCGCACCGCTCGATGGTGTCGGCCGAGACCCCGCCGTCCACCTGGAGCCACAGCTCCAGACCGTGCTTCTCGATGAGCTGCCGGGTGCGGCGGATCTTCGGCAGCATGATGTCCAGGAACGCCTGGCCGCCGAAGCCGGGCTCCACGGTCATCACCAGCAGCATGTCCAGCTCGGGCAGCAGATCCTCGTACGGCTCGATGGGCGTGGCCGGCTTGAGCGCCATCGAGGCCCGTGCGCCCTTGGCCCGGATCTCGCGCGCCAGCCGGACCGGCGCGGCCGCGGCCTCCACATGGAAGGTGACGGAACCGGCGCCCGCCTCGATGTACTGCGGCGCCCAGCGGTCCGGGTCCTCGATCATGAGATGGCAGTCCAGCGGCGTCTCCGTGGCTCTGCTCAGCGACTCGACCACCGGAACACCGAGGGTGAGGTTGGGGACGAAGTGGTTGTCCATGACGTCGACGTGGAGCCAGTCGGCGCCTTCGACCGCCTTCGCCTCGTCCGCCAGGCGGGAGAAGTCGGCGGACAGGATGCTCGGATTGATCTGGAGGGCCATGGCTCCAAGCCTCCCACGCTCGGTGCCGGTCCATGGAGCCGGGATCATGACGGAGGCCACCGACCGCCGTGATCGCCGAATCCCCCTCCGATCGACGGACGCCGGGGGAGACGAGATCATGAGAATGGTCGAGCACACAGGCAACCCACCATGACGAGAGATCGAATACCCCGGCTCCCCCGCCGCACCGCGGTGTGCGCGGCGCTCACAGCGGCCGTCGTCGTCACACCGGTCGCCGTGGCCGGGCCCGCCTCCGCCGCGGCCATGGCGCCGCGGCCGGTCGCCACGGCGCCGCGGCCGGTCTGCGTCTCGCATCAGTCCGGACTGGCCGACAAGCTGTCCAAGGACATCGTCGGCGCGCTGCGCGGCCGGTCCGGCACCGTCGCGATCAGCCTTCGCGACGACGCCACCCACACCCGCTGCACCCTGCGCGCGAACCAGAGGTTCGACTCCGCGAGCGTGGTGAAGGTGACGGTCCTGAGCACGCTGCTGTGGGACGCGCAACGGCATCACCGGGCGCTGACCAAGCGCGAGAAGACCCTCGCCACGGCCATGATCACCAAGTCGGACAACGCCTCGACCAGCAAGCTCTGGAAGCAGCTCAAACCCTCCCGGGTCAAGGCGTTCCTGCGGGCGGCGGGGATGGACGCCACCGTGCCCGGCAAGAACGGCTACTGGGGCCTCACCCGGATCACCGCGAACGACCAGGAGCGGCTCCTGGACCTGATCACCCACCCCAACACGGTGCTGACCGACGCCTCCCGCTCATGCGTCCTCACGTTGATGGGCAAGGTCATCCGCGAACAGCGCTGGGGCACCCCGGCCGGTGCCCCGCGCGGTGTGCAGATCCATGTGAAGAACGGCTGGCTGGAGCGGTCCACACACGGCTGGCGGGTGCACAGCATCGGCGCCTTCACCGGCGACGGCCACGACTACACGCTCACCGTGCTCACCCAGGACAACCGCACCATGAAGGCGGGCGTGGCCACCATCGAGGCGGTGGCGCGCGCGGTGCACAGGGACCTCAACCCCACCGCACTCGCCGAGACGCTCTACACCCCGACCGACCGGCCCCAGGAAGCGCTTCCGGCGATCCCGAAGGAATGAGGCGACGGGTCGCGGACGGGGCCGGCGGCCATTGGCAGAACGGCCGGTCGTGGACAGGACGGCCCGGTCGTGGACGGGCAGCCGTCAGCCCGTGCGGCGCAGCAGGGCCAGATACATGGCGTCCGTACCGTGCCGGTGCGGCCACAGCTGGATGTCGGGTCCTTCGCCCAGCTCGGGCAGTCCGGGCAGCAGCGGACGGGCGTCTATCCACTCCGCCGATACGGCCGGGCCGCCACGCCCCTTGAGGACGTCCTCGACCACGGCCCTGGTCTCGGCCGGATGCGGGGAGCAGGTCGCATAGCCGACCACCCCGCCGATCCGCGCCGAGGCCAGTGCCTCGCGCAGCAGCCCGCGCTGGAGCGGGGCGAATCCTTCGAGGTCCTCGGGGCGGCGCCGCCAGCGCGCCTCGGGGCGGCGGCGCAGCGCGCCGAGCCCGGTGCACGGCACATCCACCAGCACCCGGTCGAAACCGCCGGGCCGCCACGGCGGCCGGGTGCCGTCCGCGGCGATCACCTGGTACGGGCCGGGGTTGCCCGCCAGGGCCCTGGCCACCAACCGGGCCCGGTGCGGCTGCTTCTCGGCGGCCAGCAGCGAGGCGCCGCGCTCCGCGGCGAGCGCGGCGAGCAGGGCGGCCTTGCCACCGGGGCCCGCGCAGCCGTCCAGCCAGCGCCGATCCGCCCCCTCCAGCGGGGCGTTGGCCAGCGCGATGGCCACCAGCTGGCTGCCCTCGTCCTGCACCCCGGCCCGCCCCTCGCGCACCGCCTCCAGCGCCCCGGGCTCCCCGCCCTCGGTGAGCCGCACCGCGTACGGCGACCAGCGGCCCGGCACCGCGGACCCTTCGCCGACCGCGTCCAGCAGCTCGCCGGGCGTGGACCGGCCGGGCCGGGCGACGAGGGTGACCTCGGGCCGCTCGTTGTCGGCGGCCAGCAGCTCCTCCATACCGGCGCTGCCGCCGCCGAGCGCGTCCCACAGTGCGGAGACGACCCAGCGCGGATGCGAGTGGCGGACGCCCAGATACTCCTCGGGGTCCTCGTCGTAGGGCGGGGCGACCCGCTCCAGCCAGCCGTCCAGGTCATGCGCGGCGATCCTGCGCAGCACGGCGTTGACGAACTTGGCGCGTCCGTCGCCCAGCACCACCCGGGCCAGCTCGACGCTCGCGGAGACGGCGGCGTGCGTGGGGATACGGGTCCCCAGCAGCTGGTGGGCGCCGAGGTTCAGCACATCGAGCACCGGCGGGTCCACCTCGCGCAGCGGGCGGTCCACGCATTCGGCGATGATCGCGTCGTAGGTGCCCTGGTGGCGCAGGGTGCCGTAGACCAGCTCGGTGGCGAGCGCCGCGTCCCGGGCGTCGAACCGCGGCCCGCTGCCCGCCTCCGCGCTCTCCCGCGCCTTGCGGAGCAGGGGCGGGAGAACGAGGTTGGCGTACGCGTCCCGTTCGTCGACCGCCCGCAGCGCCTCGAAGGCGAGGATCCGCACGGGGTCCTTCTGCGGACGGCGGTAGGGCTTGCCTGGCCGGTTCGGGGCGTGGGGACGGCGACGACGGGGCTGGTCGGTCACGGGAAATGTGCTCCGGGGGATGGATCGGGCTGAAGGAAACAGCCTACGTCGCCGGGGCCTCGGCGGTCGTGGGACCGCCGCCCAGGGCGGTGCCGTCCACAGCCGTTCCATCCACGCCGGTCCCCTCCAGGGCCGTCCCATCCACGGCCGTCCCGTCCAGGGCCGTGGGCGGAACGGCCGTCACCTTCGCGTCCGTACCGGCGGCGCTCGCTCCGTTCACGGCGAATCCGTCGCCCATCGCCGCCGGCTGCTCGAACTGGGTGCGGTACAGCTCCTCGTAGCGGCCTCCGGCGGCCAGCAGCGCGGTGTGCGTACCGCGTTCCACGATCCGCCCGCCCTCGACCACGAGAATGAGATCCGCGGCCCGGACCGTGGACAGCCGGTGGGCGATCACCACCGCGGTGCGCCCGTCCAGCGCCTCGGCGAGCGCCTCCTGCACATCCGCCTCCGAGGTGGAGTCCAGATGCGCGGTGGCCTCGTCGAGGAGCACCACCCGGGGCCGGGCCAGCAGCAGCCGGGCGATGGTCAGCCGCTGGCGCTCACCGCCGGAGAGCCGGTAGCCGCGCTCCCCCACGACGGTCTCAAGACCGTCCGGCAGGGCCGCGATCAGCCCCTCCAGCCGGGCCCGGCGCAGCACTTCCCACAGCTCCTCGTCGGTGGCCTCCGGCCGCGCCAGCAGCAGATTGGCGCGGATCGAGTCATGGAAGAGATGGCCATCCTGGGTGACCATGCCGAGGGTGGCGCGGATCGACTCGGCGGTCAGATCGCGGACGTCCACCCCGGCGAGCCGTACGGCGCCGCCGTCGGCGTCGTAGAGCCTCGGCAGCAGCTGTGCGATGGTCGACTTCCCGGCGCCGGAGGAGCCCACCAGCGCGACCATCTGGCCCGGTTCGGCGCGGAAGGACACCTGGTGCAGGACCTGCACGCCACCACGGGTGTCCAGGGTGGCGACCTCCTCCAGGGAGGCGAGGGAGACCTTGTCCGCGGCCGGGTAGCCGAAGTCCACCCGGTCGAACTCCACGGCCACCGGCCCCTCCGGGACCTCCCGGGCGTCCGGCTTCTCGGTGATCAGCGGCTCCAGGTCGAGCACCTCGAAGACCCGCTCGAAGCTGACGAGCGCGCTCATGACCTCGACCCGCGCCCCGGCCAGCGCGGTAAGCGGCGCGTACAGCCGGGTGAGGAGCAGCGCGAGCGCCACGACGGCGCCGGGGTCGAGCCGCCCGTGCAGCGCGAACCAGCCGCCGAGGCCGTAGACCAGGGCGAGGGCCAGGGCGGAGACGAGAGTCAGGGCGGTCACGAAGGAGACCTGGACCATCGCGGTCCGTACCCCGATGTCCCGCACCCGCCGGGTCCGCGCGGCGAACTCGGCGGACTCGTCGGCGGGCCGCCCGAAGAGCTTGACCAGGGTCGCCCCGGGCGCGGAGAAGCGCTCGGTCATCTGGGTGCTCATCGCGGCGTTGTGCGTGGCCGCCTCGCGCCGCAGCTTCGCCAGCCGTCCGCCCACGCGGCGCGCGGGCAGCAGGAAAAGGGGCAGGAGCAGCAGCGTGACCAGGGTGATCTGCCAGGAGATCCCGATCATGACGACGAGGGTGAGCAGCAGTGTCACCAGATTGCTCACCACCCCGGAGAGGGTGTCGCTGAACGCCCGCTGCGCGCCGATGACGTCGTTGTTGAGCCTGCTGACCAGCGCACCGGTGCGGGTCCTGGTGAAGAACGCCACCGGCATCCGCTGGACGTGGTCGAAGACGGCGGTACGTAGATCGAGGATCAGCCCCTCGCCGATGTTCGCCGAAAGCCAGCGGGTCAGCAGCCCGATGGCCGCCTCCGCCACGGCGATCGCGGCGATGAGCCCGGCCAGCCCGAGCACCGTGCCCTGTCCCGAACGGTGGACGATCGCGTCCACCACCCGGCCCGCCAGCAGCGGTGTGGCCACCGCGAGCACCGCCGTGACCGTGCTCAGCACCAGGAACAGCAGCAGCCGACGACGGTGCGGACGAGCGAAGGCGCCGATGCGGCGCAGTGTCTCGCGGGAGAAGGGCCGCCGATCGTCGTTGGCATTGGACGCCTGATACAGGGAATGCCAGGCGGTCACTTCCATGTCCATCACGTACCTCCGAGGTCTCGTGAGGAACGTAAGACTTTAACCTAGGTTGAAGTCAACATTGGCCTGCCCCGGCGCGCCCGGCACCCGCCATTCGACCCGGTTTGCCCGCCTTCCGGCCCGGTGGCCCGGTGGCTCGGTGGCCCGGTGGCTCGGCGGCCCGGCTTTCGGCAGGCTGAGACGTCACCCCCGTTCAGCCCCCGAGCTGCTCGCCCTCCGCGATCCGCACCCCGCGCGCCCAATCCGCCGCGAGCATCGGCTTCTTGCCCTGCGGCCGCACCCAGGTCAGCTCGACGGCATGGCTGCCGGTGCCCACGTACACGGCCTTCTTGGTCGCGGCCAGCGCGCCGGGCGCCAGATCCGTACGGTCCGCCACCGGCCGCGCCGAGACGACCTTCAGCCGCTCCCCCCGGAAGGTGGTCCACGCGCCCGGGGCGGGGGTGCACGCCCGCACCAGCCGGTCGACGCGCAGCGCGGGCGCCGTCCAGTCGATCTCCGCGTCCTCGACGGTGATCTTCGGGGCGAGCGAGATGCCCTCGGCCGGCTGCGGCACCGGGTTCAGGGTGCCGTTCTCGATGCCGTCCATCGTCGCCTCGAGCAGTCCGGCACCGGCGAAGGCGAGCCGGGTCAGCAGATCGCCACTGGTGTCGGTGGCCCGCACCTCCTCGGTCACCACCCCGAACACCGGCCCGGAGTCCAGCCCTTCCTCGATCTGGAAGGTCGAGGCGCCGGTCATCTCGTCGCCCGCGAGCACGGCGTGCTGTACGGGTGCCGCGCCCCGCCATGCCGGGAGCAGCGAGAAGTGCAGATTGACCCAGCCGTGCGCGGGGATCTCCAGCGCGGACTTGGGCAGCAGCGCGCCGTAGGCCACCACCGGGCAGCAGTCCGGGGCGATCTCGGCGAGCCGGGCGAGGAACTCCGGCTCACGCGGCTTGCCCGGCTTGAGCACCTCGATACCCGCCTCCTCGGCCCGCTCGGCGACCGGGCTGGCCACGAGGCGGCGACCGCGCCCGGCGGGCGCGTCGGGACGGGTCACCACGGCCACCACCTCGTGCTTCTCCGACGCGATCAGCGCGTCCAGAGCGGGCAGGGCGACCTCGGGGGTACCGGCGAAGACGAGCCTCATGGGTGGCGAACTACCTCTCACACAGCGGGTACGGCGGAAACAGCGGAAACCGCGCCTGAAGTCTATGGTCCGCCGGGCGAGGGGGCGTACGAGCGGACTCCCGCACGCCCCGGACCGTGACCGACGGGCGGGTGCCGCGTTGGTCAAGGCAGATTGACCGCATCGGGCCGCTGCCGCGGCCCGATGCGTTTCCCGCCGTCCCCCCCGCTTCCCCGCTCCCTCCCCCAACCACCCCATCCCCGTCAACGCCGGTTCGAGAGGCTTGTACATGGCCGACCACGCAACTCATGACGCCCAGGCACGGGCCAGCCTGCACCTCCTGGTCCGGGACATCGAGCGGGTCCGCCGGCAGGTGGACGCGCTGCGCACGCTCACCGCCCAGCTCGGCAATGTCTACCGCCCCCGTCGCACCGGCCCGTCCGCCGGTTTCGTGGTCTACGGACGCGCCCCGGCCCCCACCGTGCGGCTCGCCCAGGAGCTGCGGGACAGCGTCGAGACGCTGGTCACGGCCGCGGTCGACTTCGACCGCTCGCTCGGCTTCTCATGGGACGCGGTGGGCTCGGCGCTCGGCGTCACCAAGCAGGCGGTGCACCGCCGTTACGGCGCCCGCCGGGCCGCCGCGCAGAGCGCGTCCGAGGGCGGCGAACCCTCCACGGGCCGCCCGGCCGAGTCCGCCTCCGTGCCCTCGGTGCCCGCCGCACGCACGGCCCCGCCGCAGCCGACACCGCCGTCCCTCCGCGAGGACCCTCGACCCAACCTCCGCGAGGACCCCCGCCCCAGCGCCTTCCCCAGCCCCCGCCACGGGTAGGCAACGCCCCTTTTACGAGGCTCGGTTCTCCCCCGGCTACCGCTGGAAGGCGCGCCCCCCGTTGCGCTTCAGCCTCCCCCAGCTGCTGCTGGGAGGTGCCCCCGCCACGGCGGTCCACCATGCCCGACCCCTCCATCCCTCAGGGGCCTCCACGCGCACCCCCTTTCAACAGCACCGCATTCGACAGCGAAGCGCCCCTTCAGCTCGCCACCGGCCACCGCCGGGAGGTGCCCCCGCCGGGGCGCTTCAGCCTCCCCCAGCTGCTGCTGGGAGGTGCCCCCGCCACGGGCGGTCGACCGTGCCCGGCCCCTCCCCTCCTCAGGGCCCCGCGCGCTCCCTTTCGACAGCACCGCGTTCGACAGCGAAGCGCCCCTTCAGCTCGCCACCGGCTACCGCCGGGCGGTGGCCCCCGGCCGGAGGAAAACCCCAGCCCCCGGAGGCTCGAAGGCGCCCTTCCGCTCAGCCGGTCACCGCGAGAAGGCAGGCCGGGCTCGGTCGGAAGATACTCAGCGCCCGGAGGCTCTGCCGGCTCAGCCGATGTCCAGGGGATCCACGCGCACCGCGGGGTCCCGCTCCCCCCGGGCCAGGCGACGCGCCTTCGCCTCCTTGAGGGCCGCCGCGAGTGTGCTGCCCTGGCCTGGGCGCACCCGCAGCAGCGCGCGCTCCCAGACCTCGCCCGGCGGCGGGTCTCCGGGGCGGCGCGGGCGCCCGGGGGGCGCCGGGGGCAGCGGGACCGGGCCGAGCGTCTCGGCCCCTTCGGGCAGCCGGGCCGAGGCGATCAGCTCGGCCACCGCCTCCGCGGGGCCGGTCACCGCCGCCATCCGTGAGATCGGCGGAAAGCCCAGCTGGGACCGTTCGGCCAGCTCGCGCGCCGCGTAACCGGCCGGGTCCCAGCGCACCAGCGCCTGGACGGGCCGCAACGTCGGCTCGGCCATGATCACCACGGTGCCGCCCCGGCCGTCATCCCCCTCGTCCCCATGGCCGCGTACCAGCGAGGCCGCCTCCAGCCAGTGGCGCAGCGCGTCCTCACCGGCGCGCAGGTCGGGGCGGCCGAGCAGGGCCCAGCCGTCGAGCAGCAGCGCCGCGGCGTAACCGCCCTCGGCGACCGGCTCGGCGCCCGGCGTGCTCACGACGAGCGCCGGGCGGTCGGGGACGGACGTCAGCACATGGTCACGCCCGGAGGTGCGCACGGGCACCGCCGGAAAGGCCCGGCCCAGCTCCTCGGCGGTGCGCCGGGCGCCGACGATGGACGCGCGCAGCCGGACGCCCCCGCATTCGCGGCAGTGCCAGGCGGGTTCGTCCCGTCCGCACCATCCGCACACCAGATGCTCCGCGTCCCGCGCCTCCAGCGGACCCGCGCAGTGCGCACAGCGCGCGGGCTCCCGGCAGCGCTCACAGGCCAGCTTCGGCACATAGCCCCGGCGCGGCACCTGCACCAGCACGGGGCCCCGGGTCAGCGCCTCCCGTACGGTCTGCCAGGCGATCGTGGGCAGCCGGGCGGCGCGGGCCTCCGCGTCCCGGGCCACTTCGCCCTCGTCGACCGTACGGATCAGCGGGGCGGCCGCGCGGACCCGCTCGCGGTCGGCTTCGAGCGGCCGGGCCCAGCCGTTCTCCACCAGCTGGGCGGCCTCGACGGTACGGCCGAGGTCGCCCAGCAGAAAGCCGGTCTTCTCGTGGACGGCGCGCAGCAGCAGCACATCGCGGGCGTGCGGCTGCGGCAGCCGGTCGTCGCTGTGGCTGCGGTCGCCGTCGTCCCAGATCCCCACCAGCCCGAGGTCCCTGACCGGCGCGAACATCGCCGCGCGGGTGCCCACCACCGCCCGGATCGAGCCCCGGCTGACCGCCAGCCAGCGGCGGTAGCGCTCCTCGGGCCCGAGGTCGGCGGTGAGCAGCACATGCCGCCCCGGACCGCCGAGCACCTCGGTGAGCGCGGCGTCCACCCGCTCGGCGGTCCGTCCGTCGGGGACGACGACGAGCGCCCCGCGCCCGGACGCGAGCGTGGCGGCCACGGCGGTGGCCCACTCCCGGGGCCAGTGCGGTCCGGGCAGCGCGGTCCATACGGCCCGCGGCCGGTCACCGCGCGCAAGCGCCTCCAGGAACCCGGGCCCGGCCGAATAGCGCGCCCAGCTCCCGGGCGCGGGCGGCTCCGGCGGGGGCAGCGACGGCGGTGACGGCTCGCCCTCGGCGCGGGCGTTGCGCTTGGGCAGAGCCAGCTGAAGCACATCGGCGAGCGATCCGGCGTACCGGTCGGCGACCGCCCGGCACAGCGCCAGCAGCCCCGGCCCCAGCACCGGCTCCGGGGAGACCACCTGCGCGAGGGCGGCCAGCGGGCCCCGGTAGTCGGACTCGGCGACGCGCTCGATGATGTACCCGTCGAGCAGCCCGCCGCCCTCGCGCCGCCCCTCGCGCACCTTCCCCGTCCCGGCCCCGAACCGCACCCGCACCCGCACCCCGGGGCGGGCCTCGGCGTCCATCTCGGCCGGCACCGCGTAGTCCCACAACTTGTCGAGGTGGACCGGCCCCTTGTCGACGAGCACCCGCGCCACGGGCAGCTCCCCGGCCAGCGCGGCCCCGCGCCACGTCCGCGGCTTGGCCTTGGTCACCTTGGCCTTGCGCACGGTCTCCCGAATGAGCGCGAGCTGCTCCCCCTCCGCCGTCTCCGCCGGGCCCTTCGGCCGCTCGTTGTCCCTGCTCACAGATCAAGTCTTAGCAGACCGCACGGACAGCGACGGACGCGAAGGCCCGGACGCCAAGAGGCGTCCGGGCCTTGTCGATGTGGGGATCGGGCCGGGGCCTTACAGGCCCGCTGCCGCGCGGAGGGCGTCTACCCGGTCGGTGCGCTCCCAGGTGAAGTCGGGGAGCTCGCGGCCGAAGTGGCCGTACGCCGCGGTCTGGGCGTAGATCGGGCGGAGCAGGTCGAGGTCGCGGATGATCGCGGCCGGGCGGAGGTCGAAGACCTGGGAGATGGCCTTCTCGATCTTCTCGGTGTCGATCGCGGCGGTGCCGAAGGTCTCGATGAAGAGGCCGACCGGCTCGGCCTTGCCGATGGCGTACGCGACCTGGACCTCGCAGCGCTGGGCGAGGCCGGCGGCCACCACGTTCTTGGCGACCCAGCGCATGGCGTAGGCGGCGGAGCGGTCGACCTTGGAGGGGTCCTTGCCGGAGAAGGCGCCGCCGCCGTGGCGGGACATGCCGCCGTAGGTGTCGATGATGATCTTGCGGCCGGTGAGCCCCGCGTCGCCCATCGGGCCGCCGATCTCGAAGCGGCCGGTGGGGTTGACCAGCAGACGGTAGCCCTCGGTGTCGAGCTTGATGCCGTCCTCGACCAGGTCCTTCAGCACGTGCTCGACCACGAATTCCCGGATGTCGGGAGCCAGCAGCGAGTCCAGGTCGATGTCGGAAGCGTGCTGCGAGGATACGACGACGGTGTCCAGGCGGACCGCCTTGTTGCCGTCGTACTCGATGGTGACCTGGGTCTTGCCGTCCGGGCGCAGGTAGGGGATGGTCCCGTTCTTGCGGACCTCGGACAGCCGGCGGGAGAGCCGGTGCGCCAGGTTGATCGGCAGCGGCATCAGCTCGGGCGTCTCGTCGCAGGCGTACCCGAACATCAGGCCCTGGTCGCCCGCGCCCTGCTTGTCCAGCTCGTCCTCATCGCCCTCGACCCGGAGCTCGTAGGCGGAGTCCACACCCTGGGCGATGTCGGGGGACTGTGAGCCGATCGACACCGAAACGCCGCAGGAGGCGCCGTCGAAACCCTTCTTCGACGAGTCGTAGCCGATGTCGAGGATCTTGTTCCGCACGAGCGTCGCGATCGGGGCGTACGCCTTGGTGGTCACCTCGCCGGCCACATGCACCAGGCCGGTGGTGATCAAGGTTTCGACGGCGACCCGGGAGGTCGGGTCCTCCTTGAGAAGGGCGTCGAGGATGGTGTCGCTGATCTGGTCGGCGATCTTGTCGGGGTGACCCTCGGTCACGGACTCCGAGGTGAACAGGCGGCGGGACACATCGCTCCCTGGGGTTGCAGCGGCTGCTGGCTGATCATGGTCGGACCGCTCGGGAGCTGCGCCCGGTGCGGTTCCTGGGCCAGTTTATCCGGCACGTCCACCGGTCAAGCATTCCCGTCCCACAGAACGGGCAGGCCCGTGTCCGGGAACATACCTTGCCTCAAGCCGAAATACAGCCCCACCCCGCCGTGGCAGGAACGTGTCATGAGCTGTCATGAGCCCGATCGGCCGTGCCGTCGCCCCGCTTCAGGGGCATCGAACAGCCCCGCCGGGGCCGGGCTCAGCCCAGGCGGCGGGCCACCAGATCCCAGACGGTGTCGGCCAGCGCGCCCTTGGGGCCGTACGGCACGGGCGTCTCGGTGCCGTCGGCGCCGAGCACCACGGCCTCGTTGGTCTCCGCGCCGAAGGTCTTGTGCTCCCCGACCTCGTTGACCACCAGCAGATCGCAGCCCTTGCGGGCGAGCTTGGCGCGGCCGTTGGCGAGCACATCGTCGGTTTCGGCGGCGAAACCCACCACGATCTGGCCGGGGCGGGCGCGCTCGGCTGAGATCTCGGCGAGGATGTCCGGATTCCGTACCAGGGCGAGCGGCTCGGGCTCCTGGCCCTCGCGCTTCTTGATCTTCCCCTCGGCGTACCGCGCGGGGCGGAAATCGGCCACGGCGGCGGCCATCACCACGGCGTCGGCGTCCGCGGCCGCCTTGAGCACGGCCTCGCGCAGCTGGGCCGCGGTGCCCGCGCGCACCACATCGGCGCCGGCCGGGGCGGGCAGCTCGCTGTTGGCCGAGACAAGAGTCACCCGGGCGCCCCGGGCGACGGCGGCGCGGGCCAGGGCGTACCCCTGGCGGCCGGTGGAGCGGTTGCCGAGGAAGCGCACCGGGTCCAGCGGTTCGCGGGTGCCCCCGGCGCTGACCACGACATGGCGGCCGGCCAGATCGGCGGTGAGCGCCTCGGCGCCGCGGGCCAGCACCCGGCGGCAGACCTCGAAGATCTCCCCGGGGTCCGGCAGCCGCCCCTTGCCGGTGTCCACGCCGGTGAGCCGCCCCACGGCGGGTTCGATGACGACGGCGCCGCGGCGGCGCAGGGTCGCCACGTTCTCCTGGGTGGCGGGGTGCTCCCACATCTCGGTGTGCATCGCGGGCGCGAAGACGACCGGACAGCGCGCGGTGAGCAGCGTATTGGTGAGCAGATCGTCCGCCAGGCCATGGGCGGCCTTGGCGAGCAGATCGGCGGTGGCGGGGGCGATCACGAGCAGATCGGCGGACTGGCCGATGCGGACGTGCGGCACCTCATGGACGGAGTCCCAGACCTCGGTCGTCGCCGGATGCCCGGACAGCGCGGACCAGGTGGCCTCGCCGACGAAGTGCAGCGCCGAGGCGGTCGGCACGACGCGTACGTCATGGCCGGACTCGGTGAGGCGGCGCAACAGCTCACACGCCTTGTAGGCGGCGATCCCGCCACTGACCCCCAGAACCACCTTGGGCTTGTCCATCGCTCGGCTCTCCCCACCGGGTACGTCGGATGTCACATCGGGCCGTACGTCCAGTCACGGTACGCCGGGTCGTCTCACGTACCCATGACACACCACGGGCCCGGCATCTCTGCCGGGCCGTGATGAAGTGATCCGAGAACTACTGAGCCGGGCCCTCGATGGCCTCGGAGGTCAGCAGGCCCGCGTTGATCTCGCGGAGCGCGATCGAGAGGGGCTTCTCGTGGACGTGGGTGTCCACGAGGGGACCGACGTACTCGAGCAGGCCCTCACCGAGCTGGGAGTAGTACGCGTTGATCTGCCGCGCGCGCTTGGCGGCGTAGATCACCAGGCTGTACTTGGAGTCGGTGGCCTCGAGCAGCTCATCAATCGGAGGGTTGATGATCCCCTCGGGCGCGGTCATGGGAGAGGACACTCTCTAGCCTTCCTTATTTCTGCCTCATGGCAAGAATTTCGCCTCATGGCAAGAGTGAATCGAAGATCAAGCCACTCGCATCAAGGCTAGCAGCTCATGGGAAACGTCCTGGACGGAGGTATTGACCAAGGTCGTATCGAACTCTGACTCGGCGGCCAGCTCGGTCCGCGCGGCCTCCAGCCGCCGCTCGATCACCTCGGGCGCCTCGGTGCCCCGGCCGGTGAGCCGGCGCACCAGCTCCTCCCAGCTCGGCGGCGCCAGGAAGACCAGCTGCGCCTCCGGCATGGACTCGCGGATCTGCCGTGCGCCCTGTAGGTCGATCTCCAGCAGCACCGGCTCCCCCGCGCCGAGGCGGTCCATGACCGCCTCGCGCGGGGTGCCGTAGCGGTTGCCCGCGAACTCGGCCCACTCCAGCAGCTCACCATTGGCTATGAGCTTGTCGAACTCCCCGTCGTCCACGAAGAAATAGTGAACGCCGTCCCGCTCACCGGGGCGCGGTCGCCGGGTCGTGGCGGAGACCGAGAGCCAGACCTCGGGGTGTTCCTTGCGCATATGGGCGACGACCGTGCTCTTGCCGACCCCGGAGGGGCCGGAGAGCACGGTCAATCGCGGTCGTGCGGAGTGTGCTGCCATGGAGCGATTATCCAGGTTCCCGGGAGTGCCTGGAAACGCCGGGCCTCGTCAGCCGGCGGCGCCGCCGAACTCACGCTCGAGCGACGCGATCTGGTTGGAGCCCAGACCCCGCACACGACGGCTCTCGGAGATGCCGAGCCGCTCCATGATCTGCTTGGCGCGGACCTTGCCGACGCCGGGCAGGGACTCCAGGAGAGCGGACACCTTCATCTTGCCGATGACGTCGTTCTCCTGGCCCTGCTTGATGACCTCGTGCAGGGAAGCGCCGGAGTGCTTGAGTCGATTCTTGACCTCGGCGCGCTCCCGGCGAGCCGCGGCGGCCTTTTCGAGCGCGGCTGCGCGCTGTTCAGGGGTAAGGGGCGGAAGAGCCACGCCTACGTCACCTCGGATGTCGAACTGTCGGATATGGACCGGTGAGGAACCTAGTCGCCCCTCACCTGGGGAGCAACGCGCAACGCAGCAGCACGTTCGCTCTCGTCGGAGACTAGCGGCCGATCCCGCTCCAGTCAGCGAGAACAGACGAAAAGTCCTGGTCAGACTCGCTCGACTCGGACATTTGCGGACAAAGTAGCCGGGTTATTCGGCCACAGCACGCACTTCATCAGCCATTCTGGACGCCGCCTCGACCAGCGACGCGGCGTCCGGACCGTGCCGGAGCACCCCCCTGCTGACGCTCGGGACGACATTCCGCACCGCCGGACCGAAAACCGCCGGGAGATCGGCGGGGGTCGCGCCCTGGGCCCCGATGCCGGGGGCCAGCAGCGGACCGTCGATCGCCAGATCGGCGCCCGCCTCCCCCGCCGCCCCGCCCAGCGTCGCGCCGACCACCGCGCCGTACGAGCCGAGGCGGCCCTCGGCGGCCTCGGCGGCGTTCTCGGCCTTGAGCGCCCTCAGCACGGTGGCCGCGACGGTCGTTCCGTCGGGCCGCACCGCGTGCTGCACCTCGGCGCCCTCCGGATTTGAGGTCAGCGCCAGTACGAAGACGCCCGCGCCCGCCGCCCGCGCCGCGTCCAGCGCCGGGCGCAGCGAGCCGAAGCCGAGGTAGGGGCTGAGGGTGATCGCGTCCGAGAACAGCGGACCGGCCGGATCCAGATAGGCCGAGGCGTACGCGGCCATGGTCGAGCCGATGTCGCCGCGCTTGGCGTCCATCAGCACCAGCGCCCCGGCGGCGCGGGCGTCGGCCACCGCCCGCTCGAGCACCGCGATGCCGCGGGAGCCGAACCGCTCGTAGAAGGCCGACTGCGGCTTGAGGACGGCGACCCGCTCGGCGAGCGCGTCCACGACGGTCCGGGTGAACCGCTCCAAACCGGCCACATCGTCCCCCAGGCCCCAGTCGGCGAGCAGGGAGGCGTGCGGGTCGATGCCGACGCACAGGGGGCCGCGGGCGTCCATGGCGGCGCGCAGGCGGGTGCCGAAGGGGGTCGTCATGCGTTCTCCTTGTGAGCCTTGGCGCCGACGGCCTCGGCGAGGGTGGCGTACGGGCTCGCGGCCAGGCGGGCGGCGAGGCCGCGGTGGATCCCACGGCACCAGAACGGGCCCCGGTAGATGAAGGCGCTGTAGCCCTGTACCAGCGTGGCGCCGGCCAGAATCCGCTCCCAGACGTCGTCCGCGGTCTCGATCCCGCCGACCCCGACCAGGGTCAGCCGGTCCCCGACCCGGGCGTACAGGCGGCGCAGCACCTCCAGGGAGCGCGCCTTGAGGGGGGCTCCGGACAGGCCGCCGGTCTCGGCGGTGAGGCTCGAGGGGGAGGTGAGGCCGAGGCCGTCCCGCGCGATGGTCGTGTTGGTGGCGATGATGCCGTCCAGGCCGAGTTCGACCGCGAGATCGGCGACCGCGTCCACGTCCTCGTCGGCGAGATCCGGCGCGATCTTGACCAGAAGTGGCACCCGGCGTTCGGTGACCGTGCGGTCCGCGGCCTCGCGGACGGCGGTCAGCAGCGGCCGCAGCTGGTCCACGGCCTGGAGGTTCCGCAGTCCGGGGGTATTGGGCGAGGAGACGTTGACGACGAGGTAGTCGGCGTGGGCGGCGAGCCGCTCGGTGGAGGTCACATAGTCGGCGACGGCCTCCGCCTCCGGGACGGCCTTGGTCTTGCCGATGTTGACGCCGACCGTCGTGGCGAAGGCCGGGCGCCGGGCCGCGAGACGGGCCGCGACCGCCGCCGAGCCCTCGTTGTTGAACCCCATCCGGTTGATCAGGGCGCGGTCGGCGACCAGCCGGAACAGCCGCCGCTTGGGGTTGCCGGGCTGTGGCTGGGCGGTGACCGTGCCGATCTCGACATGGTCGAAGCCCAGCATGGCCATGCCGTCGATTCCGGCGGCGTTCTTGTCGAATCCGGCGGCCAGCCCGAAGGGCCCGTGCATCCGCAGGCCCAGCGCCTCGGTGCGCAGCGCCGTGTGGCGGGGGGCGAGGACGGCGGCGATGAACGTCCGCAGCACGGGGACGCGGGCGGCCCGGCGGATCCAGGAGAAGGCCAGGTGATGGGCGTTCTCCGGATCCATCCGCCGGAAGATCAGGTTGAAGAGGAGCGTGTACATGAGGGGCTTTCTACGCGGGGGCGAGGGGTGGGGCCCAGGAAGCGGGGTGGGCTCATGAAGAGGGGGACACCGGCCGGTGTCCCCCTCGCTCGCCTCACTCCTCGCGGGCGGCGGTCAGATGTTCCGCGTGTTCCTGGAGCGACCGGACGCCGACCGCGCCCCGCCCCAGCGCCTCGATGCCCTGGACGGCGGCCGCGAGCGCCTGGACGGTGGTCAGGCACGGGACGCTGCGGGCGACGGACGCCGTACGGATGTCATAGCCGTCGAGCCGGCCGCCGGTGCCGTACGGGGTGTTGACGATCAGGTCGACCTCGCCCTCGTGGATGAGCTGGACGATGGTCTTCTCGCCGTTCGGGCCCTCGCCCTCGCTGTGCTTGCGCACCACGGTGGCGTTGATCCCGTTGCGCTTGAGCACCTCCGCCGTGCCCGAGGTGGCCAGCAGCTCGAAGCCGAGGCCGACCAGCTCCCGGGCCGGGAAGATCATCGAGCGCTTGTCGCGGTTGGCCACGGAGACGAACGCGCGCCCCTTGGTCGGCAGCGCGCCGTACGCCCCGGCCTGCGACTTGGCGTAGGCCGCGCCGAAGACCGAGTCGATGCCCATGACCTCACCGGTGGAGCGCATCTCCGGGCCGAGGATGGTGTCCACCCCGCGCCCGGAGGCGTCCCGGAACCGCGACCACGGCATCACGGCCTCCTTGACGGAGATCGGCGCGTCCATCGGCAGCGTGCCGCCGTCGCCGCTGGAGGGCAGCAGCCCCTCGGCGCGCAGCCCGGCGATGGTGGCGCCCAGCGAGATCCGGGCGGCGGCCTTGGCCAGCGGGACGGCGGTGGCCTTGGAGGTGAAGGGGACGGTACGGGAGGCGCGCGGGTTCGCCTCCAGTACGTACAGAATGTCCCCGGCCATCGCGAACTGGATGTTGATCAGCCCGCGGACGCCCACACCGCGCGCGATGGCCTCGGTCGAGGCGCGCAGCCGCTTGATGTCGAAGCCGCCGAGGGTGATCGGGGGCAGGGCGCAGGCCGAGTCGCCGGAGTGGATCCCGGCCTCCTCGATGTGCTCCATGACGCCGCCGAGGTAGAGCTCCTCGCCGTCGTAGAGCGCGTCCACGTCGATCTCTATCGCGTCGTCGAGGAAGCGGTCGATCAGCACGGGGTGCTCGGAGATCAGCCCGGCGTGCCGCTCCAGGTACGCGGCGAGCGAGGGCTCGTCGTAGACGATCTCCATACCGCGGCCGCCGAGCACATAGGAGGGGCGGACCATGACCGGGTAGCCGATCTCGGTGGCGATGCCCTTGGCCTGCTCGAAGGAGAAGGCGGTGCCGTACTTGGGCGCGGGCAGCCCGGCCTCGGTGAGCACCCGGCCGAAGGCGCCGCGCTCCTCGGCGAGGTTGATCGCCTCGGGCGAGGTGCCGACGATCGGCACGCCGTTGTCCTTGAGCGCCTGGGCCAGGCCCAGCGGGGTCTGACCGCCGAGCTGGACGATCACACCGGCGACGGGGCCCGCCTGCGTTTCCGCGTGGACGATCTCCAGTACGTCCTCCAGGGTGAGCGGCTCGAAGTAGAGCCGGTCGGAGGTGTCGTAGTCGGTGGAGACGGTCTCCGGGTTGCAGTTGACCATGACGGTCTCATAGCCCGCGTCATGCAGCGCGAAGGAGGCGTGGACGCAGGAGTAGTCGAACTCGATGCCCTGGCCGATGCGGTTGGGGCCCGAGCCGAGGATGATCACAGCCGGGGTTTCGCGCGGGGCGACCTCGGACTCCTCGTCGTAGGAGGAGTAGAAGTACGGGGTCCTGGCGGCGAACTCGGCGGCGCAGGTGTCGACCGTCTTGTAGACGGGCCGGATGCCCAGCGCGTGCCGCACCTCGCGGACCACGTCCTCGCGCAGCGAGCGGATCCCGGCGATCTGGGCGTCGGAGAAGCCGTGCCGCTTGGCCTCGCCGAGGAGTTCGGGGCGGAGCTTGTCGGCGGCGGCGAGCTCGTCCGCGATCTCCTTGATCAGGTAGAGCTGGTCCACGAACCACGGGTCGATGCCGGTGGCGTCGAAGACCTCCCCCGGGGTGGCCCCGGCGCGGATCGCCCGCATCACGGTGTTGATCCGCCCGTCGGTGGGGACGGCGGCCTTGACCAGCAGCTCGGCCTTGTCGCCCGGCTCCTCGGTGAAGTCGAACTGGCTGCCCTTCTTCTCCAGCGAGCGCAGCGCCTTCTGGAGCGCCTCGGTGAAGTTGCGGCCGATGGCCATGGCCTCGCCGACCGACTTCATGGTGGTGGTGAGCCGGGCGTCGGCGGCCGGGAACTTCTCGAAGGCGAAGCGCGGCACCTTGACCACGACATAGTCGAGCGTGGGCTCGAAGGAGGCCGGGGTCTCCTGGGTGATGTCGTTGGGGATCTCGTCCAGGGTGTAGCCGACGGCCAGCTTCGCGGCGATCTTGGCGATGGGGAAGCCGGTGGCCTTGGAGGCGAGCGCCGAGGAGCGGGAGACGCGCGGGTTCATCTCGATGACGATGACCCGGCCGTCCTCGGGGTTGACCGCGAACTGGATGTTGCAGCCGCCGGTGTCCACCCCGACCTCGCGGATGACGGCGATGCCGATGTCCCGCAGGATCTGGTACTCGCGGTCGGTGAGCGTCATCGCCGGGGCGACGGTGATCGAGTCACCGGTGTGCACGCCCATGGGGTCGAAGTTCTCGATGGAGCAGACGACCACGACATTGTCGTTCCGGTCGCGCATCAGCTCCAGCTCGTACTCCTTCCAGCCGAGGATGGACTCCTCCAGGAGCACCTCGGTGGTCGGCGAGAGGGTCAGGCCCTGGCCGGCGATACGGCGCAGCTCGTCCTCGTCGTGGGCGAAGCCGGAGCCCGCGCCGCCCATGGTGAAGGAGGGGCGGACCACGACGGGGTAGCCGCCGAGCCGCTCGACGCCCGCGAGGACGTCGTCCATGGAGTGGCAGATGACCGAGCGGGCGGACTCACCGTGGCCGATCTTGGCGTGGACGGCCTCGACGACCTCCTTGAACTGGTCGCGGTCCTCGCCCTTGTGGATCGCCTGGACATTGGCGCCGATCAGCTCGACGCCGTACTCCTCGAGGGTGCCCGCCTCGTGCAGCGAGATGGCGGTGTTGAGCGCGGTCTGGCCGCCGAGGGTGGGCAGCAGCGCGTCGGGGCGCTCCTTGGCGATGATCTTCTCGACGTACTCCGGGGTGATCGGCTCGACATAGGTGGCGTCGGCGATCTCCGGGTCGGTCATGATCGTGGCCGGGTTGGAGTTGACCAGGACGACCCGCAGGCCCTCGGCCTTCAGCACCCGGCACGCCTGGGTACCGGAGTAGTCGAACTCGGCGGCCTGGCCGATGACGATCGGGCCGGAGCCGATGACCAGAACGGACTGGATGTCGGTGCGCTTAGGCACGCTGGCCCTCCATCAGGGACACGAAGCGGTCGAAAAGGTACGCGGCGTCATGCGGACCGGCGGCGGCTTCGGGGTGGTACTGGACGCTGAACGCGGGGCGGTCGAGCAGCCGCAGCCCCTCGACCACGTTGTCGTTGAGGCAGACATGGGAGACCTCGGCGCGGCCGTAGGGGGTGTCGGACGGCGCGTCGAGCGGGGCGTCCACGGCGAAGCCGTGGTTATGGGCGGTGACCTCGACCTTTCCGGTGGTACGGTCCTGCACCGGCTGGTTGATCCCGCGGTGGCCGTACTTCAGCTTGAAGGTGCCGAAGCCGAGCGCGCGGCCGAGGATCTGGTTGCCGAAGCAGATGCCGAACAGCGGTGTGGAGCGCTCCAGCACGGCCCGCATCAGGGCGACGGGGTGGTCGGCGGTGGCCGGGTCGCCCGGTCCGTTGGAGAAGAAGACCCCGTCCGGGCCGACCGCGTAGATGTCCCGGGCGGTGGCGGTCGCGGGCAGCACATGCACCTCTATGCCGCGCTCGGCCATCCGGTGCGGGGTCATGCCCTTGATGCCCAGGTCGATCGCGGCGACGGTGAACTTCTTGGTGCCGATCGCCGGGACGACATAAGCCTCCTCGGTGGCCACCTCCCCGCTGAGGTCGGCGCCCTTCATCTGCGGGGCAGCCCGCACCTTCGACAGCAGCGCGCCCTCCTCGGCGATCGCCGCACCCGAGAAGATGCCCACCCGCATGGCGCCGCGCTCGCGCAGATGGCGGGTGAGGGCGCGGGTGTCGATCCCGCTGATGCCGACGACGCCCTGGGCGGCGAGCTCCTCGTCGAGCGAGCGGCGGGAGCGCCAGTTGGAGGGCGTACGTGCCGGGTCGCGCACCACATAGCCGGAGACCCAGATCCGCTCGGACTCCGGGTCCTCGTCGTTGACGCCGGTGTTCCCGATGTGCGGGGCGGTCATCACGACGACCTGGCGGTGGTAGGAGGGGTCGGTCAGGGTCTCCTGGTAGCCGGTCATCCCGGTGGAGAACACGGCCTCGCCGAAGGTCTCCCCCACGGCCCCGTAGGCCCGGCCGCGGAAGGTGCGGCCGTCCTCCAGGACGAGTACGGCGGGGGCGCTGGCGCCCCGGGTGGAGGTCGTCATCGTTCGGCGCCTTCCGTCTGGTTGCTCGGGTGGTTCTGGTCGTTGTCGGCGGAGCTGAGGGCGTCGACCCAGGCCGGGTGCTCGGCGGCGTGGTCGGAGCGGAAGCCCGAGTCGATCAGCTTCTCGCCCAGCTGCCAGGTGATCACCAGCAGCCCGCCCTCGGCGAGGACCTTGCCCGCGATGCCCTTGTCGAGCCGGGCGCCGCGCAGCTGGGCGGCGGGGATGAAGAAGTCCCGGGCGCCCGGCCGTACGACGTGCACGCCCCGGTCGGTGAGGGTGAGCTCGGCCCGGCTGCGGGTGCCGAGGCCATGGGCCACGATCCGGTCCAGCCACTGCCCGGCGGTGGTGGAGCCGTGGTAGCGGCCGCTCATCGACAGCTCGGGATCGCCCGGCTCGGCCGGGGCCCGGGGCGGCTCCGGGAGGTCGCCCTGGAGGGTGCCGCGCCACTTCCAGCCCTCGCGCATCAGCCAGTAGACCAGCGCGATGACCAGCAGCAGCCCGACGACCCATCCGATCCTGGCGGCCCAGTCCGTCACGTCCTGCGATTTCTGCTCGGCGGCGAGGCCCGCGAATCCCGCGAGGCCCGCCACCGGATGACCCGGAGATGTCACGTCAGCTTCCCGTCCACAACCGTCGCCCGGCCCCGCAGGAAGGTGTGCGTCACACGCCCCGGCAGTTCACGGCCCTCGTAGGGGGTGTTCCGGCTGCGGGAGGCGAAGCCCGCGGGGTTCACCACACCACGGTAAGCGGAGTCGAGCAGGGTGAGGTTGGCGGGCTCCCCGGCGGCGACGGGACGGCCGTGGCCGGTCAGCCGGCCGATGGCCGAGGGCCGCACCGACATCCGGTCGGCGACGCCCGTCCAGTCCAGCAGCCCGGTGTCCACCATGGTGTGCTGGACCACGGAGAGCGCCGTCTCCAGGCCCACCATGCCCATGGCCGCCGCGCCCCACTCGCAGTCCTTGTCCTCGTGCGGATGCGGGGCGTGGTCGGTGGCCACGCAGTCGATGGTGCCGTCGGCGAGCGCCTCACGCAGCGCCATCACATCGGCCTCGGTGCGCAGCGGCGGGTTCACCTTGAAGACGGGGTCGTAGGAGCGTACGAGCTCGTCGGTCAGCAGCAGATGGTGCGGGGTGACCTCGGCGGTGACGTTCCACCCCTTGGACTTGGCCCAGCGGACGATCTCGACCGAGCCCGCGGTGGACAGATGGCAGATGTGCACCCGGGAGCCGACGTGGGCGGCGAGCAGCACATCGCGGGCGATGATCGACTCCTCGGCGACGGCCGGCCAGCCGCCCAGGCCCAGCTCGGCGGAGACGACGCCCTCGTTCATCTGGGCGCCCTCGGTCAGACGGGGCTCCTGGGCGTGCTGGGCGATGACACCGTCGAACGCCTTCACATACTCCAGCGCACGGCGCATGATCACCGCGTCGTCCACACACTTGCCGTCGTCGGAGAAGACCCGCACCCCGGCGGCCGAGTCGTGCATCGCGCCCAGCTCGGCGAGTTTCTTGCCCTCCAGGCCCACGGTGACCGCCCCGACGGGCTGGACATCGCAGTAGCCGGACTCCCTGCCCAGCCGCCAGACCTGCTCGACGACGCCCGCGGTGTCGGCGACCGGGAAGGTGTTGGCCATGGCGTGGACCGCGGTGAAACCGCCCACCGCGGCGGCCCGGGTGCCGGTGAGGACCGTCTCGGAGTCCTCCCGGCCGGGCTCGCGCAGATGGGTGTGGAGGTCGACCAGGCCCGGCAGCAGGATCTGCCCGGCGACGTCGATCACGGTGGCGCCGTCCGCGTCCAGACCGGTGCCGACCGCGGCGATCCGCTCCCCCTCGATCAGCACGTCCCGCGGCTCGCCGCCGAGCACCTTCGCCCCGCGCAGCAGCGTCTTGTGGGTGTCGCTCATGGTCACTTGCTCTCCTCGGTGCGGGCGGCGGCGACGGCGGACTCGTTCCCGCCGAGCAGCAGATACAGGACGGCCATGCGGATCGAGACACCGTTGGCGACCTGCTCGACGGCGGTGCAGCGGTCGGAGTCCGCGACCTCCGCGCTGATCTCCATACCGCGGTTCATGGGGCCGGGGTGCATCACAATGGCGTGCTCCGGCATCCGGGACATGCGGTCGCCGTCCAGGCCGTAGCGGCGGGCGTACTCCCGCTCGGTGGGGAAGAAGGCCGCGTTCATACGCTCGCGCTGGACGCGCAGCATCATCACGGCGTCGGTCTTGCCGACCACCGCGTCCAGGTCGTAGGAGACCTCGCAGGGCCAGCTCTCCACGCCGAAGGGGACCAGCGTCGGCGGGGCGACCAGCGTGACCTCGGCGCCCAGGGTGGACAGCAGATGGACGTTGGAGCGGGCCACCCGGCTGTGCAGGACATCGCCGACGATCGTGATCCGGCGCCCGGCCAGGTCCTGCCCGACTCCGGAGGCTTCCGGGCACAGATGGCGGCGGACGGTGAAGGCGTCGAGCAGCGCCTGGGTGGGGTGCTCATGGGTGCCGTCGCCGGCGTTCACCACGGCGCCGTTGATCCAGCCGGAGGTGGCCAGCCGGTGCGGGGCACCGGAGGCGTGGTGGCGGATCACCACGGCGTCGGCGCCCATCGCCTCCAGGGTGAGCGCGGTGTCCTTCAGGGATTCGCCCTTGGAGACCGAGGAGCCCTTGGCGGAGAAGTTGATGACGTCGGCGGACAGCCGCTTGGCGGCCGCCTCGAAGGAGATACGGGTGCGGGTGGAGTCCTCGAAGAAGAGGTTGACGACGGTACGGCCGCGCAGGGTCGGCAGTTTCTTGATCGGCCGGTCGGCGAGCCTGGCCAGTTCCTCGGCGGTGTCGAGGATCAGGACGGCGTCGTCGCGCGAGAGGTCGGCGGCCGAGATGAGGTGGCGCTTCATCCGGTTGCTCCGTGGGTGAAGGAGGTGTGCGGGCATGCGGGCGGGCAGGCGCGGGGACCGGTGCCCGGCGGCACCGGTGGTCCTTCGGGCGGGTCCCCCGGGGTCGCCGGGGCGGCACTCGCCGTCGGTGAGGGGCGCTACTTCCCGTCCGCGGGGGTGGTCTCGCGCAGCCCGAGGAGCACGCTGTCGCGGCCGTCCTCCTCGGTGAGCTGGACCTTGACCGTCTCCCGCAGCGACGTGGGGAGGTTCTTGCCGACGTAGTCGGCGCGGATCGGCAGTTCACGGTGACCACGGTCGACGAGGACCGCGAGCTGGACCGCGCGCGGCCGCCCGATGTCACCGAGGGCGTCGAGCGCGGCGCGGATGGTGCGGCCGGAGAAGAGCACATCGTCGACGAGGACCACCAGACGGCCGTCGATGCCGTCGTCGGGGATCTCGGTGCGGGCGAGTGCGCGGGCCGGGCGCAGCCTCAGGTCGTCGCGGTACATCGTGATGTCGAGCGAGCCGACCGGGATCCGGCCGGGCCTGCCGGTGATCTCTTCGAGCCGGGCGGCCAGCCGCCGGGCAAGAAAGACACCACGGGTGGGAATGCCGAGCAGCACCACGTCATCGGCGCCTTTGGCGCGCTCGACGATCTCGTGGGCGATGCGGGTGAGAACGCGCGCGATATCCGGTGCTTCCAGCACGGGACGCGCGGCGTCCGAGGTACGGGCGTCCATACGAAACGGACCTCCTTCTCCGCCTCACGGGACGGACCTTAAAGGACGGTCGGATTTGCGCCATTCACACTAGCAGGGGTACTCGGCTCCTCCGTCAACACCCCTGGCCGGAGCCCCTCCGCTCCGTTCGGCTTGACGAATGGAAATTACGCTGCGTAACCTCACAGTGAGTGACCAGCCGCGCGGCAGAGCCGCACGTCGATACAGCGTCCGGGGAGCTTTATGTCCAGCGAATACGCCAAACAGCTCGGGGCCAAGCTCCGCGCCATCCGCACCCAGCAGGGCCTCTCCCTCCACGGTGTCGAGGAGAAGTCCCAGGGCCGCTGGAAGGCCGTGGTGGTGGGATCGTACGAGCGCGGCGACCGCGCCGTGACCGTGCAGCGTCTCGCCGAGCTGGCCGACTTCTACGGCGTCCCGGTGCAGGAGCTGCTTCCGGGCACGAGCCCGGCCGGAGCCGCCGAACCGCCGCCGAAGCTGGTACTGGACCTTGAGCGACTGGCCCATGTGCCGGTCGAGAAGGCGGGCCCGCTTCAGCGGTACGCCGCGACGATCCAGAGCCAGCGTGGTGACTACAACGGCAAGGTGCTCTCGATCCGCCAGGACGATCTGCGCACCCTCGCCGTTATCTACGACCAGTCGCCGTCCGTGCTGACCGAGCAGTTGATCAGCTGGGGCGTGTTGGGCGCCGACGCCCGCCGCGCCGTTCAGCACGAAGACGTCTGAGTCCCCATTTATCCGCTCTTCACCAGCAGAAACGTGCCGCCGGGGGCGGTGGAGCCCTTCTGGGTCCTCCACCGCCCCCGGCGGCTCTGTCATATGACGCCCCTGTGCGGCGTGCGTTCCGCGCCTGTGCGGCGGCGCTATGTCTGGGGCTCCTGATCGCGGCGCAGACTCGGCTTCAGCTCCTTGATACGGCCCAGCAGGCCGTTCACGAAGGCCGGTGAGTCATCGGTGGAGAACTCCTTGGCGAGCTGCACCGCCTCGTCGATCACCACCGCGTCCGGGGTCGCGTCCTCCCACACCAGCTCATACGCGCCCAGTCGCAGAATGTTCCGGTCCACGACCGGCATCCGGTCCAGCGTCCAGCCCACCGCGTAGGTGGCGATGAGCTCGTCGATCCGCTCGATGTGCTGGGCGTATCCCTCGACGAGCTGCATCGTGTATTCGCTGACCGGCGGCTGCCGGTCGTCGGTCCGGGCGAGCCGGATCCAGTCCGCGAGCACGGTCTGCACGGCGCTGCCGCGCTGATCGGCCTCGAAGAGGATCTGGAAGGCGCGCTTACGGGCCTTGTTGCGGGCAGCCACGGTTAGTTGTTCACCCGACCGAGGTACTCACCGGAGCGGGTGTCGACCTTGATCTTCTCACCGGTGGTGATGAACAGCGGCACGCCGATCTCGTAGCCGGTCTCCAGCTTGGCGGGCTTGGTGCCACCGGTGGAGCGGTCGCCCTGGACGCCCGGCTCGGTGTACTCGATCACCAGCTCGACGGCGGCGGGCAGCTCGACGTAGAGCGGATTGCCCTCGTACATCGCCACGACGGCCTCGAAACCTTCGAGCAGGTAGCGGGCGTTGTCGCCGACGACCTCGGGGGTGATGTAGATCTGGTCGAAGGTGTCCATGTCCATGAACACAAAGCTCTCGCCGTCCTTGTACGAGAACTGCATGCCGCGCTTGTCGACACTGGCCGTCTCGACCTTCACGCCGGCGTTGAAGGTCTTGTCGACCACCTTGCCGGACAGCACATTCTTGAGCTTGGTGCGCACGAAAGCCGGGCCCTTGCCGGGCTTGACGTGCTGGAACTCGACAACGGACCACAGCTGGCCGCCGTCGAGCTTGAGCACCATGCCGTTCTTGAGGTCGTTCGTGGATGCCACGGTTGCGGGATCTCCTGGACTGCTGCTGGCGGAGACCAGAAAGCCGCCGGCGCGCCCTGTTCCGCTAGAGCGCGAGCAGCTCTTTGGTCGTGATGGTGAGTAGCTCGGGTCCGCCGTCCGCCTCGGGGCGGACGACGAGCGTGTCGTCGATCCGGACACCGCCCCGGCCCGGGAGGTGAACCCCCGGCTCGACGGTGACCGGCACACAAGCGTCCAGTTTACCCATGGCGGACGGTGTGAGCCGAGGGTCCTCGTCGATTTCCAGGCCCACACCGTGTCCGGTGCACGGTTCCAGCGCGTCTCCGTAGCCCGCGGCGTTCAGCACCTGACGGGTCACCCGGTCCACATCCCGGTACGCCCGGCCCGGCAACAGCGCCTCCCGCCCGGCCCGCTGAGCGGCGAAGACGGCGTCGTACAACTCGACCTGCCAGTCCGCGGGCGAGGGGCCGATGACGAAGGTACGGCCCACCTGACAGCGGTAGCCGCGGTAGTCGGCGCCCAGGCAGATGCTGAGGAAATCGCCCTCCTCGACCCGCCGGTCGGTGGGCAGATGGCCGGGGCGCCCCGCGTTGGGCCCCGCCGCGACCACGGTGGGGAAGGCCGGGCCGTCCGCGCCGTGGTCCACCAGCCGGCGATCCAGCTCCAGCGCCAGATGACGCTCGGTGCGGCCCACCAGGATCGACTCCAGCAGCTCGCCGAGCGCCTGGTCGGCGAGCTCCCCGGCGATCCGCATACAGGAGATCTCCTCGTCGTCCTTGACCAGCCGCAACTGCTCCACGCAGCGGCCCAGATCGGCCAGGCGGAGCCGGGGGGCGGCGGCGCCGAGCGCCCGATGGCGGGCGACGGTCAGATCGTGCTCCTCGACGGCCAGCGACTCGGCGCCGTCCGCCGCGGCCAGATCGGCGGCGGCCACCACCGGATCGCCGTCCGCGCCGGGCAGGACCAGCAGCCGTGGCTCCTCCGCACGCGGCGTCCCCGAAGGAGGCGGTGCGGGTGGTGAGAGCGGTGGGGTGGCCGGCACCTCGGCGGCCACCATCACGTCCTGGACGGGCCCGAGCAGCAGCACGGCCCCGGGCGGCACGGCGCCGCAGAGATAGCGCACATTGGCGGGCCGGGAGACCAGCGCCGCCGCGCTCCCGGCCGCGGCGCACTGATCGCGCAGACGGGCACGTCGCGCCGCGTACACCTCGGACATGTCCCCGAGGTTACGCACGCTCGGGACGCACGGCTCCTCCAGTGGCTCCGGCGAGTGAGCCGAGGGGCGTCACCAGCTCGGGGGGCTCGCGATGGAGCGGGTGACCACCTCGTCGAGCATGCGGGCCGTGGTCTCCACATCGTGCGTGGAGTTGTCGATGATCGGCAGGCCGGAGCCGTACCACCCGGCCATCCGGCCGTGGATCCGCGCCACCTCCTCGTCGCTGAGGCGGCGGTTGCCACTGCGGGCCGCGTTCCGCTCCAGGACGATCTCCAGGCCCGGAAGGACCACCACCGGCAGCAGCCCGGGGCCCACATGGCGCTTCCAGCCACCGAGGCCGACGACCGGGCGGTCGGGGAAGACGGCGTCGTCGAGGATGCAGGAGATCCCGTTGGCCAGGAAGTTACGGGCGGCGAAGCCGCAGGTGCGGCGGGCGAGACGGTACTGCGCCTCGGAGTTCTCGTTCCACCCCGACTGGGGGTTGGCGAAACCGGAGCGGACCCACTCCCGCACGTCGTCCAGGCTGATGTGCGCGGTCGGCACCCGGCGGCGGTCGGCCCAGTGGCGCGCGACCGTCGTCTTGCCCGCCCCGGCCGGTCCGATCAGCAGCACCGCCACCGCCGCCTGCGAGAGATCGGCGACCGACGGGTCCGCCGGGGGGTGGGGCAGCGGCACCGGACCGCCGGGCGGCAGCTGGATATGGCCGGTGGTGTTCACCGTCTCCAGCGGCGCCCCGGGGGGCGCGGGCGGGGCGGGCGGAGGAGGCGACACCGGATGTTGTGCGGGAGGAGGTGCGGGGTGCCCGGGCACGGGAGGCGCGGGCGGATTGGGGTGAGTTCCCGGGTGATGGCTCGCATTCGCGCCCTGGGCCCAGCCCGCACCCTGTGGCCCGGGAACCGGCCCCGGCTGGTGGGGCGGTGGCAGCGGAGCTCCCACTGCATGCTGCATCCGGTGGCACTCCGTCTCGTACAGGCAGTTCTCGTCCGACAACTGTCACATGCTGATACGGCGGCGGCGAGGCCGCTCCTACCGAACGGTACCTGCCCAAAGCTCAGCTGTGTGAACGCCGCGCAAACCGATAGTCCGCCCGCAACCCCTCGCCAGCCAGGCAATTCGTCCCTCAAGGGCCGCAACTGCGAGGGGATGCGAGGTTGTTCGAAAGCCCGCGGCGATGCCGCGGGCTTCGAAGGCGATGACACAGTTGTGACGCGACGTCGACGGAGACGACGAAGGGGACAACGGCCCACTACGGCCCGAGGGCCGGATCAGCCGGAGACCTCGGCGTACGCGGCGAGCAGCACCGCCGGGTCCGGACCCTCCAGCACGGTGGGCTTGGCGATACCGTCCAGGACGATGAAGCGCAGCAGGTCACCGCGGGACTTCTTGTCCACCTTCATGGTCTCCAGCAGCTTGGGCCACTGGTCGCCACGGTAAGTGAGCGGCAGTCCCACGGCCTCCAGGACGGCGCGGTGCCGGTCGGCCGTGGCGTCGTCCAAACGGCCCGCCAGACGGCCCAGTTCGGCGGCGAAGACCATGCCCACGGAGACCGCCGCGCCATGGCGCCAGTTGTAGCGCTCGTTCTTCTCGATGGCGTGGGCGAGCGTGTGCCCGTAGTTGAGGATCTCCCGCAGCCCGGACTCCCTGAGGTCGCTGGAGACGACCTCGGCCTTGACCCGGATGGAGCGCTCGATGAGCTCGGCGGTGTACGGACCGGTGGGCGTGCGGGCGGCGGCCGGGTCCCGCTCGATCAGCTCCAGGATCTCCGGATCGGCGATGAAGCCCGCCTTGATGACCTCGGCGAGCCCGCTGACGTAGTCGTTGACCGGCAGCGACTCCAGCGCGGCCAGATCGCACAGCACCCCGGCCGGGGGGTGGAAGGCGCCGACGAGGTTCTTGCCCTCGGCGGTGTTGATCCCGGTCTTGCCGCCCACGGCGGCGTCCACCATGCCGAGCACGGTCGTGGGGACGGCGATCCAGCGCACTCCGCGCAGCCAGGTGGCGGCGACGAATCCGGCGAGGTCGGTGGTGGCGCCGCCGCCGACGCCGACGATCACATCGGTGCGGGTGAAGCCGGTCTGTCCGAGCGCCTTCCAGCAGTACGCGGCGACCTCGGCGGTCTTGGCCTCCTCCGCGTTGGGCAGCTGGATCGCGATGGCGTCGTACCCCTGCTCGGCGAGGTCCTGGCGGATGGCCTCACCGGTCTCGGCCAGCGCCTCGGGATGCAGAACGGCGACGCGCTTGGCTCCCGTGCCGAGCAGCCCGGGAAGCTCGCCGAGCAGCTGCCGGCCGATCAGCACCTCGTACGGCGCGGTGCCCGCGGTGCCTCCGACCTGGATGCGCGTAGGGGTCTCGGCCACAGGGGGTGTCATGCGTTCTTCAGCTCCAGTACGTCCAGGACGGCATCGGCCACGTCGTCGGGGGTGCGGTCCTCGGTCGACACCACGGCGCGGGCGACCTCGGTGTACAGCGGGCGGCGCTGCTCCATCAGCTCACGCCAGCGCTGACGCGGATTGACCGCGAGCAGCGGGCGCGGGGCGTCAAGCCCGGTGCGCTTGACGGCCGCGGCGACGCCCATCTCCAGGAAGACGACGGGACGGCCGCTGAGCAGCGCCCGGGTGTCCTCGTCCAGAACGGCGCCGCCGCCCAGCGCGAGCACGCCCTCGTGCTCGGCGACGGCGGTCCGTACGGCCTGCCGCTCCAGCTCGCGGAAGTGCGGCTCGCCCTCGTCGATGAAGATCTCCGAGATCTCCTTGCCGGCGGCCGTGACGATGTCGGTGTCGGTGTCGCGGAAGGTGGTGCCGAGCCGCTCCGCGAGCACCTGCCCGACGGTGGTCTTCCCAACCCCCATGGGCCCGACCAACACAACGGCCGGCCCCTCGCCGATCGCCCCGCTCACTGGATGGCCAGGTTGTCGAGGTAGCCCCGGACATTGCGGTGGGTCTCTGTGACCGAGTCGCCGCCGAACTTCTCCGCGACCGCGTCCGCCAGGACCAGCGCGACCATCGCCTCGGCGACGATCCCGGCCGCCGGGACGGCGCAGACGTCGGAGCGCTGGTGGTGGGCCTTGGTCGCTTCGCCGGTGTTCACATCGACCGTGGCCAGCGCCCGCGGCACGGTCGCGATCGGCTTCATCGCGGCCCGGACGCGCAACAGCTCGCCGGTGGTCAGCCCGCCCTCGGTGCCGCCGGAGCGGCCCGAGGAGCGCCGGATGCCCTCGTCCGTGGAGACGATCTCGTCATGGGCCTGGGAGCCGGGCACCCGCGCGAGGTCGAAGCCGTCGCCGACCTCGACGCCCTTGATGGCCTGGATGCCCATCAGCGCGGCGGCCAGCCGTGCGTCGAGTCGACGGTCCCAGTGCACATGGGAGCCGAGGCCGACCGGCACGCCGTACGCGAGCACCTCGACGACGCCGCCGAGCGTGTCGCCGTCCTTGTGGGCCTGGTCGATCTCGGCCACCATCGCCTTGCTCGCGTCGGCGTCCAGGCAGCGCACCGGGTCGGCGTCCAGCTTCTCGACGTCGGAGGGCTTGGGGTAGACGCCGTACGGCGCCTTCGCGGCGGCCAGCTCCACCACATGCGAGACGATCTCGATCCCGGCCGTCTCCTTGAGGTAGGAGCGGGCGACGGCGCCGAGCGCCACCCTGGCCGCAGTCTCCCGGGCGCTGGCGCGCTCCAGGACCGGCCGGGCCTCGTCGAAGCCGTACTTCTGCATGCCCGCGAGGTCGGCGTGGCCGGGGCGGGGGCGGGTGAGCGGGGCGTTACGGGCGAGTCCGTCAAGGATCTCGGGGTCCACCGGGTCGGCGGCCATGACCTGCTCCCACTTCGGCCACTCCGTATTGCCGATCATGATCGCGACCGGGGAGCCGAGGGAGAGCCCGTGCCGTACGCCGCCGATGAAGGTGACCTCGTCGCGCTCGAACTTCATCCGGGCACCGCGGCCGTAGCCGAGCCGCCGTCTGGCCAGGGCGTCCGCCACCATGTCGGTGGTGATCGGCACCCCGGCGGGCAGCCCCTCCAGCGTCGCCACGAGTGCGGGGCCGTGCGACTCCCCCGCGGTCAGCCAGCGCAACCTGCTCAACGGTGCTCCCTCATGCGCGTGCCTCGACGTCCTGCGGCGCGGCCCGGTCCGCGCGACTCCGGCCCGCACCTCCGATCCTCCCACGACCGGGGTGTCTCATCGGCTCGTGGTCCATGAGATGGACGCCCACGGCGGGCCGGGGAGGGGCGGAGAGGGCCGGGAGCGGGCCTGGCGGGGCCGGAGAGGGGCCCGCGACACACCCCCGCGACCCACACACCGTCCGGGCACCGGTCGCACACCAACCGGGCACCGGTCCAGGGCGCCCGCAGGGCGGCTCAGCGGGCCGCCAGCGCCTCGCGCATCGCGGCCAGGGGCGCGGGGGCGAGGCCCGTCATCTGCTCGACCTGGAGCACCGCCTGGTGCACCAGGAGGTCCAGCCCGCCGACCACCGGGCCGCCACGCGCCGCCCAGGCGGCGGCGAGCGGGGTCGGCCAGGGCTCGTAGAGGACGTCGAAGAGCGCGCCGGGGCGGTCAGGTACGGACGCGGCGAGCGCGTCGGCGGTGCCCGCGGGGGTGGTGGCGATCACCAGTGGCGCCCCGAGCGCCTCGGCCGCGTCGTCCCAGTCGGCCGTGCGCACCGCGACGCCCAGCCGCTCGCCCCACTGCCGCATCTCGGCGGCGCGGGCCTCGCTGCGGACGTAGGCGGTGACCTCGCCGTCGCAGATCCGGGAGAGCGCGGCCAGCGCCGAGGAGGCCGTGGCCCCGGCGCCCAGCACGGCCGCGCGCTCCACGCGGCCGACGCCGCGCTCGTGCAGCGCCGCCAGCATGCCGGGAATATCGGTGTTGTCCCCGAGCCTGCGGCCGTCGTCGGCGAAGACGACCGTATTGACGGCCTCCACCGACGCCGCGGTGTCGGTGATCTCGTCCAGCAGCGGGATGACGGCGCGCTTGAGCGGCATGGTCACGGAGAATCCGGCCCAGGCCGGTCCCCCGTCCTCACCGAGCCGTTTGAAGAAGTCGGGCAGCCCGGCCTCGTCCACTTCGAAGCGGTCGTACGTCCAGCCGCTCAGGCCCAACTCGCGATATGCGGCGCGGTGCAGCACCGGTGACAGGGAGTGGGCGATCGGCGAACCGAGCACCGCCGCCCTGCGGTTTTCCGACATCTTTCCTCAGCCGTTGCTCTTGCGCTGCTTATTGAACTTGTCGACCCACTTGAGATGCTCCGTGTAGGTCCTGGAGAAGTGGCTCTTGCCGTCGACCGCGACAAAGTAGTACCACCCGTCGGAAGTCGGGTTCATCGAGGCCTTCAGCGCGTCCGCACCCGGGTTGCCGATCGGACCCGGCGGGAGCCCCTTGTAGAAGTAGGTGTTGTACGGGTTGTCGTATCCCTTGATCTCACTGATCGGGATGTCCAGCTTGCTCTGGTTCTTGATGTAGTTGTACGAGGAGTCGAACTCCACCTTGCCGTTGGTCTCCGGGTTCGCGGGCTTGAGCCGGTTGTAGACGACCTCGGCCATCTTCCGGAAGTCGTCGTGGGTGATGCCCTCCGCCTGGACCAGGCTGGCCACGCTGATCAGCTGGAGCGGGGATTCGAGGCCCAGTTCCTTGGCCTTGCCCTCCAGATCCTGCTGCCCGTAATTCCGGCTGGCCTCGGCGACCATCTTCCGCAGCACATCCGCGGGCTTGGCGCCCTTGCCCACGCTATAGCGGGACGGATACAGGAACCCTTCCAGCGGATCCTTGATTTTGCTGTTGTCATTGGCCCAGGAGGGCAGGCCGAGGTTCTTGGCCTCCTTCTTGGCCACGTCCGCGGTGGTCCCCGCCTTGAGGCCGATCTTCTTGTCGATCGCCGCGTAGATCGTGGCATCGCGCATGCCCTCGGTGACGATCAGGGCGTTGCTGCTGCTGGGGTCGAGCATCAGCTTGACCGCCGCCGCGCCGGACATCTCCTTGCGCAGGGTGTAGGTGCCCGGCTGGACGAACTTGCCGCTGTCCTCCACCGCCTCGACGAAGGCGCCGCTGCTCTTGATCACGCCCTTGTCGGCGAGGATCGAGCCGATCTCGGCATTGCCGGAGCCGGAGGGCACCTCCACCTCGATCCGGCCGGTGCCCTCGCCCGAGTAGTCGGGGGCGGGGCCGAAGCGGGTCTGCCAGAAGTCGTAGGCGAAGTAGCCGCCTCCGCCGACGGCGCCCACCAGGACAACGGTCACGAAGAGGCAGGCCACGCCGCTGCGGCGCTTCTTGGGCCTGCCCTTCTTGCCGGTGCGCTCGCCGTCCTCGTCGTCGTCCGCCTCGTCGTCCACGTCCCGGCCGTCGCCGCCGCCCGTGAAGAACGGATGGTCTTCCTCGTCCTCCGCCTGGATGAACTGCTCTTCGGGCGCCTCACGCTGGCGCGGCACCTGGTGCTCCGCGGGCACCGTGGGCATCTGCTGTGTCTGCTGGGGCACATGAGCGCCATGGGGCCCCATGGGGGCCTGCGGCGCCTGCTGTTGTCCCTGGTAGACGTCCTGACCCGGATAGGGAGCGCCCTGGCCGCCGTAGGGGTCGTGGGGGTCCATGCCCCCGTACGAGCCGTCGTGGCCCGGGTAGGGGCCGCCCTGGCCCGGGTACTCCTGCGGGTGCCCCTGATGCGGATAGCCGCCGCCGTCCTGGCCGTCCCACTGGGGCTGCTGATGCTGCTGGGGGTCCTGCGGATATCCGTGCGGATACTGCTGGTGCCCGTAGGGATCCTGGCCGTACGGATCCGGTCCTTGGGGGCCCTGACCGTAGGAGCCCTGGCCGTACGGATCCTGCCCGTGGGAACCCTGGCCGTACGGATCCTGCCCATGGGAACCCTGGCCGTAGGCGTCCCGCGCATAGGGATCCTGTGCGTAGGGATCCTGGCCTGCCACCGCGTGGCCGCTCCACTCTCGGTCCCCGTACAGCGGATCCTCGGGGTGCCACGGTTGGGAGCCGGGTCCCCGGCCGTACTCAGTCATCGATCCCCTAGCGACGGAGGTGGTCACCGCTGGGCGTGTGCGTGGCACGGGCGGCGGCGGCCATGTCGCGCGGAACGTTACCGTATCGCGATCAGATGACCACTTCGACGGCTTCTCCCGGGGCCCGGCCCGAGACCCGCTCGGTCTCCAGCGCGCTCTGGAGGATCACCACGGCCGCCGCCTGGTCAACGACCGAGCGGCCCTTCTTCGATGTCACCCCGGAGGCGCGCAGCCCCTGGGACGCTGTGACAGTGGTCATACGCTCGTCGACGAGCCGGACCGGCACGGGTGCGACGCGGCGCGCCAACTCGCGCGCGAAGGTGCGCACCTTGGTCGCGGCCGGCCCCTCGCGCCCGCTGAGCGAGCGCGGCAGGCCGACCACGACCTCGATCGGTTCATACTCCTCGACGAGGGCCACGAGCCGCTTGTGGGCGGCCGGGATATCGCGTCCCGGCACGGTCTCCACGGGTGTGGCGAGGATCCCGTCGGGGTCGCACGAGGCGACCCCGATCCGGGCGTCCCCGACGTCGACGGCGATCCGCCTGCCGCGTCGCACGGCGATCAGGCCGATTCCGCGACAAGCCGCTCGACGGCCTCGATGGCCTCGCCGACGGCGCCCGCGTTCTGACCGCCGCCCTGGGCCACGTCCGGCTTGCCGCCGCCTCCGCCGCCGAGCGTCTTGGCGGCGGTGCGCACCAGGTCACCGGCCTTGAGACCGCGCTCACGCGCGGCCTCATTGGTGGCGATGACGGTCAGCGGACGGCCGCCCGCCACGGTGAAGAGAGCGACGACGGCCGGGCGGTCGCCCTGGATGCGCCCGCGCACGTCCAGGACCAGCTTGCGCAGATCGTCGGCGGAGGTGCCGTCCGGAACCTTGGCGGCGATCAGGGCCACGCCCCGGACGTCCTTGGCGCCCTGGGCAAGACCGGCGGCGGCCTGGAGCACCTTCTCGGCGCGGAACCGCTCGATCTCCTTCTCGGCCTCCTTGAGCTTGCCCAGCATCCCGGAGATCTTCTCCGGGAGCTCCTCCGGGCGGCCCTTGACCAGGTCGGTGAGCTGGGAGACGACCGTGTGCTCACGGGCGAGGAAGTTGTAGGCGTCCACGCCCACCAGGGCCTCGACCCGGCGCACACCGGAGCCGATGGAGGATTCGCCGAGCAGCTTCACCAGACCCAGCTGGGCGGTGTTGTGCACATGCGTGCCACCGCACAGCTCCTTGGAGAAGTCGCCGATGGTCACCACGCGCACCCGGTCGCCGTACTTCTCGCCGAACTCGGCGATGGCGCCCTGCTTCTTGGCCTCGTCCATGCTCATCACCTCGGCGGTGACGTCGAGTTCGCGCGAGAGCACCTCGTTGATCTTCTGCTCGACGTCCATGAGCACCGTGCCGGGCACGGCGGCCGGTGAGCCGAAGTCGAAGCGGAAGCGGCCGGGCGAGTTCTCCGAACCGGCCTGGGCGGCGGTCGGGCCCAGGGCGTCGCGCAGCGCCTGGTGGGTGAGGTGGGTGGCGCTGTGGGCGCGGGCGATGGCGCGGCGGCGGGTGATGTCGATCCGGGCGTGGGCACCGGCGCCGACCGTCACCTCGCCGACCTGGACGACGCCCTTGTGCACGCTGACACCGGGCACCGGCTGCTGGACGTCCCGGACCTCGACGACGGCGCCGGTGTCCAGCTTGATCCGGCCGGTGTCGGCGAGCTGGCCGCCGCCCTCGGCGTAGAACGGGGTGCGGTCCAGGACGACCTCGACCTCGTCGCCCTCGGTGGCGGCGGGCGAGGAGACCCCGTCGACCAGCAGGCCGACGACGGTGGACTCGCCCTCGGTGTAGGTGTAGCCGGTGAATTCGGTCAGGCCGGAGGTGTCGGCCACCTCGCGGTAGGCGGACAGGTCGGCATGGCCGGTCTTCTTGGCCTTGGCGTCGGCCTTGGCGCGCTCCCGCTGCTCCTTCATCAGCCGGCGGAAGCCGTCCTCGTCCACCGAGAGGCCCTGTTCGGCGGCCATCTCGAGGGTGAGGTCGATCGGGAAGCCCCAGGTGTCGTGGAGCAGGAACGCCTTGTCGCCGGCGAGCACGCTGCCGCCGGCGGCCTTGGTGTCGCTGACGGCGGTGTCGAGGATGTTGGTGCCGGCCTTGAGCGTCTTGAGGAAGGCCGACTCCTCGGCGAGGGCGACCGTCTCGATGCGCTTGCGGTCGGTCAGCAGCTCCGGGTACTGCTGGCCCATCGTCTTGAGGACGACATCGACCAGCTCGCCGACGACCGGATCGGTGGCGCCGAGGATGCGCATGTTGCGGATGGCCCGGCGCATGATGCGGCGCAGCACATAGCCGCGGCCCTCGTTGCCGGGGGTGACGCCGTCGCCGATGAGCATGACGGAGGTGCGCATATGGTCGGCGACCACGCGCAGCGAGACGTCGGAGTCATGGGTGGCGCCGTAGGCGACCCCGGTCAGCTCGGTGGCCTTGTCCATGACGACGCGAAGGGTGTCGGTCTCGTACATGTTCTGTACGCCCTGGAGGATCATCGCGAGGCGCTCGAGGCCGAGTCCGGTGTCGATGTTCTTGCTGGGCAGCTCGCCGAGGATCGGGAAGTTCTCCTTGCCCTCGCCCGGCCCGCGCTCGTACTGCATGAAGACCAGGTTCCAGATCTCCACGTAGCGCTCGTCGTTGACGGCCGGGCCGCCCTCCTCGCCGAACTCGGGACCGCGGTCGTAGTTGATCTCGGAGCAGGGGCCGCAGGGGCCGGGGACGCCCATGGACCAGTAGTTGGGGCCCATGCCCAGGCGCTGGATGCGCTCGGCGGGGACGCCGATCACCTCGCGCCAGATCCGCTCGGCCTCGTCGTCCTGCTCGTAGACGGTGATCCACAGCCGCTCGGGGTCGAGGCCGTAGCCGCCCTCTTCCTGGGAGCTGGTGAGCAGCTCCCAGGCGTAGGTGATGGCGCCTTCCTTGAAGTAGTCGCCGAACGAGAAGTTCCCGCACATCTGGAAGAAGGTGCCGTGGCGGGTGGTCTTGCCGACCTCTTCGATGTCCGGGGTGCGGACGCACTTCTGCACGCTGACGGCGCGGTCGAAGGGCGGCTTGACCTCACCGAGGAAGTACGGCTTGAAGGGCACCATGCCGGCGGGGACCAGCAGCAGCGTCGGGTCGTCCGCGATGAGCGACGCCGAGGGCACGACGGTGTGCCCGCGCTCTTCGAAGAAGCGCAGCCAGCGGCGGCGGATTTCAGCCGACTCCATCAGTGGTCCTCATTTCCGGCTTTGTGGATCTTGTAGGAAGTGGTCTGGGTGAGCTGGGCCCGGCCCCGCTGGGCGGGCAGCTGCTTACGGTCGTCCGGCGGCGGCGCGGAGAGCCCGAGCGCGTCCTTGAGCGCGGCCTCGCGGTCGGCCATCCCGTCCCGTACGTCGAGGGCGAAGACCTTGATCCGCCGCCCCGCCAGCACCGCGCGGTCGGCGGCCTGCGCCGCCAGGCTCTCCGGGGTGAGCTGGTTGAGCTTGCGGTTGACCTTGGTGGTGGCCCACACCCCGGCGGCGACGCCGGTGGTGAACCAGAATGCGCGGCGGAACATCCGGTCTGTCAGCCCTTCGATCCACGGTTGCGGCGCCCGCCCCAGCGGGCGGACGGCAGGGTCTTGCCGATGACGACGGTGCGCGCGGGCGCGGGCTCGTCCTCCGGCCGCCCCTTGCGGCCGATCGCCCGCCGGACGCCGTAGCCGAACGCGGCCACCTTGACCAGCGGGCCGCCGAAGGCGGTGGAGACGGTCGAGGAGAGCGCCGAGGCGTTGGAGGTGACCTCCTGGACATCGGCGGCGATCGAGTCCACCCGGGCCAGCTGGGTGTTCGCCTCGCGCACGGTCGCGGACGCCTCGCTCAGCAGCGGGACCGCCTGGTCGGTGACCTCCGCCACCAGCCGGGTGGCCGCCTTGAGCGTCTGGGCCAGCCTCACCAGCGCCAGGGCGAGGAAGGACACCAGGATCGCCCAGAAGACGGCCACGAGGATCCCGGCCACCTCTCCACCGGACACGTCGCACCGCTCCCTGTCGCCGCTCGTCGTCGTTGACCGTGTTGGTCGTGTTGGTCGTGCTCGTCGTGATGAGCCGTGATGACTCGTCGTTCGGAGTCCTTCGCCGCCCGCCGCTCTCGGGCGGTATCCGGGTGCGGGCGGCAGGTATCGACCTTATCGCGCCGCGGAGGCGCACCCGAAACGGATAAGGGCCGCCGGCCCGCCCGGCCCGGACCCGCCACCGGACGAGCCCGCGGGTTCCCCGCCGACCGGTGTCGAGGGGAACCCGCGGGCTCGGGTGCGTACCGTCCGCTCCGCCGGATCAGCGGGCGTAGTACTCGACGACGAGCTGCTCGTCGCAGATCACCGGGATCTCCTTGCGGTTGGGGTCCCGGTCGAGGCGGAAGGCGAGCGCCTTCAGGTTGACCTGGAGGTAGCGCGGGGTCTCGCCGTCGGGGGCGTAGCCACCCTCGCGCGCCACCTGGAAGGGGTGCTTCTCGCGGCTGCGCTCGCGGACCATCACCACATCGTCCGGGCGGACCCGGAAGGACGGCTTGTCGACCTTGCGGCCGTTGACCTCGATGTGGCCGTGGGTGACCATCTGGCGGGACTGGTAGATGGTGCGGGCGATGCCCGAGCGCAGAACGAGCGCGTCCAGACGGCGCTCGAGCTCCACGACAAGAGCCTCGCCCGTCTTGCCCTCGGCCTTGCGAGCGCGGTCGTAGGCGCGGGCCATCTGGCGCTCGCTGATGTCGTACTGGGCGCGCAGCCGCTGCTTCTCCAGCAGCCGGACCTTGTAGTCACTGGTCTGCTTGCGGCCGCGGCCGTGCTCGCCCGGCGGGTACGGGCGGGCCTCGAAGTACTTGACGGCCTTCGGGGTCAGAGCGATGCCCAGCGCCCGCGACTTCTTGACCTTGGGACGCGACTGGTTCACGGGGAACGAACCTCCATGTAAGTTAGGTGAGCCTTACCTTAGCCGAGGAGAGCGCATGTTTCGACCTGGGATCCCCCTGCCCAGCACTGGAAAGAGCCCCGAGGAGGGTCAGCCGCGTCCCAAGGAAGACGCCCTGCGGCCAACGGCGGCAGAGCGTGTACGTACTCTCGTTGAATCCAAGGCTACGGCTTCGTTGACGATTCCCGGAATCGAGGCCCTGGACGAACTGGGGGCGGACGGCCCGGCCGCCCGTACGGTCGCTCCGGACGGGGATGTGGTGCTCCTGGTCCCCAGCGGCTCCCCCGCCGCACGTGCCGCCGCGCACGCCCAGGACGACGAGCTGACCTGCGTGATGGAGATCACCGACGTCGCTCCCGTCGCGATGCCGCACCGGATCCGCGGCCGCGCCTGGGTGGCCGGCTGGCTCACCCCCGTGCCCTGCGGTGAGCGCACGCGGGCCGCGGCGGCGCTGCTGGCCGAGCGGCATCCGGTGGGCGAGCTGCTCGGCATCGACCAGGCGCCGCGGCCCCGGCGGTCCGGTAGGCCGGCCGCCGGGGTGGGGCCCGCCGGGCGAGCCGCCTGGGCACTGCTGCGGCTGGAGGTCGGCGAGGCGTGTGTGGACGACCTGTGGGGCGCGGACGGCGTGGAGCCGGACGACTTCTCGACCGCCGAACCCGATCCGCTGATCCGGCACGAGGCCGATCTGCTCCAGCATCTGCACGCCGCCCACGGCGACCAGGTGCGCGGGCTGTGCGCGCTGCTCGGCGACCGCTCCGACATCGTCTGCACCCGGGGCGCGGCCACCCCGGTGGCCCTGGACCGCTTCGGACTGCGGGTGCGCTTCACGGACGAGGCGGACCGGCCGTTCGACGCGCGCTTCGACTTCCCCGAGCCGGTGCGGAACGTGACCGAGCTGCGGTACGCGATGCACGCCCTGTTCGACGCGGCGGCGGGCTGAGGCCGTCCGCCGCGACGAGGCCGGGGCCGGTACGACGAGCGCCGGGGCCCGTACGGCGGGGCCGGGGCCCGGCCGCTACGACGAGGCCGGGGCCTGGCCGTCGGCGGACGGCGGCGGGTCGCCCCGCAGCCGCGCCCGGACCCGCTCCACCACATCCGCGTACCGCGCCTCGGCCCCGTACCGTGTGGGCTCGTAGTACCGCTTGCCGTGGATCTTGTCCGGTGCGTACTGCTGCGCCGCGATACCGCCCGGCAGATCGTGCGGATAGAGATAGCCCTGTGCGTGGCCGAGCTTCTTGGCGCCCTGGTAGTGGCCATCGCGCAGATGCGGCGGCACCGGTCCGGCGAGACCCGCCCGCACATCCGCGAGCGCCGCGCCGATCGCCGTGGTCGCGGCGTTGGACTTGGGCGCGAGCGCCAGGGCGATCGTGGCGTGGCTCAGGGTGAGCGCGGCCTCCGGGAAGCCGATCAGGGCGACCGCCTGCGCCGCCGCCACCGCGGTGGGCAGGGCGGTCGGATCGGCCAGGCCGATGTCCTCGCTCGCCGAGATCATCAGCCGGCGGGCGATGAACCGCGGATCCTCCCCCGCCTCGATCATCCGGGCCAGATAGTGCAGCGCCGCGTCCACGTCCGAGCCGCGGATGGACTTGATGAGGGCGCTGGCCACGTCGTAGTGCTGGTCGCCGGCCCGGTCGTACTTCACCGCGGCCCGGTCGACCGCCTCCTCCAGGGAGGTGAGCGTGACCTCGGGCTCGCCCTTGTCCAGGGCCGCCCCGGCGCCCGCCTCCAGCGCGGTGAGCGCCCGCCGGGCGTCGCCGCCCGCTATGCGCAGCAGATGCGCCTCGGCGTCCTCGGGGAGGGTGACGGCCCCGCCGAGGCCGCGCTCGTCGGTGAGCGCGCGCCGCAGCAGCCCGCGCAGATCGTCGTCGGTCAGCGGCTCCAGGGTGAGCAGCAGCGAACGGGAGAGCAGCGGGGAGATCACGGAGAAGTACGGATTCTCGGTGGTGGCCGCGATCAGTGTGACCCAGCGGTTCTCCACGGCGGGCAGCAGCGAATCCTGCTGGGCCTTGCTGAAGCGGTGGATCTCGTCCAGGAAGAGCACGGTGTCCCGCCCGTACGCCCCCGAGGAGCGGCGCGCGCCGTCGATGACGGCCCGGACCTCCTTGACCCCCGCGGTGATGGCCGACAGCTCGACGAACCGCTTCTGGGTGGCCTGGCTGACCACGTACGCGAGCGTGGTCTTGCCGATGCCCGGCGGGCCCCAGAGGATCACCGACGACGGCCCGGCAGGACCGCCACCGCCCTCGCCCACGAGCCGCCGGAGCGGGGATCCGGGGCGCAGCAGATGCTGCTGGCCCACGACCTCGTCAAGGGTGCGGGGACGCATCCGCACGGCCAGCGGGCTGCTGGCGGGGTCCTTCTCCTGGCGGTCCTCTGCGGCGGCGGTGAACAGGTCTGGCTCCACGTGGGAAGCCTATGCCAACCCTCCGACAACGCCGCCGGACCCAGGGGCCGGAAGGCAATGCCGCCGCCCCCAGGGTCCGGAAGGTGCGGGCTCAGCCCTGCGCGCCCGTCCAGAAGTCCCACCAGCGGGTCAGGATGAGCATGCCGATCACGCCGATCCACAGCACCGGGATCACCCAGTGGAACTCCATGAGCCCGCGCCGCAGCCCGTCCGGTGCCGGGAGGTAGCCGTGCTTGAGGTTGTGGCCGGTGACGTAGCAGAACATCACGATGGTGGCGACCCAGGCCAGGCAGCACCACAGGCACAGCGAGCCGATGACGTAGAGCGACTCGTGCTGGAGCCAGGTCACGAAGCCGACGCCGAAGAGCGTGCCCGCGTTGAAGGTCAGCCAGTACCAGCGCGGGAAGCGCGCCCCGGTCAGCAGGGACACGCCCACGCAGATCACGATGGCGTAGGCGACGAGGCCGAGCATCGGGTTCGGGAAGCCGAACGCCTGCGCCTGGTCGCTCTCCATGATGTTGCCGCAGGAGACGACGGGGTTGAGGCTGCACCCGGGCGTGAAGACCTTACCGTCGGCCTTGTACTCGAGGATCTTGTTCTTGTCGATCGTGATGACCCAGGCGGCGAGGAGGCCCAGCGCACCGGTGATCACGAGCAGGAGGGCGAAGGCGCGGCTGCCTCCCGTCCCGACCCGCGCGCCCTCCCGCGCCTCGCCGGACTCCACATCGTCCATCACTGTCGTCGCCATACTCGCCGTCCGTCGCTCTCCACCGTGTCCAGCCCCGTCGGGCACGGCCATTCTGCCGCACCCCCTGCCGCCGTGTGTCGCGTTCAGCCCGGACATGCCATGGTGCCCTGTCCCCCGTTCGGAGGACATAAGACGGGCTTTCCGGTCGTGCCCGGGACCGGCGCGGCACCGTCAGCCTCATGGGTATGGCAGATGAAGCGGTACGGGTGCGCGGGCTGTGCAAGCGCTATGGCGCGGTGACCGCGCTGGACGGCGTTGACCTGGGCATCCGGCAGGGTGAGGTGTTCGGCATCCTGGGGCCCAACGGGGCGGGCAAGAGCACGACGGTGGAGATCCTCCAGGGCCATCGGAGCCGGGACGCGGGCGAGGTCACGGTGCTGGGCCGGGATCCCGCCTCCGGGGGACGGCGGTGGCGTTCCCGGATCGGCATCGTTTGGCAGGATGAATCCGCCCCGGCCGAGTTGACGGTGCGGGAGACCGTGCGGCATTTCGCCCGCTACTACCCGCGGTCGCGCGACCCGGAGGAGGTCGTCGGGCTGGTCGGGCTCGAGGACAAGGCGGGCAGCCGGATCAAGGCGCTGTCGGGCGGGCAGCGGCGCCGGCTGGATGTGGCCCTCGGGGTGATCGGCGATCCGGAGCTGCTGCTGCTGGACGAGCCGACGACGGGCTTCGACCCGGCGGCGCGGCGGCAGTTCTGGGAGCTGATCCGGCGGCTGGCCGACGAGGGCACCACGATCGTGCTCACCACCCACTACCTGGACGAGGCCGAGGCGCTGTCCGACCGGCTCGCGGTCATCGCCACGGGCAAGGTCGTGGCCGAGGGCGCACCCGCCGGGCTGCGCGAGCGGCACGGCGGCCGGGCGACGGTCCACTGGAGCGAGCCGGGCGGCGGGGCTCGCCACGAGGAGACGGAGACCCCGACCCGTACCGTCGCGGAGCTGATGCGCCGCTTCGACGGGGAGATCCCAGGGCTGCGGATCTCCCGGCCGACCCTGGAGGACGTCTATCTGCGGCTCACCGGACAACTCGACGAGCAGCCCGGGGAGGCCGCGCTATGACCACCACGACCACCACCTCCTCCGGCACCCGGCGCGCCGCCGGGCCCGCCCCCGCGCGGCTGCCCGGCGCCTGGACCCTCGGGCTGCACCGGGGCGCCCTCGAGCTCAGGCAGTTCTTCCGCCAGCGCGAACAGGTCGTCTTCACCTTCGCCTTCCCCGTCGTCTTCCTGGCCCTGTTCGCGTCGATCTTCCGGGACGATGTGCGGGGCGCGGGCGTGACCGCCTCCCAGCTCTACGCCGCGGCGATGATCGCGTCGGGGGTGATGTCGACCAGCTTCCAGTCGCTGGGCGTCTCCATCGCGCTCGAACGGGACGAGAAGGTGCTGCGGCGGCTGCGCGGTACGCCGATGCCCCCGGCCGCGTACTTCCTCGGCAAGCTGTGGCTGGTCCTGGTCTCCGGGATCGCCGAGACGGTGCTGCTGCTGGCCGTCGGCACGGCCTGCTTCGATCTCGAGCTGCCCACGGGCGCGGCCACCTGGTTCACCTTCACCTGGGTCTTCGCCCTCGGGCTGACCGGCTGTGCGCTGCTGGGCATCGCGATCAGCAGTGTGCCGCGCTCCGGTAGGAGCGCCACCTCGGTGGTGGTCCTGCCGTTCCTGGTGCTCCAGTTCATCTCCGGCGTCTTCATCTCGATCGACACGCTGCCGGACTGGATGCTGAACGTGGGCGCCCTGTTCCCGCTGAAGTGGATGTGCCAGGGGTTCCGCGGGGTGTTCCTGCCGGAGTCGGCGGCCGTGCTGGAGCAGGCGGGCTCGTGGGAATACGGCCGGATCGCCCTGGTGCTGGGCGCGTGGTGCGTCGGAGGATTGGTGCTGTGTCTGCTGACCTTCCGTTGGAAGAGCCACCGGGACGGCTGAGCGAACCGGCCGGCCCTCGCGATCCCGACGTGTACAACCGCACCTACCGCCGCTGGGACGTCTATTTCGCGATCGTGTTCGCGGCCACCTTCCTGTTCGTGCTGAGCGGATCGGACCTCGGGACCGGACCGCGCGTGGTCGCGGTGGCCTTCTTCGCCGCGACCGCGCCGTGGTATGTGCTGGTCGGCCGGGCGGTGCTGCTCACCGAAGGCGATGACCAGCCCCGCGCGGTGGCCTATCTGGTGGGGCTCTTCCTGCTGTTCGTGGTGCCGTCCGCGCTGGTCGGCGAGACCCGGATCGCCATCTTCGCGCTGACGCCGCAGTGCTTCATGCTGCTGCGGATGCGCAGGGCACTGATCGCCGTCACCGTGATCAACATCGCCCCGGTGGTGGTCTGGGCGCTCGTGGAGCGGCCGGACTCCGGGGATCTGTTCTTCAACTCCCTCTTCGCGGCCGTCTCATGCGCCTTCTCACTGCTCATCGGCAGCTGGATCATCATGGTCCTCCAGCAGAGCGCCGAGCGCGCCCGGCTGATCGCCGAACTGGACGCCAGCCGCGAGGAGGTGGCCCGGCTGTCGGCCGCGCACGGCGCCCTCGCGGAACGGGATCGGCTGAGCCGGGAGATCCATGACACCCTCGCCCAGGGCTTCACCAGCCTGCTGATGCTCGTTCAGGCCGTGGAGTCCGAGCTGGACCACGATATGCCGCTGGCCCGCGGCCACTTGGGCCTCATGGCCCGTACGGCCCGGGAGAACCTCGCCGAGGCCCGCGCCCTGGTCGCCGGGGCGGGCCCGGCCGACCTGGACGGCAGTTCGCTCCCGGACGCGCTGCGGCGGCTGGCCGCGCGGCACGGGGAGCAGACCGGCTCCCCCGCCCGCGTCGAGGTCTCGGGGGCGGTACGGCCGCTGCCCGCCGCCGTGGAGGTGGTGGCGCTGCGCGGCTGCCAGGAGGCGCTGGCCAACGCCCGCCGGCACGCCGGGCCGGGCGCGGCGGTGACCATCTCGCTCGGCTACGGCGAGGACGCGCTGCGGCTGCGGGTCGAGGACACCGGCCGCGGCTTCGACCCGCGCGCCCCGCGCGAGGGCTACGGCCTGGCCGGGCTGCGCGCACGGGCGGCCGAGGTGGGCGGCACGGCCGAGGTGGCCGCCGCCCCGGGCGAGGGCACGGCGGTCGCGCTCGAACTGCCCGTCCGGCCACCCGCCCCCGTCCCCCATCCCTCCCGGCCGACGGCACGAACGAGGAGCGCACTGTGATCCGGATCCTGATCGCGGACGACCATCCGGTGGTGCGGGAGGGGCTGCGCGGCATGCTCGGCGCCGAACCCGATCTGACGGTCGTCGGCGAGGCGGCGAGCGGGCCGCGGGCGGAGGCGCTGTGTGCCTCGCTGCGCCCCGATGTGGTGCTGATGGACCTGCGGATGCCGGACGGCGACGGGGTGGAGTCGATCGCCCGGATGACCGCCGCCGGGCTGCCCTCCCGGGTGATCGTGCTGACCACGTACGAGACGGACGGGGACATCCTGCGCGCGGTGGAGGCGGGTGCGGCGGGCTATCTGCTCAAGGACATGCCCCGCGCCGAACTCGCCGAGGCCGTACGCTCCGCCGCCCGCGGTGAGACGGTGCTGGCCCCGTCGGTCGCCGCCCGGCTCATGGACCAGCTGCGCGACCGGCCCGAGCGCCCCCGCCTCTCCGAACGTGAGACGGCCGTGCTGCGGCTGGTCGCGGAGGGGTGCACCAACGCGGAGATCGGCCGCCGTCTGTTCATCGGCGAATCGACGGTGAAGACCCATCTGCTGCGGGCCTTCGGCAAGCTGGGCGTGGACGACCGCACCGCGGCGGTCACCAGCGCGATGCGGCTGGGGCTGCTCTAGAGCGGCGTAAGGGGCCCGGGAACCTCCCCGGGCCCCTTACGGCGGCGTCGCTCAGCCGAGGCGCGAGCGGACCGCCTCGACCACCTCGGCCAGCGGCACCGGCGCCTGCTCGCCGGACTCCATGTCCTTCAGCTGGACCACGTCCTCGGCGAGGTCGCGCTCGCCCGCCACGATCGTGTAGCGCGCACCGCTGCGGTTGGCCGCCTTCATCGCGGCCTTCAGACCCTTGCCGCCGTAGGCGAAGTCCGTGGCGACACCCGCCGTGCGGAGCTCGCCGACCACGCCGAAGAGGACCTTCCTGGCCTCTTCCCCCAGCGGCACCGCGAAGACGCTGACGGCGTCGGGCAGGTCCAGCTCGATGCCCTCGGCCTCCAGCGCGAGCACCGTACGGTCCACACCGAGCGCCCAGCCCACCGACGGCAGCGCCGGACCGCCGATCATCTCGGACAGCCCGTCGTAGCGGCCGCCGCCGCCGACCGCGGACTGCGAGCCCAGCCCGTCGTGGACGAACTCGAAGGTCGTCCGGGTGTAGTAGTCCAGGCCGCGCACCAGCTTGGCGTCGTCCTCGAAGGTCACGCCCCGCGCGGTGATCAGCTCGCGGACCTCCGCGTGGTACGCCTTGCACTCCTCGCACAGGTAGTCGCGCAGCAGCGGGGCGTCGGCCAGCTGCTTGCGCACCGCCTCGCGCTTGTCGTCCAGCACCCGCAGCGGGTTGATCTCGACGCGCCGCCGGGTGTCCTCGTCCAGGTCCAGGGCGCGCAGGAAGTCCTGGAGGGCGGCCCGGTAGACGGGGCGGCAGGTGGCGTCGCCCAGCGAGTTCAGCAGGATGCGGAAGTTCCGCAGCCCGAGCGAGCGGTAGGCGTCGTGGGCCAGGATGATCAGCTCGGCGTCCAGGGCCGGGTCCTCGGCGCCGATCGCCTCCGCGCCGACCTGCGAGAAGTGGCGGTAGCGACCCTTCTGCGGCCGCTCGTAGCGGTAGTACGAGCCCGAGTACCAGAGCTTGACCGGCAGGGATCCGGCCTTGTGCAGATTGGCCTCCAGGGCGGCGCGCAGCACCGATGCGGTGCCCTCGGGGCGCAGCGCGAGCTCGTCACCGCCCTTGGTGGTGAGGGTGTACATCTCCTTGGTCACGATGTCGGTGGACTCGCCGACGCCGCGCGCGAAGAGCTCCACGTTCTCGAAGCCGGGGGTCTCGATATAGCCGTAGCCGGAGCGCTTGAGCGGTGCGGCGATCGCCTCGCGCACCGCGAGGAAGGTCGCGGAGGCCGGCGGGATCAAGTCGTACGTGCCCCGGGGGGCCTTGAAGGTGCTCAACGGAAGTCTCTCGTCACATTCCTCGTCGCGGAGCCGGGCGCCGGGCGCCGTCTCCCAGGCCGGCGGCCACCTCCCGCAGAAACGGGTTGGTGGCGCGCTCACGGCCGATGCTGGTCTGGGGGCCATGGCCGGACAGCACCACGGTCGAGTCGTCGAGCGGCAGGACCACACGGGCCAGCGACTCGAGGATCTCGGCGTGATCGCCGCCGGGCAGATCGGTGCGTCCGATGGAGCCGGCGAAGAGCAGATCGCCCGAGAAGAAGACGGACGGGGTGTCCGCCTGCTCGGGCATCCGGAAGGTCACCGACCCCTTGGTATGGCCCGGGGCGTGCGCGACGGTGAGCTCCAGACCGGCCAGCTTCAGCTCGGCGCCGTCCGTCAGCTCCCTGACGTCGTCCGGCTCGCCCACGGTCAGATCGCCCAGCAGGGGCATGCCGACGGAGCGGGGAAAGGCCCTCTCGGGCTCGCTCAGCAGGATGCGGTCGGACGGGTGGATCCAGGCCGGTACGTCATGGGCGCCGCACACCGGCATGACCGAGGCGATGTGGTCGATGTGCCCATGGGTGAGGACGACGGCGACGGGCTTGAGCCGATGCTTGGCGACCGCCTCCTCGACTCCCTGGGTCGCCTCGACGCCCGGGTCGATGATCACGCACTCCTCGCCCGCCGCGGGAGCGACCAGGTAGCAGTTGGTCCCAAACGATCCGGCGGGGAACCCGGCAATGAGCACGATCGTCCTTCACTGTCGTCCGGTGGAAGATTGTCGGCGGCTTCAGAGCCTACCGGCGGCGCCCCTGCCACAGCGAACCCGTATACGGTACGGCCGAGCCCTCGTACACAAACAGCAGCACATCGACGGCACACGCCATGAGGAGACGACCCGGTGGTCAGTAACGAGCAGCGGCGGCGGCAACTCGCCCGGGAGAAGTACCTTCGGCAGCAGCAGCGGCGCGAAACGGCCCGGCGCAAGTCACGTCAGCGCAATGTGGTGATCGCCGCCGTGCTGGCCGTGGTCCTGGCCGGGGGCGGGGCCGTGGCGGCCACGGGCGCGCTGGCCGGGAACGACAAGGACAAGAAGGACGACGCCGCCGCGTCCGCGACCCCCTCGGCCGCCCCCTCGAGCAAGGCTCCGGACCCCTGCGCCAAGGAGGCGAAGGCGGTCGCAGGCGAGAAGCCCAAGAAGATGTCGTGGAAGAAGGAGCCCGAGGTCACGGTCGACAAGTCGGCTTCCTACACCATGAAGCTGGAGACGACCTGCGGGGACATGTCGGTGACCATGGACGCCGGCAAGGCGCCGCACACGGTCAACTCCTTCGACTTCCTGGCGGGCAAGGGCTACTTCGACCACACCAAGTGCCACCGGCTGGTGAACTCGGGGATCTACGTCTTGCAGTGCGGTGATCCGCAGGGCACCGGCGCGGGCGGCCCCGGCTACACGCTCCCGGACGAGAACCTGAAGGACCCCTCGATCAAGGGCGGCAAGTACCCGGCCGGCACCGTCGCCATGGCCAACCAGTACAACCCGCAGACCAAGCAGGGCAAGAACACCGGCGGCAGCCAGTTCTTCCTGGTCTACAAGGAGAGCGAGCTCCCGCCGTACTACACGCCTTTCGGCACTGTGGACGAGGCCGGTATGAAGGTCCTGAAGAAGATCGCCAACGCCGGGGCGGGGGCCCCGGACCAGACGATGAACACCGCCCCGAACGCCAGCGTGGTGATCAACAAGGCGACGGTCGGCAAGTCCTGAGGTCGCCGACGCGCGTACTGCGAAATTTCGGTCGCGCAGGATACGGACAGCCGGGGCACCGGTCGCCTATGTTGGCGTTGTGCAGGGTGCCTGCCCCGGTGGCCGCCACCCTGAAGTGAGACCGGCCAGGGCGTATCCCGACCGGAAGAAACTGTGGACGATGCCGGCGGGCCGCGCGCCCGCCCCGGCATCATGTGGAGGAGGCGCTGTGAGCAGCGAGCCTTGGGGCCGCGTCGACGAGGCGGGGACCGTATACGTGCGTACGGCCGACGGTGAGCAGGTCGTCGGATCGTGGCAGGCGGGATCGCCGGAAGAGGCCCTCGCCTACTTCGAGCGCAAGTACGACGGTCTGGTCGTCGAGATCGGCCTCCTCGAGCGCCGGGTCAAAACCACCGATCTGTCCGCCAAGGACGCGACGGCCGCCATCGAGCACATCCGGCACCAGGTCGACGAGCACCATGTGGTCGGCGATCTGGACGCGCTGCGGAAGCGGCTCGACAAGCTGACCGGAGACGTCGAGTCCCGCCGCGAGCAGCGCAAGGCGGCCAAGGCGGTCCAGGCCGACGAGGCCCGCAGGGCCAAGGAGGAGCTGGTCGCCGAGGCCGAGCAGCTGGCCGCCAGCGAGCAGTGGCGGGCGGCCGGGGAGCGGCTGCGCGCCCTGGTGGACACCTGGAAGGGCCTGCCCCGCCTGGACCGCAAGACGGACGACGAGCTGTGGCACCGCTTCTCGCACGCCCGCTCGGCGTTCTCCAAGCGGCGCAAGGCGCATTTCGCGGCCCTGGACGCGCAGCGTGAGGACGCCCGTCAGACCAAGGAGAAGCTGGTCGCCGAGGCCGAGGCGCTCTCCGGCTCCACCGACTGGGGTCCCACCGCGGCCCGGTACCGGGAGCTGATGTCGGACTGGAAGGCGGCGGGCCGTGCGCAGCGCGAGGCCGAGGAGGACCTGTGGAACCGCTTCCGCGGTGCGCAGGACGTCTTCTTCCAGGCGCGCGGCGAGGTCTTCGCGGAGCGCGACGCCGAGCAGCGGGAGAATCTCACCCGTAAGGAGGAGCTCGTCGTCGAGGCCGAGAAGCTGCTGCCGGTCTCGGACCTGAAGGCGGCCCGCGCGGCCTTCCGGTCGGTCAACGAGCGGTGGGAGGCCATCGGCCATGTGCCGAGGGACGCCCGCGCCCGGATCGAGGGCCGGATGCACGCGGTGGAGCGCGCCATCCAGGACGCCGAGGACACGGAGTGGCGGCGGACCAACCCCGAGGCGCGGGCGCGCGCCCAGGGGCTCACCGGCCAGCTTCAGGACGCCGTCGACAAGCTGCGTACCCAGATCGACGCGGCCCGTGCGGCGGGGAACAACGCGAAGGCCGACAAGCTCTCCAAGGAGCTCGAGGGCCGGCAGGCGCTGCTGGACCAGGCGCTGAAGGGCCTCCAGGAGTTCGGCGGCTGATTCGCTGATCCGGCCGATACGGCGGCGGCCCCCGGCGCGAAGGTGCCGGGGGCCGCTTCGTCGTATGCGCCCGCCGCCGTATGCGCTCGCCGCCGCCGTATGCGCCCCGTGGGGACGCGTTCTCAGCGGGCGCGGGCCGAGGTGACCCGGTAGACGTCGTAGACGCCCTCGACGCCGCGTACGGCCTTCAGCACATGGCCCAGGTGCTTGGGGTCGCCCATCTCGAAGGTGAAGCGCGAGGTGGCCACCCGGTCGCGGGAGGTCTGCACGGCCGCGGAGAGGATGTTGACGTGCTGGTCGGACAGTACGCGGGTGACGTCCGACAGCAGCCGGGACCGGTCCAGCGCCTCGACCTGGATGGCGACCAGGAAGACCGACGACTGGGTGGGCGCCCATTCGACGTCAAGGATGCGCTCGGGCTGCTGGGAGAGCGAGTCCACGTTGACGCAGTCCGCGCGGTGCACCGAGACGCCGCTGCCGCGGGTGACGAAGCCGATGATGGGGTCGCCCGGGACCGGCGTACAGCAGCGGGCCAGCTTGACCCACACGTCCTCGACGCCCTTGACCACCACGCCCGGATCGGCGCTGGAGCGGCGCTTGGTGCGGCGGATGGGCGGGGCGGTCTCGGCGATGTCCTCGTTGGCGGCGTCCTCGCCGCCGAGCGCCTGGACGAGCTTCTGCACCACGTTCTGCGCGGAGACATGGCCCTCGCCGATGGCCGCGTAGAGCGCGGAGATGTCGGGGTAGCGCATCTCATGGGCGAGGGTGACCAGCGAGTCCCCGGTCAGGATGCGCTGGATGGGCAGGTTCTGCTTGCGCATCGCCCGGACGATCGCGTCCTTGCCCTGTTCGATGGCCTCGTCGCGGCGCTCCTTGGAGAACCAGGCGCGGATCTTGTTACGGGCGCGCGGCGACTTGACGAAGCCCAGCCAGTCGCGGGACGGCCCGGCGCCCGCCGCCTTGGAGGTGAAGACCTCCACCAGGTCGCCGTTGTCGAGGGTGGACTCCAGGGGGACCAGCCGCCCGTTGACCCGGGCTCCTATGGTGCGATGGCCGACCTCGGTGTGCACGGCGTAGGCGAAGTCGACCGGGGTGGCCCCGGCCGGAAGCGCTATGACATCGCCCTTGGGCGTGAAGACGAAGACCTCGTTGCGGGACAGGTCGAAGCGCAGGGACTCCAGGAACTCGCCCGGGTCCTCGGTCTCCTTCTGCCAGTCCAGCAGCTGCCGCAGCCACGCCATGTCGTTGACCGCGTCGTCCTTGCCCGCCTTACGGGGCACATCGGTGCGCACCTTGGAGGCGCCGGCCACCGCCTCCTGCTTGTACTTCCAGTGCGCGGCGATGCCGTACTCGGCGCGGCGGTGCATGTCGAAGGTGCGGATCTGGAGCTCGACCGGTTTGCCGCTGGGCCCGATGACCGTCGTGTGCAGCGACTGGTACATGTTGAACTTGGGCATCGCGATGTAGTCCTTGAACCGCCCCGGCACCGGGTTCCACCGCGCGTGGATGGTCCCGAGCGCCGCGTAGCAGTCGCGGACGGTGTCGACGAGCACCCGGATGCCCACCAGGTCGTAGATCTCGGCGAAGTCGCGGCCGCGCACGATCATCTTCTGGTAGACGGAGTAGTAGTGCTTCGGTCGGCCGGTGACGGTCGCCTTGATCCGCGCCGCCCGCAGATCGCCCTGGACCTGGTCGGTGACGACGGCCAGGTACTCGTCGCGCTTGGGGGCCCGCTCGGCGACCAGCCGCACGATCTCGTCGTACATCTTGGGGTAGAGGATCGCGAAGGCGAGGTCCTCCAGCTCCCATTTGATGGTGTTCATGCCCAGGCGATGGGCGAGCGGGGCGTAGATCTCGAGGGTCTCGCGGGCCTTCTTCTCCTGCTTCTCCCGCTTGAGGTAGCGCATGGTGCGCATGTTGTGCAGCCGGTCGGCCAGCTTGATCACCAGCACCCGGGGGTCCCGGGCCATGGCGACGACCATCTTGCGCACCGTCTCGGCCTGGGCCGCCTCGCCGAACTTGACCTTGTCCAGCTTGGTGACGCCGTCCACGAGCAGGGCGACCTGGTCGCCGAAGTCCCGGCGCAGGGTGTCCAGGCCGTACTCGGTGTCCTCGACGGTGTCATGCAGCAGCCCGGCCATCAAAGTGGCCGGATCCATACCCAGCTCGGCCAGGATCGTGGTCACCGCGAGGGGGTGGGTGATGTACGGATCGCCGCTTTTGCGCTTCTGGCCGCGGTGCCAGCGCTCGGCCACCTGGTACGCGCGCTCGATCTGGCGCAGCGTCGAGGCTTCCGCCTTGGGGTCGTTGCCGCGCACGATGCGCAGCAGGGGCTCAAGCACCGGGTTGTACGGGCTGGAGCGCTGGACGCCGAGGCGCGCCAGACGGGCCCGGACGCGGTTGGACGAGCCGGAGCGGGGCGCGGGGCTCTGTACGGCGCGCGCGGGGGGTGTGGTGGCGGGCAGGCTGCTGCCGCGGCCCGTGGCCGGCTTCGGGCTCGTCTGCTCGGGGCCGCGCCGGGCCGGGCCGTCACCGCTGTTCCTGGGCACGCCGGAGGCCGCCGTCGGCTCGGCGGCGGTGGGCGCGTCCGGCTGCGCGGAGGCGGTTCCGCCCGGACGGACTTTGGGCGAGAGCGGCTGGGCCTCGTCTGGCAAGAGCACTCCTAGAGCGGTCCGGACCTCTAAAGGTCGGGCTGCCATGGTATCGATCCCGCCACTCCGCTTGCCTCTCGACCGCGAAGCCGGGCCTGACCTGGGCAGGAGGGCGGCATGACGAAGGGCGGGGAGCCGGCGGTGCGCCGTCCCCGCCCTCCGGCGGTCGTCTCGGCCCGGTACGCGGGCCCGTAACCCGGCTCAGACCGTGATCAGGGCCTCCAGCGGGGCGCTGTCGAGCGCGTCCAGCAGACGGCCGCGGCCGTCGAGGAAGCCGAGCTCCAGCAGCACGGCGACCCCGGCGATCCGGGCCCCGGCCCGCCGGATGAGCTGGAGGGACGCCTCGGCGGTACCGCCGGTGGCCAGCACGTCGTCGATCACCAGGACCCGGTCGCCGGGCGCCAGCGCGTCGGCGTGTATCTCGATCTCCGCGGTGCCGTACTCCAGCTCGTACGTCTGGCCGAGCGTCGCCCCGGGGAGCTTGCCGGCCTTACGGACCGGTACGAAGCCGATTCCGGCGCGGACGGCGGCCGGGGCGGCGAGGATGAAGCCGCGCGCCTCCAGGCCCACCACCTTGTCCGCCCGGTGCCGGACGCACAGCTCGGCGAGCGCCTCGGTCAGCGCGCCGAAGGCCGCGGCGTCGGCGAGCAGCGGGGTGATGTCCTTGAACATCACGCCCGGCTTGGGGTAGTCCGGCACGTCCTGGATCCGGCTGAGCAGCAGCGTGCGCAGCTCCTCGGCGGCGGGGCCGCCGAATCCGTCCGGGGCGCCGTCGGCCGGGGTCCGCGTGGTCTCCGTCATGGTTCAGGCTCCCCCGCTCAGCGCCGCTTGCCCGAGGGCCTGCCGCGCCCCCGGTTGCGGGAGGCGGGCTGGCGGCGCTGGCCGACGACCCCGGCGGGGGCCGCGGCGGCGTCCTCCAGGGCGGGCGCGTCGTCCTCCTCGGCCGCCGGGTCCGCGGCCTCGGCCTTGGCCGCCGCCGCACGCTTGGCCTTCACCCGCTTGGCCAGGGCCTTCATCCTCGAATCGCGCTCCTTCAGATCGGCGACCAGCGGGGTCGCGATGAAGATCGAGGAGTACGCGCCGGCGGCGAGGCCGACGAAGAGCGCCAGCGAGATGTCGTTGAGCATGCCCGCGCCCAGCAGACCGCCGCCGATGAACAGCAGCGCGCCGACCGGCAGCAGCGCCACGACCGTGGTGTTGATGGATCGCACCAGGGTCGAGTTGAGGCTGCGGTTGGCGATTTCGCTGTAGGTGAAGCGGGTCTGCTTGGTGATGTCCTTCGACGCTTCCTTGAGACCGTCGAAGACCACGACGGTGTCGTAGAGCGAATAACCGAGGATCGTCAGCAGACCGATCACGGTGCCCGGGGTGACCTCGAAGCCGACCAGCGCGTAGACGCCGACGGTGATGGTGAGGTCGTGGACCAGCGCGATCAGGGCGGCCAGCGCCATCCGCCACTCGAAGGCGATGGCGAGATAGATCACCACCAGCACCATGAAGATCGCCAGACCCTGCCATGCCTTGCTGGCGATCTGCTCGCCCCAGCTCGGGCCGACCAGCTGGGTGTCGATCTTGCTGGTCGAGACGCCCAGCTCCTTGGCGAGCCCCTCCTGGACCGGCAGGGCCTCCTTGGTGTCCAGCTCGCTGATCTGGATCCGCAGACCGCCGCGGCCGAGCTCCTGGACGACGACGGTGTGACCGCCGGCCGCGTCCTCGGCCGCCTGGCGCACTTCGGTGCTCGAGATCTTGGTGTTGGGGGTGGTGAAGACCGCGCCGCCGGAGAACTCGATACCCATGTTGAGGCCACGCACCGCCAGGCCCACGATGGCCGTGATGGTGATCAGTATCGAGATGCCGTACCAGATCTTCCGCTTACCGACGAAGTCGTAGCCGACCTCGCCTCGGTAGAGCCTGGCGCCGAGAGTGCCGAGTCGCGACATCTCACGCCTCCTTCGTGTCGGCGGGGCCGGGGGCGGCGGGACGGCGGCGGCGCAGCGGCGGCGCGACCCCGAGGCGCTTGGGGTCCAGCCCGGACCACGCGTGGCCGTTCCCGAAGAACGGGCGGCGGGCGAGGATCGTCATCAGCGGCTTGGTGAAGAGGAACACCACGGCGACGTCGAGCAGCGTGGTCAGCCCCAGGGTGAAGGCGAAGCCCTGCACCTTGCCGACGGTGACGATGTAGAGCACCGCGGCGGCCAGGAACGACACGAAGTCGGACACCAGGATGGTGCGCCGGGCCCGCGGCCAGCCGCGCTCGACGGCGGGGCGCAGCGAGCGGCCCTCCCGGATCTCGTCGCGGATCCGTTCGAAGTAGACGATGAACGAGTCGGCGGTGATACCGATGGCCACGATCGCGCCGCAGACCGCCGGGAGGTTCAGCGCGAAGCCGATACCCGGGCCGAGCAGCACCATGATCGTGTACGTCAGGATCGCGGAGACCCCGAGGCTGGCCATGGCCACGAGGGCCAGACCGCGGTAGTAGACCACCAGGTAGATCACGACGAGCGCGAGGCCGATGGCACCGGCGATCAGACCGGCGTCCAGCTGCTCGCCGCCGAGCGCGGCGGAGACGGTGGTCTCGTCCGCGATGTCGAAGGACAGCGGCAGCGCACCGTAGGACAGCACGTTGGCCAGGTTCTCGGCGCTCTGCTGGGTGAAGCCGCCGGAGATGGTGGCCCGGCCGCCGGTGATGGCGCCTTGGGTGACCTCGGGGTCGGAGACGACCGCGCCGTCCAGGACGATCGCGAAGCGGTTCTGCGGGGACTGCTTGGTGGTGAGCTCACCGGTGGTCTTGGCGAACTTCTTGGAGCCCCTGCCGTTGAAGTCGAGCTGGACGATCCAGCCCGCCCCGTTCTGGCTCTCGAAGACCGCCGAGGCGTCGTCCACATCGGTGCCCTCGACCTCGGAGGGGCCGAGGACGAACTTGGCGTCGCCCTTCTCGCTGCACGCCAGCACGGACTCGCTCGGCTTGGCGTTGGCCGCCTTCTCGGCCGCCGCGGCGCGTCCCGCCGTGGTGGTGCAGTCCAGGTTCGCGAACTGCTTGGCCAGCTCCTCCTGGCTGTCGGAGCCGGAGGGCTTCTTGGACGGGTCGGCCTTCGGGGTCTTCGACGGCGAGGGGCTCTGGGACCCGCTGGGCGTCTCGTCGGCCTTCAGGCCCTCGGAGAGGGCCCGCCCCTGGGTGCTGGGGCTGGCGGAGGAGGGCTGAGCCGACGACGAGGCCGACGGCGTGCCGGACGGCTTGCCGCCCTTGTCGTCGCCCTTGTCATTGCCCTTGCCGCTGGCGGACGGGTTGGGGGTGGAGCTGGGGTCGGGGGTCTTCTGACCGCTGGTGGTCGTGGCCACCGGCCGGAAGTAGAGCTGGGCGGTGGTGCCGACCTGCTGCCGGGCCTGTTTCGCGTTCGTCCCCTTGGGGATGTTCACGATGATGTGCTTCTCGCCCTGCGTCTGGACCTCGGCCTCGGACACACCCAGACCGTTGACCCGCCGCTCGATGATGCTCACGGCGGTGTTCATATTGTCCGTGTTGATCGCGTTGGGCTTGCCCGGTTGGTTCTTGGCCTCCAGCGTGAAGCTGGTGCCGCCCGCGAGATCGATACCCAGTCGCGGCGTGGTGTGACCGGAGGCGAACATGCCTCCGGTCAGTCCCACGATGGCGATCAGGATGACGGCCAAGGCGCGCCCGGGCCTGCCCTGTGACCCGGAGGACCTGCGGCCTTTCTTCGGTGCTGCCACCTTCTCGTATCTCCCTGTCCAACCGCCCCGCATCGGGGGTGCGCGGGGCGGCCACGAAGTCTTGTGGGGACGAGCCCCCGCCGGAGCCTAGACCGTCCAGGGAACCGCGGCGCACCGATCGAGGGCGCGCCGCGGTTCCCGGATGACGGACTTACTTCGCGTCGGTGCCGCCGTCCCGCTTGTCGTCCTCGGAGGTGGCCGCCGCGACGGTGTCGTCCTTGCCGAGGTCGATCTTCTTGACGTCCGCCTCGTCCGCCTCGTCGGCCTTCTCGACCGCATCGGTCTTCTCGACCGCATCGGTCTTCTCGGCCGCATCGTCGGCCTTTTCGACCGTGTCGGCCTTCTCGAGCGCGTCGGTCTTCTCGAGCTCGACGGCCTTGTCGGCGGAGTCACCGTCGGCGTCGACGGACTCGGTCAGCGAGGAGGCGTCGTCGGGAACGACAGGGGTGTCGGTGGCGTCCTCGTCGTCGGGGTCGATGCCGTGCACGATGTGGTTGTACTCGGCGTCCGACAGGACGGCCCCCACGGAGTTCTTCGCGTAGATCGCGTGTACGCCGGGAGCCACCTCGAGGAGGACCGTGTCGTCGTGGACCTCCTTGACCGTCGCATACATGCCGCCGATGGTCCGCACGCCGGAGCCCGGCTGCATGTCATTGCGCATCTGCTGGGCCTGGCGCTGCTTGTTCTTGGCCGAACGCGTCATCAGGAACATGGCCCCGATAAGCACGATGAACGGCAGGAGAGTCACGATATTCACGGGACGGAAATTCCTTCACACGACCGCGGGGAGCGGCCTGGTCTACGGGGGTGGGTATACCGCACAGTGAGCGGACGGCATACGGACGGCATCGGCGGAGTCTAAGCGAGCCCACGCCAATGGAACAACGCCCGGCGCGGTACCGGGGTTCCTGACCCCGCCATTATTGGTCCTCTACGCCATGATGCAGGGTAAGCGAGCGCTTATGGCCCGCGATGGCCCCGCATGCCCCTCATGGTGCGTCTTGCCCCGTCATCCCCTGGGCATGCGGCCGGCGTCCCCGGCATGCCCTCTCATGTGTCGAAGAGCCCCGCCTGGGCGCCGCCCGCGGTCTGCGGCGGCGGGGTGAGCCCCATATGGGCCCAGGCCGCCGGGGTGCCGATCCGGCCCCGGGGCGTACGGGCCAGCAGCCCCTCCCGGACCAGGAAGGGCTCGGCGACTTCCTCGACCGTCTCACGCTCCTCCCCCACCGCGACCGCCAGGGTCGACAGGCCCACCGGGCCGCCGCCGAACAGCTTGAGCAGGGCGCTGAGCACCGCCCGGTCCAACCGGTCAAGGCCGCGCTCGTCCACGTCGTACACGGCGAGGGCGCTGGCGGCGATCTCGCGGGTGATCACGCCGTCCGCCTTGACCTGGGCGTAGTCACGCACCCGGCGCAGCAGACGGTTGGCGATCCGGGGGGTGCCGCGGGAGCGGCCCGCGATCTCGGACGCGCCCTCGGCTCCGATGGTCACATCGAGCAGCCCGGCCGAGCGGTGGACGACCCGCTCCAGCTCGGCCGGGGCGTAGAACTCCATATGGCCGGTGAAGCCGAAGCGGTCGCGCAGCGGGGGCGGCAGCAGCCCGGCCCGGGTGGTGGCGCCGACCAGCGTGAACGGCGGCAGCTCCAGCGGAATGGCGGTGGCCCCTGGCCCCTTGCCGACGATGACGTCGACGCGGAAGTCCTCCATCGCCATGTAGAGCATCTCCTCGGCGGGCCGGGACATCCGGTGGATCTCGTCGAGGAAGAGCACCTCGCCCTCGGCGAGCGAGGAGAGGATCGCGGCCAGATCGCCGGCGTGCTGGATGGCGGGGCCGGAGGTGATCCGGATCGGGGCGCCCATCTCGGCGGCAATGATCATGGAGAGGGTGGTCTTGCCCAGTCCGGGCGCGCCGGAGAGCAGCACATGGTCGGCGGTGCCACCGCGCTGCCGGGCCGCCTTGAGCACCAGGTCCAGCTGCTCGCGCACCCGCTCCTGCCCCACGAACTCGCCGAGGTCCTTCGGGCGCAGCGCGGCCTCCACCGCCTGGTCGTCGCCGTCGGCGTCGGCGCCCACCAGCCTGCCGCCCGTGCCGGGCGGGGCGTCGTCGGCGGTGGCCGGTGGGGTCTCGTCCCAGTTCACTGCGTTCAGCCTCGCGATGTCGTCCGAAGGGGTGCCGCCGGTCGCGGCCTGCCGCGGCCGCGGTGGTTCACCGGGTGCGGTTCAGGGTTTGCAGGGCGGCCCGCAGCAGCTGAGCCACCTGGGGCGTGCCGCCCGCGGCCACCGTCTCCTCGGCCCGCGGGGTGACCGCGGCCACCGCCTCGTCGGCCTCCCGGGTGGCGTAGCCGAGGCCGACCAGCGCGGTGTGCAGCTGGTCGCTCCAGCCGGGGGCGGCCGCGGAGCGGGCGCCGGGCACGATGGAGCCGAGCGGCTCGCCGAGCCGGTCCTTGAGCTCCAACAGCAGCCGCTGCGCCCCCTTCTTGCCGATACCGGGGACGGCGGTGAGCGCCTTCTCGTCCCCGGTGGACACCGCGAGCCGCAGCGCGTCCGGGGAGTGCACGGCCAGCATGGCCTGGGCCAGCCGGGGGCCGACCCCGCTGGCGGTCTGGAGCAGCTCGAAGACCTGGCGCTCGTCGTCGTCGGCGAAGCCGTAGAGGGTCAGCGAGTCCTCACGGACGACGAGGGAGGTGGCCAGCCGGGCCGGCTGGCCGACGCGCAGCCCGGACAGGGTGGCCGGGGTGCACTGGACCGCCATTCCGACCCCGCCGACCTCGATCACGGCGGTGTCCGGGGCGACGGCCGCCACCGGACCGGAGACGAACGCGATCATGAGCTACGGCCTTTCGTGGTGCGCGCGGTGCCCGCGGGACGAGAGGTATCCGGGGTGCGGGCGGTACTGGTGGCGCGGGCGGTACCCGTGGTGCGGGCGGCATTCGTGGTGCGGTGGGCGGCGACGGCCTGCTGGAGGCGGTTGGTCGCGGGGGCCCGCCAGATATGGCAGATGGCGAGCGCCAGGGCGTCGGCGGCGTCGGCCGGTTTGGGCGGTGCGTCCAGCCGCAGCAGCCGGGTCACCATCGAGCCGACCTGCGCCTTGTCGGCGCGCCCCGATCCGGTGACGGCCGCCTTGACCTCGCTGGGGGTGTGCAGCGCGACCGGGAGCCCACGGCGGGCCGCGCACAGCATCGCGACGGCGCTGGCCTGGGCGGTGCCCATGACGGTGCGTACGTTGTGCTGGCTGAACACCCGCTCCACGGCCACGAATTCGGGCCGGTGAGTGTCCAGCCACTCCTCGATGCCGCGCTCGATGAGGACGAGCCGCTCGGCGACCGCGACATCCGCCCCGCTCCGTATGACCCCGACGCCGAGCATCCGCAGCGGGCGGCCCGCGACCCCCTCGACCACGCCGACGCCGCACCGGGTCAGCCCCGGGTCCACGCCCAGCACACGCACCGCGCCCCTCCCCTCACCGCTGCTTCGGTCACCTGTTCTTGCAGGCTAGCGGCTGCCGCCGACAACACCGGCGGACAACGCCGACGGGCCGGTGGGGTGCTGCCCCGCCGGCCCGTCCCGTTCGTCGACCGCCGTGCCGATCCGCCGTCAGGCGTCCACCTTGGCCATGACCTCGTCGGAGACGTCGAAGTTGGCGAAGACGTTCTGCACGTCGTCGCTGTCCTCGAGGGCGTCGATCAGCTTGAAGATCTTGCGCGCGGCGTCTTCCTCGAGCTGGACCTGCATCGTGGGCACGAAGTTGGCCTCGGCCGAGTCGTAGTCGATGTCGGCCTCCTGGAGGGAGGTGCGGACCGCGACCAGGTCGGTGGCCTCGCTGATGACCTCGAAGGACTCACCGAGGTCATTGACCTCCTCGGCGCCCGCGTCCAGGACCGCGCCCAGCACATCGTCCTCGGTGAGTTCGCCCTTGGGGACGATGACGACGCCCTTACGGTTGAAGAGGTACGACACGGAGCCCGGGTCGGCCATCGAGCCGCCGTTGCGCGTCATCGCGACGCGGACGTCGGAGGCCGCGCGGTTGCGGTTGTCGGTCAGACACTCGATGAGCACGGCCACGCCGTTGGGGCCATAGCCCTCGTACATGATCGTCTCGTACTCGGCGCCACCGGCCTCGAGACCGGCACCGCGCTTGACCGCGCTGTCGATGTTCTTGTTCGGAACCGACTGCTTCTTCGCCTTCTGGATGGCGTCGAAGAGCGTCGGGTTGCCCTCCGGGTCGGCGCCGCCCATACGGGCCGCAACCTCGACGTTCTTGATCAGCTTCGCGAAGAGCTTGCCGCGCTTGGCATCGATCACGGCCTTCTTGTGCTTCGTCGTAGCCCATTTAGAGTGGCCGGACATCCGCCTGTCTCCTTCGCGTAACCCATTGCTGTACGAACGCCTGCGATCCTACCGGGATAGGCTCAGCCCGCGGCGCGGACCGAACGCTACGCGCGCAGCACGCCCTCCCGTCTCCCACCACCACCCTCGACCGAGCGCTACGCGCGCAGCACCATCTCTACGAAGAGCTGGTGCACCCGATGGTCGCCGGTCAGCTCGGGGTGGAACGAGGTCGCCAGGACGTTGCCCTGCCGGACGGCGACGGTGTGCCCGTCGAACGTCGCGAGCACCTCGGCCCCGCCGCCCACGGACTCGACCCACGGCGCGCGGATGAAGACCCCCTCGACCGGGCCGCCGTCGATGCCGTCGATGTCGACCTCGGCCTCGAACGACTCGTTCTGACGGCCGAAGGCGTTACGGCGCACGATCATGTCGATGCCGCCGATGGTCTCCTGGTCGTCCCGGCCGTCGAGGATCTTGTCCGCGAGCATGATCATGCCCGCGCAGGTACCGTACACCGGCATCCCGGCCCGGACCCGCTCGCGCAGCGGCTCCAGCAGCCCGAAGACGATCGTCAGCTTGGACATGGTGGTCGACTCGCCCCCGGGGATCACCAGGCCCGCGACCTCGGCGAGTTCCTCGGGACGGCGGACCTGCCGGGCCGTGGCCCCGGCCGCGGTGAGCGCGGCGAGATGCTCGCGGACATCGCCCTGGAGGGCGAGCACACCGATCACGGGGGCGTCGGCGGAGGACGCGGCCGGTATGGACGACGTAGTCACGGAAGCGAAGACCTCTCGAACGTCAGGGGCACCACACGCCGGGCCGGTACGCCGGGCGCGTGGTGCCGTGTGGTGCCGTGTGCGCCGTACGAGCGCCGGCTACCAGCCGCGGCTGGCGTAGCGCTCGGACTCGGGGAGGGTGTCGCAGTTGATGCCGACCATGGCCTCGCCGAGGTTCCGGGACGCGTCCGCGATGACCTTGGGGTCGTCGTAGAAGGTGGTGGCCTTCACGATCGCGGCGGCGCGCTTGGCCGGGTCGCCCGACTTGAAGATGCCGGAGCCGACGAACACGCCCTCGGCGCCGAGCTGGCGCATCAGCGCGGCGTCGGCCGGGGTGGCGACACCACCGGCGGAGAACAGCACGACCGGCAGCTTGCCGGTCTGCGCGATCTCGGCGACCAGCTCGTACGGGGCGCGGATCTCCTTGGCGGCCGCGTAGAGCTCATGGTTGTCCAGACCGCGCAGCCGGGCGATCTCGCCCTTGATCTGACGCAGGTGGCGCACCGCCTCGACGACGTTGCCGGTGCCGGCCTCGCCCTTGGAACGGATCATCGCCGCACCCTCGGCGATACGGCGCAGCGCCTCGCCCAGGTTGGTGGCCCCACAGACGAACGGGGTGGTGAAGGACCACTTGTCGCTGTGGTTGACCTCGTCGGCCGGGGTGAGCACCTCGGACTCGTCGATGTAGTCGACCCCGAGCGCCTGGAGGACCTGCGCCTCGACGAAGTGGCCGATCCGCGACTTGGCCATGACCGGGATGGAGACGGCGCTGATGATGCCCTCGATCATGTCCGGGTCGGACATCCGGGCCACACCGCCGTCCTTACGGATGTCGGCCGGCACCCGCTCGAGGGCCATGACCGCGACGGCACCGGCGTCCTCGGCGACCTTGGCCTGCTCGGGGGTGACGACGTCCATGATCACGCCACCCTTGAGCTGCTCGGCCATACCGCGCTTGACGCGGGCGGTGCCGGTCGCGGGGGCGTCGGAGTTGGACGTGCTGGCGGGCGTGATGGACACGGTTTGACCTCACTCAATAATGAAAAGTGCGATGAGCCCATCGTAGGGCCGTTCGATACCGATACATGACCCGGCCATCTGGTCCAGGTCATGAGCATGTGTGCTACACGGATGACAAAAGCCGGTCGGGGCCGGGCTCGACAAGGGCCAATCGAAGGCCGGTGGCTCGAAGCGGCCGGTGAATCCTCAGTGCGCGAACGGCGCCGTGTGCCCCGCCGTCAGCCACGAGCTCGTTCGGCGCCCGGCCTCTTCCGGACCACGCGCCATGTCGGCCCAACGCGCCTGTTCGCGTGCCTCTTCAGCGCTCGGCCTCCTCGGTCCCCCGCACCCGCCCCAGGGCCGCCGGGGGCTCGTCGTCCATCTCGAAGGCGAGCGGGAACGGCGCATGGCCCGCCAGCCGGAACCAGCGCACCATGCGATGGCGGCGCAGCGCCCGCGCCGCGCGCACCGCGTCGTTGTGGAACCGCCGGGCCATCGGCACCCGCCGCACCGCCTCCGTGAGCTCCCCCAGCGCGTCCTCGCCGCCCGGCGCCTCCCGTACCGCCGCGGCCTGCGCGCTGTCCTGGAAGACGGCCCGCAGCGCCTGGCTCAGCTCGCTCTCGGCGACCTCGCGGTGCTCCTCCTCGGACTGCCGGGCGGCGTGCGCGGCCTGATACAGCACGATCGACGCGGCGGGGTCGAGCACCCCCGCGGTGGCCAGCTCCTGGGCCACGGAGGCACGCCGCAGCAGCTGCGCGTCGAGTGCGGCGCGCGCCGCGTCCAGACGGCTGTGCAGCCGGTCGAGTCGTCCCGCGGTCCAGCTCAGGTAGACGGCGATGACGACCAGCGCGACCGCGATCCAGATCAAGGAGGTGCTCACGGCCCGCCACGCTACCGTCTGCCGCCCGCGGAAGTCCGGGGTGGAACTCTCCGCCGGGGACGCTCGATGCGGCGGTGTGGGGCGCCGTACAGCCGTTCAGAGCCCCCTGAAGGGGCGCGGGGCCGTGTCGATGTGCGGGGCTCCGCCGCCTGGGCGCGCTCGGCCACGACGGCGCCGCGGACGAGCGCCGGCCTCCCGGCGCGCTGACGACGGAGCGCTCAGTCCCTGGCGAGCCCCAGACGCGCCCACAGCCCCGTACGGTCGTCGGCGGCCACGGACGCCGCCCCGTCCGTCACCGTCTCGTAGACCGCGAGGATGTCCGCCCCCACCGTCGACCAGTCGAACCGCCGTACGTGCCGGCTGCCCCGCTCCCGCAGCTCGGCCAGCCGCTTCTCGTCCCCCAGCAGCCGTACCGCGGCCGCCGCCAGCGCGTCGGCGTCCTCGTTGGCGAACAGCTCACCCGCCGCTCCCCCGTCCAGCACCTGGGCGAACGCGTCCAGATCGCTGGCGAGGACCGCGGCGCCCGCCGACATCGCCTCGACGAGGATGATCCCGAAGCTCTCGCCGCCCGTATTGGGCGCGACATAGACGTCGACGCTGCGCAGCAGCCGCGCCTTGTCCTCGTCGCTGACCATCCCCAGGAACTCGACGCGCTCCCGCAGCGGCGCCGGCAGATCGGCCACGGCCTCCTTCTCGTCGCCACGCCCGGCGACCAGCAGCCGCGCCCCCGGCCGAGCCTCGAAGATCTTCGGCAGGGCGCGCATCAGCACCGGCAGCCCCTTACGGGGCTCATCGATCCGGCCCATGAAGCCGAGCGTCTCGCCCCGCCACTCCTCCTTCGGCTCGGCATCGGCGAAGAAGCCCACATCGACGCCGTTGGGGATGACCACCGCGTCGCCGCCGAGGTGTTCCACCAGCGTCCGGCGCGCGTATTCACTGACCGCGATGCGCGCGCTGATCTTCTCCAGGGCGGGCTGGAGGATCGGATACGCCGCGATCATGGCCCGGGAGCGCGGATTGGAGGTGTGGAACGTCGCGACGATCGGCCCCTGCGCCGCCCAGCAGGACAGCAGCCCCAGCGAGGGCGAGGTGGGCTCGTGGATGTGGATGACGTCGAAGGCGCCGTCGTGCAGCCAGCGGCGCACCCGCGCGGCCGACAGGAAACCGAAGTTCAGCCGGGCCACCGAGCCGTTGTACGGCACCGGGACGGCGCGCCCCGCGGAGACCACGTACGGGGGCAGCGGCGTCTCGTCGTCCGCCGGGGCCAGCACGGAGACCTGGTGGCCGCGCCGGATCAGATGGTCGGCCAGATCTCGGATATGGAACTGGACGCCACCTGGGACGTCCCAGGAGTACGGGCAGACGATCCCGATCCTCAAGGCTTCTCCATTCCAGGACGTCCCGGGCTTCCGGGACTGCCAGGATCTCCGGGGCCGCCGGAATTCCCGGGACCGCCAGGATCTGGGGAATCGCCGGGCTTTCCGGAAGCTCCGGGACCGCTGTCCAGGTCCGCCAGCCACAGCCGCTGAAGCATGTGCCAGTCCTCCGGGTGCTCGGCGATCCCGGCGGCGAAGGCGTCGGCCGTCTCCTGGGCCATGACGGCGATCCGCTCCGCGCGGTTCCCGTCCGCGGGCACCTCGACCGGCGGGTGCACCCGCCCCCGCATCACCGGGGACTCGTCGTACCAGAGGGTCACCGGCAGCAGCGGCGCGCCGGTCTGGAGGGCGAGCGCGGCGGGCCCGGCGGGCATCTTCGCCCGCTCGCCGAAGAACGACACCTCCACACCGGAGGCCGACAGATCGCGGTCGGCGACCAGGCACACCAGACCGCCCGAGCGCAGCCGCCGCGCGAGCGTCCCGAAGGCGCTCCCGCCCTGGTGCGGCAGCACCTCCATGCCCAGCCCCTCGCGGTAGGCCACGAACCGGTCGTACAGCGACTCGGGCTTCAGCCGCTCCGCGACCGTGGTGAAGGGCACCCCCAGATGGGTGGTCACCCAGGCACCGGCGAGGTCGTAGTTGCCCATGTGCGGCAGTGCCAGGACCACGCCCCGGCCTTCGGCGAGGCCGTCCACCAGATAGTGCAGGTCCTTGACGTCGAAGCCGTCCTGTATGCGCCGCGGGCTCCACGCCGGAAGCCGGAAGGACTCCATCCAGTAGCGCAGGTACGAGCGCATGCCCGCCCGCGACAGCTCGGCCAGCCGACTCGGCGGGGCATCCGGCACCACTCGCGCCAGATTGGCCTCCAGCCGCAGCACGCCCTTGCCGCGCCGCTTCCACGTCTCATCGGCGATGCGCTGCCCGAGGCGCACGGCGACCGGCTCCGGGAGCTTCTTGACCGTGCTCCAGCCGAGTCCGTACAGCGCGTCGGTCAGCCTGTCCTTCACCGCGTATCGCCCCCCTGGGGCACCGCCGGCTCCCCGGCGTCCGCCTCGGCGGCCTCCCGGCGCACGGTCACCACCCGCTGGACGAGGGTCACCGCACTGCCGGCGGCCACGACCCACAGCGCGATCGGGAGCAGGATCTCGATATGCGGTACGCCGAACTTGTGCAGACCGGAGAAGCCGCAGGCCACGAGCGAGATCACCAGCCGCTCGGCACGCTCCACCAGCCCGTTGACGTTCACCGGCAGCCCGATGCTCTCGCCGCGCGCCTTGGTGTACGAGACCACCTGGCCGCTGGCGAGGCAGAAGATCGTCACCGCACACAGCACATTGTCGTCCCCCTGGCCCGCGTACCACAACGTCAGGCCGCCGAAGATCGCGCCGTCCGCCACCCGGTCCAGCGTGGAGTCCAGGAACGCGCCCCAGCGGCTCGAGCGCCCCAGCTGTCGCGCCATATTGCCGTCGACCAGATCGGAGAAGACGAACAGCGTGATGACGACGGTGCCCCAGAAGAACTCCCCCCGTGGATAGAAGACCAGTGCGCCCGCGCACACTCCGGCGGTGCCGGTGAGGGTCACCGCGTCGGGGCTGACCCCGAGACGGATCAGCAGGGCGGCGAACGGTGTGAGAACACGCGTGAAGAACGCACGCGCGTACTTGTTCAGCATGGCCTTCCCGAAGGGTCGATACGGGCCGGATGGTCAAGAGACCACCGGCGCGCCCATCGTAGCCACGCCCCGGAGGGGCGCCGTGCACCTGTCGGACAGCTGCGCGACCCCGTGCGCGCTACGGCCCCATGTGTGACGTATGGACGCACCGTTACAGCGGTGGAAAGCTCGAAGTATCGCAAGGTGTCGACCGGGAGGCGAGACACATGGGCGACAAGACGAGTACGCACCCAGGGGCCGCCGGAAGGGCAGTGGCGGCCGACCGGCCCAGCTCCCTGCGGAATGTGGTTCTGGTCGGCCACAGTGGGACCGGAAAGACGACGCTGGTGGAGGCCCTCGCGCTGGCGACGGGCGCGGTCAACCGGGCGGGCAGGGTCGAGGACGGCGGCTGTCTCTCCGACTACGACGAGATCGAACACCGACAGCAGCGTTCGGTCCAGCTGTCGCTGGTCCCCGTCGAATGGGGCGGGATGAAGATCAATCTCCTGGATACCCCGGGATACGCCGATTTCGTCGGGGAACTCAGGGCCGGTCTGCGAGCGGCGGACGCGGCCCTTTTCGTTGTCTCGGCCGCCCAGGACGCCCTGGGCATCACCGGGGCCACCCGCATGATCTGGGACGAGTGCGCGGCGGTCGGGATGCCGCGTGCCATCGTGATCACACATCTGGAAGCGGCCCGCGCCAGCTTCGAGGAGATGACCGAGCTGTGCCGGGAGAGCTTCGGCGGCGACGACCCCGACGCCGTACTGCCGCTGTACCTGCCCCTGCGGGGCGAGCCGGGGCCGGACGGGCACGCCCCCGTGACCGGACTCATCGGGCTCCTGACCCAGCGCGTCTTCGACTACTCCTCGGGGGTGCGCGCCGAATCGCCGCCCCGGGAGGACCAGCTGCCGCTGGTCGAGGAGGCCCGCGCGCGGCTCATCGAGGGGATCATCTCCGAGAGCGAGGACGAGACCCTCATGGACCGCTATCTCGGCGGTGCGGAGATCGACGTCAAGACGCTGATCGAGGACCTGGAGAAGGCCGTCGCCCGCGGCGCCTTCCACCCCGTGCTGGCGGCCGCACCCGCCGCGGAGGGATCCAAGCAGGGCCTGGGCACCATCGAACTGCTGGACCTGGTCACCGGCGGCTTCCCGTCCCCGCTGGAGCGCGAGACGCCCCACGTCACCACCCCGCAGGGCGCCTCACGCCCCTCGCTGAGCTGCGATCCGAACGGTCCGCTGGCCGCCGAGGTGGTCAAGACCTCCTCCGATCCCTATGTCGGCCGGATCTCCCTGGTGCGGGTCTTCTCCGGCACGCTCCGCCCCGACGAGACCGTCCATGTCTCCGGGCACGGTCTGGAGGACCGCGGCCATGAGGACCATGACGTGGACGAGCGGGTCGGCGCCCTGTCCGCGCCCTTCGGCAAGCAGCAGCGCACCCTCGCCCAGGCCATCGCGGGCGATCTGGCGTGCGTGGCCAAGCTGACCCGCGCCGAGACCGGGGACACCCTCTCGGCCAAGGACCGGCCGCTCCTCATGGAGCCCTGGCAGATGCCCGATCCGCTGCTGCCCGTGGCCATCCAGGCGCACAGCAAACCGGACGAGGACAAGCTGTCGCTGGGCCTGTCCCGGCTGGTCGCCGAGGACCCGACGATGCGCCTGGAGCAGAACCCGGACACCCATCAGGTGGTGCTGTGGTGCCTGGGCGAGGCGCATATGGACGTCGCGCTGGAGCGGCTGCGCAGCCGGTACGGCGTCCAGGTGGACGCGGTACCGTACAAGGTCTCGCTGCGCGAGACCTTCGCGGGGAAGTCGGCCGGGCGCGGCCGCCACGTCAAGCAGTCCGGAGGCCACGGCCAGTACGCGATCTGCGAGATCGAGGTGGAGCCGCTGCCGGAGGGCTCGGGCATCGAGTTCGTGGACAAGGTCGTCGGCGGCGCGGTGCCCCGGCAGTTCATCCCGTCCGTCGAGAAGGGCGTGCGCTACCAGGCGGCGCGCGGCGTCGCCGCCGGATACCCGCTGGTCGACGTGCGGGTCACGCTGCTGGACGGCAAGGCGCATTCGGTGGACTCCTCCGACGCCGCCTTCCAGACGGCGGGCGCGCTGGCGCTGCGCGAGGCGGCCGCCGACGCCCGGATCGACCTGCTGGAACCGGTGGTGGAGCTGGGCGTGCTGGTCTCGGACGACTATGTCGGCGCCGTGATGAGCGATCTGTCCGGACGGCGCGGCCGGGTCGTCGGCACCGAACAGTCGGGCGGCGGACAGACCTTGATCAAGGCAGATGTGCCGGAGATCGAGATCGGTCGGTACGCGATCGATCTGCGATCGCTTTCGCATGGCACGGGACGGTTCAGCCGCTCCTACGCCCGGCATGAGCCGATGCCCCAGCAGCAGGCCGAGCGCATGCGCGAACAGGTGGCCGCCGAGGCGTAGTTCACGGCCCGTCCGTGGGGTGTTCCACCCGTCCGAGGCGTATTTCGCGGCCCGTCCGGGGCGTACTCCACCGCCTGCCCGTGGCGTAATTCACGGCCCGCCCGCCCCAACCGCGCCGGGGCGGGCGGGCCTTCGCCGTCCGCTGGTCACCGGTGGGTCCGGAGAGGGGTCCGGAGCCGGTCAGGAGGCGGGTCCGAGGGCGGTCCGGAGCCGGTTCCGGGGGCGGTCAGGAGGCGGGTCCGGGGGCGGTCTTCCGCACGAGGGTTTTCCACAGGCCGCACACGCCCTGGCGACAGGTGGTACACACCCCGGATACGCTGAGGTCGCAGCGCAAGAGCGTGCCGTATTGGGGGCGTTGGTGACGGACGGATTCGACTTCAGTCCCGGGGCGCAGGTTCCCCTGTCGGGAGCGGCGGGACAGACGGCGGCGACCCAGGCACTCGCCTCGGCCGCCTACCGCGACGACCCCGTGGCAAAGTTGCTGGACGCCAATTCGGAGTGGACGGTCTCGGCCGTCAAGGCGCCGAAGATCTCGCTCTTCGAGCCGAATCTGGGCGAGGCGTTCGCGCGCGCCGTCCAGACGAGAATGCTCGGCGGCGGCCGGGGTCAGGTGATCCAGTCCTTCGGTATGGAGCCGCAGACGGTGGTCGAGCACTGTCTGGCCGCCAACCGCATCCGCAAGACCCGGGACGCCCGGCTCACCGTCGTCATGGTGGTCTTCGGGCTGCTGTTCCTGCCCGGGGTGCTGCTCTGGCTCGGCGCCTTCCAGCTGCGTCGCTCGATCGCCGGGGCCCAGGACAAGCGGATGGGGGCACTCGGCACGGCACTGCTGGTGGCGCTCGGCGTGATGGTCCTCATCTTCCTGATCAAGCTCCCCTTCACCGGCTTCTGGGGGATCTATCTGCGGGGCGTCGTGGTCGCCCCGGTGATCGGCTGGTACATCGCCAAGCAGATCTGCGAGCGCACCGCCAAGGACCTCCGGGACTCCTGGGGCGGGCTGCTCTCCGGCGGCGGTGTCGGCGCCAAGGTCCCCGAGACGGTGCCCAACCACCCGGGCCAGACCTCCGCCGAGGAGCTGCGCAAGGCGCTCCACAAGCTCACCGCCGAGCAGTACAGCAATGTGGTCTTCTACGCCGGCCCCAAGGGCATATTGGGCATGGGCACCCGCTGGGGCAGCTGGCAGCTGGCCGAGGACCTGGTCTCGGCCGACCCCGACAAGGAGATCGACCCCTTCCGCAGCTGGGATGTCATACGGGCGATCCATGATCAGCTGCGCATGCTGGAGCGCACCCCGCTGCACACCGGCGGCTTCCCCCCTCCCTCCGTGCGCCACTGGGTGGTCTCGCCGATCGGCGAGAAGGCAGGGGCGGTGTCGCGCGGCGGCACCTCCGAGGAGGAGGGCTTCCAGATAAAGGGCGTCGAGCTCCAGCGGATCTGCGACCAGCAGCAGTTCGGCGCCGGTGACCGGCACTATCTGGGTGTGCAGTTCGTGCTCTGGGACGGCCAGTTGGTGATCACCCTGATGATCACGGTGACCCTGCTGCACAAGACGATGCGGATCGAGGTCACCGGGCATGCGCTGGGGCCGGTGCACCCGCTGTTCACCAGCAAGCCCTCGGCGCCCAGCAAGACGGTCGCCAAGACCTTCCGGTTCTGGGAGACCAAGTCCATCCCGCTGCCGCTGGTGAACGCGAAGGAGGTCGTGCGGCTGGCCGTGCGCGCCCCCTTCACCTGGTATCCGCCGATCCTCGACCACCTCGGCGGCAAGCTGGTCCTGCCCGAGCCGTTCGGTCTGCGGCACGCCTGGGCGGACAAGCCCTGGCGGCACCGCTTCATGGCGGACGACGCGCTGCGCGCCGCCACTCCGGTGCTGCGGGTGGTCCATGAGGCGGCCATCGGGGTGCTCAAGCACCACGGCGTGGACACCGAGCGCTTCGGCAACCGCTCGCTGGCGCTCAGCGGCCAGGTCCAGGACGCGGCCCCGCGGAAGGCCGATCTGTACGACGCGTAAGCCGCGGTACGGGAGAGGGGCCGGGCCGTGCGGCCCGGCCCCTCTCCCATGGGTCCGTCCTCCCCGTGGGGCGGTCGGTCAGGCCCCCGGCCGGGGCCAGGCGTCGGCGAGCAACCGACGGGTGTCGGCGAGGAGTTGCGGCAGCACCTTGGTGCTGCCGATGACGGGCATGAAGTTGGTGTCCCCGCCCCAGCGCGGCACCACATGCTGATGCAGATGCGCCGCGATCCCGGCACCGGCGACGGTCCCTTGGTTCATGCCGATATTGAAACCGTGCGCGCCCGAGGCGGTACGGAGCGCGGTCATGGCGGCCTTGGTGTACTCCGCCAGCTCGATCGTCTCCTCGGCGGTGAGATCGGTGTAGTCGGCGATATGCCGGAACGGGACGACCATGAGGTGGCCACCGGTGTACGGGTACAGATTGAGCACGGCATACACGGAGTCGCCACGGGCGATGATCAAGCCGTCCTCGTCGGACTTCTCCGGAATGGAGCAGAACGGACAGCCGTCGCCCGCACCCGGGCCGGTCGGCTTGTTCTCCCCCTGGATGTAGGCCATCCGATGGGGTGTCCACAGGCGCTGGAACGCGTCAGGCGTCCCCACTCCGATCTGCTGTTCCGGCTCACTCGTCATGCGGGCCAGCATATTCGCCCGCAAGAGGTGAGGAAGAGCCGAGGGGTGGCCCTGGTCAGGGCCACCCCTCGGAAATCCCGCGGCCTCGGTGGAGACCGCGTGGATCAGACCTGGATCCGGCGCTCCACGGCGTCGGCGATCTCGGCCAGCGCCTCGTCGATCGGGATGCCGTTCTTCTGCGAGCCGTCGCGATAGCGGAAGCTCACCGCACCGTTCGCGACATCCTCGTCACCGGCGATCACCATGAACGGGATCTTGCTCTTCTGGGCGTTGCGGATCTTCTTCTGCATCCGGTCCGAGGACGAGTCCACCTCCATCCGCAGACCCTTCGCCTTGGCCTGCGCGGCGAACTCCTCCAGGTACGGCACATGGGTGTCGCCGATCGGGATGCCCACCGCCTGGACCGGGGCGAGCCACACCGGGAAGGCACCCGCGTAGTGCTCCAGCAGCACCGCGAAGAAGCGCTCGATCGAGCCGAAGAGCGCCCGGTGGATCATGACGGGCTGCTGCCGGGAGCCGTCCGCCGCGGTGTACTCCAGCTCGAACCGGGCCGGCTGGTTGAAGTCGACCTGGATGGTCGACATCTGCCAGGTGCGGCCGATCGCGTCCCGGGCCTGGACCGAGATCTTGGGGCCATAGAAGGCCGCGCCACCCGGGTCCATGACCAGCTCGAGGCCCTGCTTCTCGGCGGCCTTGCGCAGCTCCTCGGTGGCCTCTTCCCACTGGTCGTCGCTGCCCATGAACTTGTCGGAGTCGTCCCGGGTGGATAGCTCCAGATAGAAGTCGCTCAGACCGTAGTCACGGAGCAGGTCCAGCACGAAGGTGAGCAGATTGTCGAGCTCATCGGCCATCTGCTCCTTGGTGCAGTAGATGTGCGAGTCGTCCTGAGTGAAGCCCCGGGCCCGGGTCAGGCCGTGGACGACACCGGACTTCTCGTAGCGGTAGACGGTGCCGAACTCGAACAGCCTCAGGGGCAGCTCTCGGTAGGACCGCCCGCGCGCCCGGAAGACCAGGTTGTGCATCGGGCAGTTCATGGCCTTGAGGTAGTAGTCCTGGCCCTCGAACTCCATGGGCGGGAACATGCCGTCCATGTAGTGCGGCAGATGGCCGGAGGTCTCGAAGAGCTTGGCCTTGGTGATGTGCGGGGTGTTGACGAACTCGTACCCCGCCTCCTCGTGCCGCTTCCGCGAGTACTGCTCCATCTCCTTGCGGATCACGCCGCCCTTGGGGTGGAACACCGCGAGGCCGGAGCCCAGCTCGTCGGGGAAGGAGAACAGGTCCAGCTCGGCGCCCAGCTTGCGGTGGTCGCGCTTCTCGGCCTCGGCGAGGAAGTCCAGATACGCCTTGAGCTCGTCCTTGGTCGGCCAGGCGGTGCCGTAGATCCGCTGGAGCTGGGGGTTCTTCTCGCTGCCCCGCCAGTACGCGGCGGCGCTGCGCATCAACTTGAAGGCCGGGATGTACCGCGTGGTGGGCAGGTGCGGACCGCGGCACAGGTCCTTCCAGCACAGCTCGCCGGTCTTGGCGTCAAGGTTGTCGTAGATGGTCAGCTCACCCGCGCCGACCTCGGCGGACGCACCCTCGGCGGCGTCGGCGGCCGAGCCCTTGAGCCCGATCAGCTCCAGCTTGTACGGCTCGGCGGAGAGCTCCTCGCGTGCCGCCTCGTCGGTGACCGCGCGGCGGGAGAACCGCTGCCCCCGCTTCTGGATCTCCTGCATCTTCTTCTCGATGCGCTTGAGGTCGTCCGGGTGGAACGGGGTCTCGACGTCGAAGTCGTAGTAGAAGCCGTCCTTGATCGGCGGGCCGATGCCCAGCTTCGCCTCCGGGAACAGCTCCTGCACCGCCTGGGCCATGACATGCGCGGTGGAGTGGCGCAGGATGTCCAGACCGTCCTGGCTGGTGATCTCCACCGGCTCGATCTCATCGCCCTCGGCCGGCTGGTACGCCAGGTCCTTGAGCTGTCCGCCCACGCGCACGGCGACGATCGAACGGTCGCCGGTGAAGAGGTCCGCCGTCGTAGTGCCCGTGGCCACCACGCGTTCTTCCCGCTCGGAATCGCGTTGGATGATCACACGGACGTCTGACACCGGTCTCTCCTGACTGATGGATGGCTCACCGCGGCGAATGCCGCGCAGCGTGAATCGTACCGAGCCGACGGGCGCGACCGCGAAACGGTTGTGGACGCCGTCACCGCGCGGGGCGGCCACCGCCACCGGCCCCGAGGGCCGGGTCGTCGGCTCAGGGGCCGCCGCCGCACGCCTCCTCGAAGAAGTCCAGGTTCTCCTGGAGCGATTTGACCAGCCGGTCCCGCTCGGCCTCGTCCACCTCGACCGGGGTGACGCCGGTGGCTCCGCTGAGCCGCCGGAAGCCGCCGCGGCTCTCCAGCCGCCCCCGCACCCGGATCGGCAGCCCCACCAGATGGGCATGGCCGGCGATCCGGTAGTCCTCCTCGTCCAGGGTGATCCGCACCTGGGCGACATCCGCCCCGGAGAGCACCCGCAGCCGCACCGTGCCGGGGCCGCCGGGGCCGGTACGGCGCAGCCGCACCACCGCACCGGTGACGCTCACGGGTACGGACGGCTCGTCCCGGACATAGCGGGCGCCCGCCTCCCGCAGGCCCGGGAGATCGCCGGGCGAGAACTCCACCGGATCGGGCCGGGCCGCGAACCCCGGCGGCGGACCGGCGCCCGGAGACCACTCCAGCGCCACCCGCGCCCCCTCCGTGCCCTGGACCAGCGCGATCACGGCCTCGGTCAGCTCACGGCAGACCCCGGCCGCGACCGCGGCGTCATACGCCTCCATGCCGCCGGTCGTCCGGTGGTAGTCGGCGGCGTCGCGGAGGGCGTACAGCGCGCGCAGCAGGGTGACCGCGGTGGCGCGGCCGTCCTCCTCGACCGGCATGAAGACGGTCAGCTCACGGCCGCCGGACTCGGCGCCCGGGGGCCCGGTCAGCACCCGCTCCAGGGACGCCTCGGCCGCGCGGCGGTGCCGGGCGCCGTAGTAGCCCGCCCGGCCCCGCGCGGCGAGCGCGGCGGCCACCAGGGTGTCGCGGGCGGCGGCGCGCAGCCGCTCCTGCGCGGTCCAGGCGGAGGTGCCACCGCGGGATTCGGGCACCTCGCGCCGCCAGCGGATCTCATCGCTGGGCACGGTGAGGCCGGCGAGCACCTCACGGGCGGAGGGGGCGGCGCTGCGGCTGAGCGCGATCAGCGCCTCGCCGAGCAGATCGGCGCTGTCGGGGAAGTCCCGGCTCTCGGGCACCAGCAGGCTGGTGCCGCCCGCGAGCCGGCCGGGCGGGGTCCAGCGGGCGTAGCGCCCCGGTGCGCCGCCGCGGCGGCGCCAGCCGTGCCGGGCGAGCAGGGCGCCGAGGACGGCCGGATCGACCTCGTCGAGGTGCGGGACCGACGCTGGTGGCGCCGCGTCGTCCTGGGGCCATGGTCGGTCCATCACGGTCTCCCTCCCGCCCCGACCCGGGTCATGATCTCGCAGAGCGCACGGTCGTCGAAGATCCGCGAGGTCGGGATCCGCACAGTGGTCCGGCGGCGGCCCGTGATCGGGTGGCCGGCCAGATTGATCCAGTAGCAGCAGTGGCGCAGGGACAGGCGGTCATGCCCGGCGCGCAGCCAGTCCTCCTGGCCGCGCGGCACGATCATCACCACGAGGATCTTGTGTACGGAGACCGGGCTGCGGGCCAGCTTGACCAGGTGGTTGTTGTCGAGCGTGAAGGCGAAGGTCGGCCCCGGAGGCGCCGGTGCGATCTGGTACGTGGCCTTGAGCTGCACCTTGATGGTGACCTCGTCGTCCACGGCGTGGCCGGGCGCGCTGTGGCTGACATGCCAGTCGATGCCGTGGTCGGGAAAGGGCTGGGCCAGTGAGCAGCCCGCGGCGGCGGCCACCGCGTGCAGATAGCCCACCTGGAGGGTCTCCATACAAGCGGTGGTGGCGATCTGGCCACGCACGGGGGGTGGTCCGCTCAGGGCGAGGCCGGTCGCCGCCGGGGCCGGGTCGGGTTTCGCGAGCGTCATGTCCGTGACGCCTTCCGGTCGTCGCCGGCTTCGTACACCTGTGTTGTCTCCGCGTCAGGACCTCGGCAAACAGCGGCGGTTCGAGGTCCCCCCTCCGGGTATCACCTGGTCGGGGCGGGACACAGATGTCATCGACGGGAAGCGCACGAGGAGTTGAGGCCATGCCGTCCTGGTTCGAAGGGCCGCTCGCCGCCTTTGACACGGAGACCACGGGTGTCGATGTCGAGCATGACCGGATCGTATCGGCGGCCCTGGTGGTGCAGCGCGGGACCGGAAGTCTCCCCGAAGTCCGGCGCTGGCTGGTGAGTCCGGGCGTGCCGGTGCCGCCGGCCGCCACCGAGATACACGGTCTGACCGACGCTCATCTCCAGCAGCACGGCAGGTGGCCGGCGCCGGTGATGGACGAGGTGGCGCGGGCGATAGCGGACCAGATCTCGCGGGGCACCCCGCTGGTGATCATGAACGCGCCGTTCGATCTGACGCTGCTGGACCGGGAGTTGAAGCGACATCGCAACTCCAGCCTGGCGGGCTATCTTTCGCTGCGCTCGATGAGCGTGCTGGATCCGCGCGTGCTGGACAAACACCTGGACCGCTATCGCAAGGGCCGCCGCACCCTGATCGATCTGTGTGAGCACTACGGAGTGGAGCTGACGGGCGCGCATGACGCGGGGGCGGACGCATCGGCCGCGCTGCACGTGGTGCGGGCGGTGGGGCGCCGGTTCGCCTCACGCCTCGAGACGCTGACCCCGGCCGAGCTGCACGCCCGCCAGACGGTCTGGTACGCGGCGCAGGCCCGCGGGCTTCAGGCGTGGTTCGCGCTCAACGGCTCGGACGAGATCTGCGATCCGGCCTGGCCGCTGCGCCCCGACCTGCCGGCCGCCGCCTGACGCCGGGCCCGGCGGCCTGACGCCCGGTCCAACCGCCTACGCGTGATCCTTCGGTCTGAACGCCCAGGTCCGGCGGCCTGACGCCTGGTCCGAACGCCCATGCCCGGCCCGGCGGTCCGAACGCCCAGGTCGGGCGGCCCGACCCCAGGTCCGGCGGCCCGGCCACGGGCTCGCCGGCCCGGCCACGGGCCCGGTGGCCCGGCGCTCAGGTCCGGCGGAGTGCGAAGGGGTGGCCCGCCGGGTCGGAGTAGATCCGGGTGTCGCGCAGACCACCGTTGTGCTTGGTGTCCAGCGGTCGGGCGCCCAGGTCGACCACCTGGCGCTCCGCGGCGTCGACATCGTCCACCAGCAGGTCCAGATGGGCCTGTTGGGAGTCGTCCGGCCGTGGCCAGCTCGGCGGGGCGAAGCCATGGTCCCGCAGGAAGGCCATGCGCGATCCGCCGGGTGCGACGATCTCGATGCGGTCGGGGGTGGTCATCGGCTGGATCTCCGCGCCGAGCACCCGGGCGTAGAACTCGGCGAGTTCCTCGGGGTCGGCGCAGTCCAGGGCCAGGACGGCTGCGGTCGCTACGGCCATGAGTTCCCCTCCATATCGTCACCCACGGAAGTTTTATCCGGATACCCAACTCCTGGCCGTACACGCACACCGACCGGCGCACAGACATGAGGCCGGGCCGCCTGCTGGCGGCCCGGCCTCATGGGGTGGTGGGCGATACTGGGTTCGAACCAGTGACCTCTTCGGTGTGAACGAAGCGCTCTCCCACTGAGCTAATCGCCCGGGTGTCCTCTTCGGGGTCTCCCCCCGGCGGAACGACCTGAACAATACAGGTCGCGGCGGGTTTGGTTCAAACCGCATTCCCGCCGGAGGGCGGGGAGGCGGGGCCGGACGGCCGGGCGGACTTCGTGGCGAGACGCGCCCGCAGCCCCCGCAGCCCCGAGCGCATCATCAGGGCGTGGTTGGCCCGGAAGACGGGACGGCCGGGGAGCGCGAGACGGCGCAGCAGGGGCTTGCGCGCCACCACCTCCTGTTCGAAGAGCGCGCGGGTGCCGTTCCCATGGGGCAGCACCGTCCAGCGCGCCCATCCCTCCAGATCTCCCGAGAAGCCGATCTCCAGCACACCGTCCGCCGGGTCCTGGCGGGCCTCGCTGACGATCACCCACAGGTCGTACGGGACGAGGGAGCGGAAGCGGGCGGCACCGCTGCGCTCGTCGATCTGCCGGACCTCACGGACCTGGCGCCACCACCGCGGATAGTCGGCGCCGTCCGCCAGCACCGCGAAGACGGCGGCGGGTGGCGCGTCGAGGTCCCATCGACTGCGGAAGCGGTAATGGCACCAGTCCATGCCCTCAAGTGTCATCGGACCGCGACGGCGTGGCTACCCCGGCGGCTTGTCGCCGACGAGCGCCATGTTCCGGATCGCGGCGAGGCCGCTCCAGTCGGTGCCGAAGCCGATGGACAGGGCGTGCGGCGAAGGCGCGCAACCGTACCAACGGCGCTGCTCGACCTGGCACTTGTGGCAGTCGAAGGGGAGGTCAAGACGGTCCTCGATCCTCGCCTCGGCGGGGGTGGAGCGGTCGACGGGGGCGAAGAGGCCACCGAAGAGCTCGGCGCGGGCCAAATCGGCGGGTCCGGCGGCCAGTTGGGGCGGGGTGCACACGGCGGCGGCGTGCGCGGCCCATTTGAGCGAGCCGTCGGGCCACGGCGGCGGCCTTGAGGAGGTTGCGTCGGGGGGTCGGGGGCATGTCCGCTTCACCTTTCATGCAGGGGCAGGTGCATGACATAAGTGACCGTGGGTGGCGGAGGGACCAACGCCGTGCCCGTCAACGATTCGGACAGGACCGGCCACAGAACGAGGTGAAGCGCTTCAACGAAAGCGCTTGGGGCGGTGCCGTCGGCCACCCATCGACGGACACCTTCGGGCATGCGACAACGCCGAGGGCCCGGAAGGCGGATGCCTTCCGGGCCCTCGGTCCAGGGTGGGCGATACTGGGATCGAACCAGTGACCTCTTCGGTGTGAACGAAGCGCTCTCCCGCTGAGCTAATCGCCCCGGCGCACGCTCAACATTAGCGCATGCCGAACCGTGCCCATGACCAGTCCTGCGACCCGGGGCCGGTCACTGCTCGATCTTCCACGGCATCACGATGCCGAACTTCCACACATAGACCGACACCGCCACGGCACAGATCACCACCGCGACCGAGGTCAGTATCAGATTGCGCCTGCGCACCTTCGGGTCCAGGGCGCGATGCGCCGCCTCGGTGACCTTGCGCTTGGTCCAGGCCAGCACCAGCTGGGCCCAGACGAACTCGGTCGCCCAGATCGCCATTCCGGCGAAGATCACCAGCCACCCCGGACCGGGCAGCGGCAGCAGGACGATGCCCACGCCCACGACCCCGAGGCCGACGATGAACACGCCGACCTGCCAGCTCAGGTGGAGGGTGCGCGACCGCTTGATGAACCGCGGCGCCCGGGAGCCCAACACCGGCTCCCGCTTCGACGCATCGCCCCCCGCCGCGACCTGAGGCGCGCCGGTGGCCCCCTGCCGCTCGTCACTCTCCGCATTCATGTGACCCAACTTACCTGATCGTTTGAAGTCACCGGAACGGCGGTAGCGGCCACCCCGGAGCTGGGCCGCAAGAGCTACCAGAAGAGCCGCAAAACGGTCAGAGGGGTTTACAACGGCACCGTAGGTGGCATGTCGATTTCGCCGACGTGCGAATCCCCGAGCGCACACTGAGCGAAAGGCCCTGGCGCTTATGAACACCACGGTCAGCTGCGAGCTGCACCTGCGCCTCGTTGTGTCGAGCGAATCCTCACTGCCTGTACCCGCGGGCCTGCGGTATGACACGGCCGACCCTTACGCCGTGCACGCCACCTTCCACACCGGAGCCGAAGAGACGGTCGAATGGGTGTTCGCCCGCGATCTTCTCGCCGAGGGTCTGCACCGGCCCACCGGCACCGGCGACGTCCGCGTGTGGCCGTCCCGCAGCCACGGCCAGGGAGTCGTCTGCATCGCCCTGAGCTCCCCGGAGGGGGAGGCACTGCTCGAAGCCCCGGCGCGGGCCCTGGAGTCGTTCCTGAAGCGAACGGACGCCGCGGTGCCACCCGGTACCGAACACCGTCATTTCGACCTCGACACAGAGCTCTCCCACATCCTGGCGGAGAGCTGAGACCCGGCGAGAGCTGAGCGCTCGGCCGTCCGACTCGGGGAGACGGCGCAAGCCTGAGCGCGACATTTCCGTACCGAAGATCCCGACCATGGCAATCCCGACAACGGCAGAGGCAGGCGACGGTGCCGTCGCCGCGGCACCGCCCGCGGTGGCGGCACCGTCGTGTTAACACCCGGCCGCTTGGTGAACGCCCGGCGCCCGGCAGGACTAGAGTCGGGCAGATCGAGGGCCGCCCAGGGGCAGCCGCCGACCCAGCCGGCCAGGGAGCCAATCGTGCTGATCAACCACGACACCCGGTGCTCGCTCGACGCCGTCGTCGATCTGGTGAACACCGCGCCCGAGGGCGCGGAGGGGGACGGCCTCGCGGATGTCGCCGCACTCCGCCGGTTCGTCGAGCGCAATGTGATCAGCGACATCGGCACGCTCGGGGAGCGTGACCTCATCGCCGTCCGGGCCGTACGGGCCCGGTTCGCCGAGGTCTTCGCCACGGCCGGGAGCGAAAGCGCCACCCGCCGCACCGCGGAACTGCTCAACACGATGATCGCCGCGGCCGGCACCACCCCCCGGCTCACCGACCACGACGGCTACGACTGGCATGTGCACTACTTCGCACCCGGTGCCTCGCTCGCCGACCACCTCACCGCCGACTGCGGCATGGCACTGGCGTTCCTGGTGGTGGGCGGCGAGCAGGAGCGGCTGCGCCGCTGTGAGGCCCCGGACTGCCGCCACGCCTTCGTGGACCTGTCCCGCAATCGCTCCCGGCGCTACTGCGACAGCCGCACCTGCGGCAACCGGCTGCATGTCGCCGCCTACCGCGCCCGGCGCCGCGAGGCCGCGAGCTGACCGCCCACGCCCGGGAGGCCGGGGCCGGGCGGTCGGGGAGCGGACGGGTCGCCGCCTCACCACCGGTAGAGGTCGTGAACGGCGGTGCCGACGAGCAGAGTGCCGATGAACGCCAGGAACAGCATCAGCGGGGGCTGCGAGAGGGCGAAGAGACAGCCACGGGTCTCGTCGCTCGGCGGAACTGGGGGTCCTTCGATGGGGGATTGCTCCCCGGGCGGTGATTGCAACATCTCGCGGAGATCATGACCTAGCCATGGCACCGCCTGCGACCAGTGATCGTTATTTGATCGGTCGCTTGTCAGATCCCGTGCTTTTTGAGTATCGCCTCGATGTCCGAGAAGTCATCTGTGCCAGAGCTCGTTCCGCCCTTGACCTTCGGCTTTCCGGCCCCCTTGGCACCGGTGGCCCCCCGGCCGGGCCCCAGGGCGGGCTCCGAGGCCCCCGCGGACACCCCGGCCCGTTCGGCCGCGGCCGCCGCGCGCCGCTCCTTACGGGTGCCGCCGGAGCGGCGCTCGACCGCCCGGCTGATCATGAACAGCGCCCAGGAGACGCCGAGCACACCGAAGCCCAGCCAGACGCTCGGCTTGAAGACCAGGTCGGCCACCCAGTCCAGGACGCCGGTCATCGCCAGGCCGAGCGGGATCAGGGCGTAGGCGGCGATCCGGGTCGCGGCCAGGAACCGCTTGCGGTAGGCGGTCAGCCCGGCGATGCCCAGACCGGCCGCGGAGAGCGCGGCACATACGGTGTCGGTCAGCATCGTTCCTCCCGCGACTGGGTTTCCGGTATGTCCATCGTGCACCCCGTAAGGCGAACCGGGCCATGGCCAGGGCCCGGGATCAGGGACATCTCCGGGTACGGACCAGGGTCCAGGGGCTGGAAGACTGGCCCCATGAGCCACACCGACCCCGCCCCTCGCCCCGTGCTCGACGTCTGGTGCGAATTGCAGTGCCCCGACTGCCGTACCGCACTGGGCGATCTGCGCGCGCTGCGCGACCGGTTCCAGGACACCCTGGAGATCCGGCTGCGCCACTTCCCGCTGGAGCGCCACCAGCACGCCCACGCGGCGGCCCAGGCGGCCGAGGAGGCCATCGCACAGGGGCGCGGCTGGCCGTTCGTCGAGGCTGTCCTGGAGCGCACCGAGGAGCTCGGGAAGCGCGGTGAGCCGCTGCTGGTGGAGGTGGCCCGGGAACTGGGGCTGGACGCCGAGGAGATGGACACCGCGCTGGTGGACGGGCGGCACATCCTGATCGTGGACGCGGACCAGGCCGAGGGCAAAGCGATCGGGGTCACCGGCACCCCCACGTATGTGATCGGCGGCGAACGGCTCGACGGCGGCAAGAGCCAGGAGGGGCTGCGGGAGCGCGTCGAGGAGATCGCCGCCCGCCTCATCGCCGAGCGCCCGTAAGGCCGCCGGGAAACCGGAAAAGCCGGCGCCCGTAAGAACGCCGGGAAGTACGAGCGGTCCCAAGGGCCTCCGGAAGGGCCTCGGGCCGGGACCCGCCGGGCCCTCAGAGCAGCGGCTTGTAGAACTCGTACTGGGTCGGCTCGTAGCCCAGCGACTCGTACAGCCGCAGCGCCGGGGTGTTGCCGCCGAAGACCCGCAGGCCCAGGCTGTGCGCCCCGTGCGCAAGGCTCTCGCGCTCGGCGGCCAGCATCAGGGTGCGGCCGTGTCCATGGCCGCGGTGCTCCGCGGCGACCTCGACGGCGAAGACGTACGCCTCCCCGTCCTCGGCCGCCTCCGGCTCCCCCAGGCGCAGCGCGAGCCAGAGGGTGCCCAGGTCCGTACCGCCGTGGGCGAGGATGCGCAGCAGGGTCCCGGGGGTGTCCGGGCCCTGCGGCAGCAGCCTGGCGTAGTCGGTGTCCGCCTTGGTCTCGGCCTGCTCCCGGCTGAGTCCGCGCTCCAGCAGATCGGCGATGTACCCGGTCCGCTCCTTGGCGCGCCACGCCGGGTACTCGGCCGCCGCCATGGGACGGATCGCGCTGTCCCCGGGCAGCTCGGGCGGCTCGGTGAGCCGCTTGAGCATGTTGCGTCCGCGCTCGCGGTAGCCGAGCGCGGACGCGAGCCCGAGGGCGGTCGTGGCCCGCGCGGGGACGTTCACCACCAGCTGGGTGCAGCCCCAGCCGCGCAGCACCTCCTCGGCGGCGAGCGCGGCCACCGTGCCGCGGCCCCGGTGCCGCTCGGCCTCGTCGATGTGGAGCCGCTCGATGCACCCGGCCGCCCTGCCCAGGCGGGCGTCGGTGGCAAGGCGGACGGAGCCGACGGGACGGCTGTTGACGCACACCTCGTACGAGCGGGCACGCCCGCCGCCGTCGGTCCGCTGTTCGGGCACGGTGGGCCGCAAAGTGGTGGTCACGAAGGTGTTCTACCTGCCCGTCGGGCGATCGTCACCCGGTTTGTTCGTACGGATCCGCCGCGACCGGCTGGTACGGGGCCGCCGCTGGTACGGGTCCGCCGCCGCACGGGGTCCGCCGGGCGGATCCGCGGCGACCGGCCCGGTCAGGGGTCGATGTCGGCGGCCGCCCGCTCGATGAAGATCCGCAGGGCCTCGGCGGTGACCGGGCCGGGGGCGCCGCGCAGGGTGTGCTCGTCCACCCGGTGCACGGCCTGTACATCGCGGGTCGTGGAGGTCAGGAAGACCTCCTCGGCCCCGCGCAGCGCCTCCAGCGGCAGATCGGTCTCCTTGGCGCCCACCCACTCCAGCACCAGGGCGCGGGTGATCCCGGCGAGGCAGCCGGAGGAGAGCGGCGGGGTGTGCAGCTGGCCGTCGAGGACCACGAAGACATTGGTGCCGGTGCCCTCGCAGAGCGCGCCGACCGTGTTGCCGAAGAGGGCCTCGGTGGCACCGTGCTCATGGGCGCGGGCGAGCGCGATCACGTTCTCGCCGTACGAGGTGGTCTTCAGGCCGGTGAGCGCCCCACGCTCGTTGCGCGCCCAGGGGACGGTGATCACGGCCGTGGCGTCGGGCCGGCGGGCCGCCTCGACCAGCGCCACCACCAGGGTGGGCCCGGCCGTGCCCCGGTCGGAGCCGAGTGGCGAGATCCCTCCGGTGTAGGTGATCCTCAGCCGTCCGAACGGCACGGGGTGGGCCTTGAGGACCTCCTCGCAGCCCCGCCGCACCTCGTCCAGGTCCGGCTCGGGAAGCCCCAGGCCCCGGGCCGAGCGGGCCAGCCGCCGCAGATGGCGGGTGAGGGCGAAGGGCTGTCCCTCGGTGGCCTTGACGGTCTCGAAGACACCGTCGCCGACCGTGAGCCCATGGTCGAACACGGACACCATGGCGCTGTCCGCGTCGCGGAGGGATCCATCGAGCCAGATGGCCGGTTTCATCGTGTCGCCCTTCCCGTCGGCTGCTGTACACCCGACGCTACCGCGAGCAGCCGGGCGGCCTTCAGTTCCGTTTCGTCCCATTCGCGCTCCGGCTCCGAGCCCCAGGTGATGCCCGCTCCGGTGCCGAACCGCAGCACGGCCCCGGCCGGGCCGCGGTCGATCCAGAAGGTCCGTATCCCGACCGCCAGCTCACCGGTGCCGCGGTCGGCGTCGACCCAGCCGATACCGCCGCAGTACGGGCCGCGGGGTGCGGTCTCCAGCTCCCCGATGACGCGCAGCGCACTGGACTTGGGCGCACCGGTGACCGATCCGGGCGGGAAGGTGGCCGCGAACAGCTCCGCCCAGCCGGTGCCGGGGGCGAGTTCGCCCCGCACCGTGGAGACGAGGTGGACCAGACCGGGGTGCGGTTCGACGGCGCAGAGCGCCGGGACGGTCACCGAGCCGGTGGCGCAGACCCGGCCCAGGTCGTTGCGGACCAGGTCCACGATCATCACGTTCTCGGCGTGGTCCTTCTCCAGCAGGTCCCCGGGGACGCGGCCGGTGCCCTTGATGGGGCCGGACTCCACGGTGCGCCCGGAGCGCCGCAGGAACAGCTCGGGCGAGGCCGTGGCCACCTCCACCCCATGGGCGGGCAGCCTTACGGTGCCCGCGTACGGGGCCGGGTTGCCCAGGGCCAGCAGCGCGGTCAGCGCGTCCACATCTGCCGCGGCCGGATCGGGCAGCGGCGCGGACAGCACCCGGCAGAGGTTGGCCTGGTAGACCTCGCCGGTCGCGATGCGCCGCCGGATGTCGCGCACGCCCGCGGTGTAGGCGGCCCGGTCCAGTGACGAGGTCCACTCCCCGGCCGAGGGGCCGCGCCAGCCGCCGGGCACGGGAGGCGGTACGGGCTCGGTCCGTACATCCCCGAAGCGGGCACAGGTCAGCCGGCCCTCGAAGTCGGCGACAACGGCCCAGAAACCCTGGGTGTCCAGGGCCGACGGGTCGCTGGTCACCTCGCGCAGATCGGTGGCGAGCAGGTCGCCGAAGCGGGCGAGCGGGGGCAGGTCGGGCACGTTCGCGAGTCTATGGTGGCCAGGTCAGGGCGGCCTCGGCAGGGAGCGCGGCGGGCGAGCAGCGCAGCACGCTGCGGAAACGGAATTTGAGCTGGCCCCGGAATCCGCTAGAGTTCAACACGTCGCCGGGACGCGGAAGCGCCCCGGAGAAACGACACCTGCGGACGTGGCTCAGTTGGTAGAGCATCACCTTGCCAAGGTGAGGGTCGCGAGTTCGAATCTCGTCGTCCGCTCGGTGTGGGGGTTTCGATCCCCACGGCTGGTGGAGTGGCCGAGAGGCGAGGCAACGGCCTGCAAAGCCGTCTACACGGGTTCAAATCCCGTCTCCACCTCGGACGATTAGCTCAGCGGGAGAGCGCTTCCCTGACACGGAAGAGGTCACTGGTTCAATCCCAGTATCGTCCACTCGGGTCTGCCCCTTCCGGGATCGGATCCACCCCGCGCGATTAGCTCAGCGGGAGAGCGCTTCCCTGACACGGAAGAGGTCACTGGTTCAATCCCAGTATCGCGCACGCGGTCCCGCGGACGATTAGCTCAGCGGGAGAGCGCTTCCCTGACACGGAAGAGGTCACTGGTTCAATCCCAGTATCGTCCACACCGATCGCCGGAGGGCCGGAGCGAAAAGCTCCGGCCCTCCGGCGTTTCCCACGTTTCCCGGGGCGGCGTCGCGCGGGTCGCTCAGGGCGCCGCGCGGGTCGCTCGGGGAGTCGCTCAGGACGAGAAGAGCATGTGCCCGAAGCCCCGCTTGTGGTGTCCGTGGTGACCGCCGTAGTGCCCGTGCTGCGGGGCGCCCCACGCGGGTGCGGCCGGGTACGCCTGTGGGGCGCCGGGCGGGGCGGGCGGCGCCGCTTGCGTCCACTGCGACTCAAGGCGAGTCAGCGCCTCCAGCTCCCCGTAGTCCAGAAAGATCCCCCGGCAGCCGCTGCACTGCTCTATCTGCACGCCGTTGCGGTTGTACGTGTGCATCGGCGCATGGCACTTGGGACACTGCATGGTCCGCTCAACTCCTCATGCTTCGGGCAAGCACGCCGGAACGTCCGTCCGTGCGTGTGGACTTCACCCTACGGCCTCCATGAAGCGGGCGATGCGGACCGACGCCTCCACCATCGCCTCCTCCGCCTCGTCCAACGCACGCCCGGCGGCCGCAGCCTTGGCGAGCGCGAGCGCGGCCGTCTGGACGGTGAGGGCGCGGGCCGGCACATCCAGCCGCGGCCAGGGGTCGCGCCGCCCCGCGGCGGAACCGCCCGCGGCCCGGTACGCCCCCAGGAACCGCTCCCAGTCCTCGGGGGCGAGCAGCCCGGCCGCGTACCAGGCGGCGGGCCGCGCGAGGTCCCAGGCCGGGTCGCCGAGGCCGAGGTCGTCGATGTCGATCAGCCGCCAGTCGGTGGCGCGGGGGCGGATGAGCTGGCCGAGGTGGAGATCGCCGTGACACAGGCCCTGGGCTTCGGGCCGCTCGCCGCGGTCCGCGCGGTCCGTATGGTGCGCGCGATCCGTATGGTTCGCGCCGTCCGCGCGGTCCACGCCCCGCGCCCAGCCGGGCAGACCGGCCCAGGCCCGCAGTACGGCCCTGGTGGCCGTGGTGTCGGGGAGCGCCGCCGCCCGCAGCCGGGCGATGGCGCGGGCCACCTTGGCCGGGCCGCCCATCGCCGGGAGCGGGCCCGGCAGTTCGCCGACCGGCACCGCGTGCAGCCGGGCCAGCAGGCTCCCCGCCTCGGCCCATGGGGCGGCGTCCGGCGCGTCGGGCGCCACGGGTTCGCCGTACGGCCAGAGGGTGACCATCCGGCCGTCGGGCAGCGGGGCCATGCCATCGACCGGCGGCAGCAGTATCCCCGCGCACCGGGGGTGCGCCGCGACGCCGAGCCGGACGGCCAGCTCGGCCGGGTCCGTACCGGGCGGATGCGCCTTGGCGACGACGTGGCCGCACCGGACGACGGTGGCGTCGGGGCGGTCGGCCAGCACGGTCACCTCGGCGGTGGCGTCACGCCTGGCTCGGCGGACGGCGGTGGCGAGCTGCGTCGCGGTTCGGCTCACGGCTCCCCCCTGTCATCGGCTGCCCCGGGATCGTAGCCGCTGCCGGGCGGGGCGCCGGGGGTCCGGGCCCCCTGGCGCCGGGCGGTCACCCGAGTGCGGGGCCGCGGCCGTCTTCAACGGCGCCGAAGTCCCTGCGCGTTCACCGCAACGCGCCGATCCGGAAACACGTCGGCCCTCACCGGAGTGAGGGCCGAACGAGGGCCCCCGGAGCCGACCAGGGGTACCGTCTGAATGTGGAGTTCAGAACGGAGTTCTGTATGCCCGAAGAAACCGACATTGGCTCCAGCCTCCGCAAGGTCCGCAAGCGCCGCGGGTTGACGCAGCGGGGACTGGCCGACATATCAGGTGTATCGCTCTCGCTGATCCGGAAGCTGGAGCAGGGCGAGATCGCCGACACGCGTATGGAGACCGCCCACCGGCTCGCCTCCGCGCTACGCGTCCCCACCAGCTGCCTCCTGGAGCGCGACGACGAGGAGCCCGCCGCCGAGGCCGCCGAGCCCTGGCGCCCGCTGGAGCGAGCCGTGCAGGTCGCGACGGTCCGCACAGGCCAGGCCCCAACGGTCGAGGGCGTGCGCGCGATGCTCCCCGAGGTGCGCTCCGCCTACTTCGACAACCGGCTCGGTGAGTTGACCGTGCTCCTCGCCCCGCTCCTCGCGGACGCCGACGCGCTCGGTGACTCGGCCGAGGCCCGGGACGTCCGCTCCCACCTGCTCCAGATCGCCGGATCGGTGCTGACCCAGGTGCGTCAGTTCGACGCGGCGGAGACCGCACTGCGCCGCGCCCTCGACGCCGCGCCGGACCGGCTGCGCGCTGCCGGGATCATCACCACCTGGAGCTGGCTTCTCGTCCGGCAGGGCAAGTTGGCCGCGTCCCGGGAGTTGGCCACCAAGTGGGCGGACGACGCCGAGCCGAAGATGTCCAGAGCGACACCAGAGGAGCTCGCCGCCTTCGGCTGGCTGCTGACGCAGGCGAGCGCCGCGGCCCTGCGCGACAACCGGCTGGGAGAGGCGGACGACACGATGCGCCTCGCCCAGTCGGTCTCCGTACTGCTGGGGCGTGAGCTGCCCCGCGGCACTGAGCGCCTGGCGACATGGGGTCCGACCACTGTGCGGTACAAGGCATGCGAACGGCACATCGTGCTGGACCAGCCGGACAAGGTACTGCGCGCGGTGAAGCCGAAGCGATCCGGTCGTGCCGCGCCCGGAACGCAGGGCGGATTGACGGTGAGCACCGAGTACCACCGGCACCGGCTGGACGTCGCGAAGGCCCACACCATGATGCGGCAATACCCGGAGGCTGTGGACGTGCTGACCGGCGTGCACGTCGAAGCGCCGGAGTGGCTGGCCAGCCAGCGGTACGCGCGCGACATCCTCGGCGATGTGGTGGAGAGGCGGCGGACGTTGACGCCGGAGATGCGGACGCTGGCGGACGCGGTCGGCGTGCCGCTGTAACGCTCGCCTGGCACTTCCTTCGGCAGTCCGAAGGAAGTGCCATTGAGTGACCCAGGTCACCACACTTAGCGTCACGACACGGATACATACCGGCCACGAGGAGCCGTGTCGTGATCACAGACCCACAGTCGGCTTTGCCATGGGCACCACCGACCGAAGACATCGAGGCGTTACCGGTGGGCGAATGGTGGGACGCCGTCTCGGCGCCCACCCCTGTCGCCGACCGCGCGCTATCGCTGCTCGGCGACCGCTCCGGCGCCGTCATACAGGATCGCACCCACGGCAAGGCGTACTGGCTGATCGAAGTGGACACCGCCCAGAGCTGGTGCGTGCGTCAGGTCCACGTCCTCACCCGGCTGGTGGACGAAAAGACGCTCATCGGCATTCCTCCGGCGACATGGACTCGCGACCACGACACCTACTGGCGGGTGCCGTACCGCATCGACCGCTATCTCACCGACACCCGGCAGCTCCATGAGGCCCTGGCCCAGGCGTCCTGGGAGGTCCTCGGCCCGAAGCCGAACGGCCGTCAGCTCTGCCATCGGTGCCAGTTGCCCACGGACGAGCCGATCCCCGTGCCCGTCGAGCACACCGGCAGTGTCGCCGCGGCGACCCGCTACGTCTGCCCCATGCACGCCCGCAACTACCCCCACACCGACGACGCCGTGCTACGGGCCGCCGCCCGGCGCCGCGCCCTCGACCAGGGCAGGTCGCGATGACGGGCCCCGAGCACACCACCGAAGCAGCGCACACCACCGAAGACGCGCGCACCGCCGAAGAGCCCAAGGACCCGTTCGCCGACGAGGCGTGGCGTGCGGCCATCGAGCACGCCGCGGGCTGCCCGGCCTGCCGGACGCCCGGCGCCGGGTGCGAGACCGGGGAGCGGCTGTTGCGCACCTACGAGGAGGCCGCGCGGAAGGCCCGGTCGGAGGAGGGCGTATGAAGCGGGCCCGGCCCGGACCCCGTCGATACGCCGTCTACGCGCTCCGGGCCTCCCCTTCGCGCTGGTCGTATTCGGCGCGGGCGGCGGCGATCTTGTCCTGGTGGTCCTCGGTCCAGGCGACGAGCGCCTGGATGGTGTGGTGCAGCGTCGCTCCCATCGGGGTGAGCCGGTAGTCCACGCGCGGCGGGACGACCGGGTGCACCGTGCGGTGCACCAGCCCGTCGCGCTCCAGTTGGCGCAGTGTCACCGTCAGCATGCGCTGGCTGACCCCGTCGATCTCGCGCCGCAGTTCGGTGAAGCGCAGGGTACGGCGGTCGAGCAGGGCGATGACGAGCAGCGACCACTTGTCGGCCACGCGGTCGAGGATCTGCCGGACCTCGCAGCCTTCCCGGGTGTCCCACTGACGGGCCTGGTCGTCATCGGTTCCCGTGCAGTGACTGGGTGACTTCAAAGTGCCTTCTTCCACGGTCGTTCAGGGTGCCCCAGGATCGAGGCGGTAACAAGAGGGAACCGACCGGCGGTTCGGTAACCGCCGCCCGGGACGCCTTCGTTCTCCCTTGCCTCCCCCTGCCTTCCCTTCCTTCCCTTATCGCTTCGAGGAGCCGTCCTGTGTCCACGCCATCCATGTCACCACCGCCGGAGCCCGACGGAGCCCGCCTGAGCGGGCGCGCCTGGGGAGTGCTCTTCGTACTGTGTGGAGCGATCTTCCTGGAGGGCATCGATGTGGCCATGCTCAATGTGGCCCTGCCGTCGATCCGTGCCGACCTGGGCATGTCCACCGGTGAACTCCAGTGGGTGATGAGCGCGTACGTCGTGGGTTACGGCGGGTTCATGCTGCTGGGCGGACGAGCGGCGGACCTCTTCGGCCGCCGGCGGATGTTTCTGCTCTGGCTCACCGTGTTCCTGCTCTTCTCCGGTCTGGGCGGCTTCGCCGAGGATGGAAGCACGCTGATCATCGCCCGGTTTGTGACGGGGGTCGCCGCCGCGTTCATGACTCCGGCCGGGCTGTCCATCATCACGACCGGCTTCGCGGAGGGGCCACAGCGCGACAGGGCCCTCCTGGTCTACTCCGGAACCGCGGCCGGGGGCTTCTCCATTGGCCTGGTCGTCGGAGGGCTGCTGACCTCGGCCGACTGGCGCTGGGTGTTCTTCGCCCCGGTGGTCCTGTCGTTCCTCATCCTGGTGGCCGCCCTCGCCCTCATCCCCAAGTCCGAGCGGCCCGACCGCACCGGGCAGCGTGTCGATGTGCTGGGGGCGCTCACCGTGACCGGCGCGATCGTGCTCCTCGTCTTCGCCGTCGAACGCGCCGCCCACACCGGTGTGGGCCAGACGCTGGGCACCCTCGGCGCAGGCTTCGCGCTCCTCATCGTCTTCGTACTGACCGAACGCCGGGCTGCCGCCCCGCTCGTACGGCTGGGGATCTTCCGCAGCGGCCCCTTGGTGCGCGCCAACCTCGCCGCGCTGCTCTTCTCCGGCGGCTTCTTCGGCTTCCAGTTCATCGCCGTGCTGTATCTACAGGAGCTGCGCGACTGGTCCACGGTCCAGACCAGCCTCGCGCTGCTGGTGATCGGCATCGACGCCGCGCTCTCCCCCACCCTCACCCCCAGACTCGTCAACCGCTTCGGCAACGCCCGGGTCATCTTCGGCGGCCTGGTGCTGGCCGTGCTGTCGTACGCCCTGTTCCTGCCGGTCGGCGACGACTGGACGTACGCGGCGATGTTCCCCAGCCTCATCACCCTCGGCCTGGCGTTCTCCCTGGCCTACGGCCCGCTCACCATCGTCGCCACCGAGGGGATCGACGAGGAGGAGCAGGGACTCGCGGGCGGTCTCCTCTACACCTCCTTCCAATTCGGCGCCGCCCTCGGCCTGTCCACCGTCACCGCCGTCAACGTCGCGGCCACCGCTGAGGGCGGATCCCCCAAGGCCCTGCTCGACGGCTACCACGCCGCCCTGCTCGTCCCACTCATCGCGGCCGCCCTCGCCGCGCTCATCAGCGCGTTCGGCCTCCGGGATCGCCTCGGTGCGACTGCTGACGATGCCCAGCGGCCCGCGCCGGGCGCCGCTGAAGGCGCCGAGACGGCGGAGGCGGCACGGTGAAGCCCCGCGGAGAAGAAGGTGGCGCCATGACGCTGACGGAGCGCTCCTTCTCCGCTGTGGAGAGCGAGTTCTTCCAGTACATCAGCGACATCGCATACGCGACCATGATCACCGTCGATAAGAAGGGCCGCCCCCGGGCGCGCATACTGCTCCCCATCTGGGAGGTCGTCGACGGCCGCCCCGTCGGCTGGCTCGCCGCCTACAAGACACCGGTGAAGTCGGCACACCTGGCGAACAATCCGCACACCACCTACTCCTACTGGAACCCACGGCAGAACGCCGTGTTCATCGACAGCGTCTCCAGGTGGGTCGAGGACGAGCCCACCAAACGCCACGCGTGGGAGCTCTACCGCAAGGGCAGCCCACCCGGGGTCGGCTACGACCCCCGCGGCTACTGGCGCGGCGGACCGACGGACCCGGAATACCACGTGTTGCGCATCGAACCGTGGCGGGTGCAGGTGCTGCGCGGAAGGGATTTGCGCAGCCGGATCTGGACCGCCGAAGACGGGGCATAGGGCCCCTCAGCGCCCTCGGCCACGGCCGGGGGCGCACCCCGTGTTTCGACTCTGTGTTTCGACTCTGTCCGACGGATCATGTACAGGCCGAGGTGACGGCGATCCTCGCCGAGATCGAAGCAGGCGCACCCGACCCCGTCGGGGGAATCCCGCTCAGCCGGCGATCCAATCTTTCGCCTGGCCATCCCACTGGTACATCGGCCGGCGCGTGCCCCTCACAGAGCATTCGGAGACGGCCGAGCTCGCCGACGATGACCTGCCACGCCGAGCCGGGCTCGTCGGATATGGCGGCGCCGACACGCCGAGAGCTACCGCGGAGCTGCGCGCCGACCGCTGACCGGTCGGCGCGGGCCCGGTCTACCGGTTCGCGGCTTCGCGAGAGGCGATCCGGTTCGTGCGACCGACCGCGCGGCCCACGGCGTTGCGCACCGCGAGGCCCGGCCGGGTGCGGGGCACCATGAGCCTGGAGAGCAGACCGACGCGTCGCTGCCGCGGGCCTACCTCACGGCGGAGCCGCGACTCGTAGGCGGCGAAGGCGCGGGCGTGATCACCGGGATGGGCGGCGAGCTCTTCCGCGAGGGCGTACGCGCCCGCCATCGCCATGCTGGACCCGTCGCCCAGCAGGGCTGTCGCCGCCGCCGCGTCCCCGAGCAGTACGACCCGTCCACGGGACCACGAGGGCATCCGGACGGTGGTCAGGGGGTCGAAGAACGGAGCCGGGTGGTCGAGGAACGCCGCCACGAGTTCCGGTGCCCGCCACCGCACATCGGCGTAGGCGTCGGCCACGGTCTGCTTGTGAAGGGCGATGTTCTTGCGGTCGTGGGGCGCCGGCTGTGCGGCCCGGAAGGTGAAGATCGCGAGCGGAGTGGTCCGCGAGGGGTGGAGGACCAGCATCCGGTTCGGCGCGGTCAGCATCGTCATCTCACTCGGGTCCTCGATGGCGTCGGGTTCCAGCGGGACGGTCGCGCCGTACAGGCCCAGGTCGCTCACGAACTGCCGCTCGGGTCCGAATACCAGGCGCCGTACGGTGGAGTGCATCCCGTCGGCACCGACTATCAAGTCGAAGCGCCGTGGCGCGGATCGCCGGAAGGTGACGTCCACCCCGCCTTCGTCCTGGTCGAGAGCGGTGACCGTGTCGTCGAACAAGAACTCGGCCTCGGTCTGCGCCGAGCGGTGGAGCACCTCGGACAGGTCGGCTCGGGTCACCTCGACCGTCGGAGCCTTGTCCGAGGTGAGCGGGAGTTGCAGGATCCGCCTGCCGCCGGGGTCGAGCAGGGTCAGTGACCGATTGCGGGTGGCGAGCCCGCGGAGCTGCGGAAGGATGCCCATGCGGTCGGCGACCGGGATCGCGGGCCCTTTCACGACGATCGCGCTACCACCGGAGCGCAGCTGCCGGGCGTGTTCGACGACCGTCGGCCGGTATCCATTCCGGGAGAGCCAGTATGCGAGTGCGGGCCCTGCGATTCCGGCACCGACTATCAGCACCTCGGGCTTCTTCATGACGATGACCTCGTGGAGTGTCGATGACCAGGTCCCCGGCGAGTGCCGGGCCGGGTCTCAGGGGGATGGCGGCACCGGGCAGCGCAACCGGGCCAAGGTACGATCAATTTCGTACCTCAGTGGAGCACATCCTTGAGGTACGATGCAAGTCGTACCTGAAGGGAGTACCGCGTGGCCGGGATGAACCTGGTCGGCCCCGAGGCCGATGCGCTCGATCTGGGGGCGGTATTTCGCGCCCTCGCCGATGAGCACCGTCGTTCGGTGATGACGGAGTTGGCCGCCGACCGCAGCGACAGCGAGCGGGGCTGCAACTCGTTCAATCTTCCGATCTCGAAGCAGACCCAGACCCACCACTTCCGGGTCCTGCGCGAGGCAGGTCTCATTGACGAGATCGACTACGGCAACCGCAAGGGCATCCGGCTACGACGCGCGGACATCGAGAAGAGATTCCCCGGGCTGCTCAAGCTCCTGGGCGCAGAGTCCCCGGGCGGTACTGCTCCTCGCTGAACACAGCTGAGCACACCGGAAGGAGTCCGAGTCGGCCCTGAGCCGCGAGCTCGACCGGACCCAGCTCGCGCCCGGCTCGCAGGTGTGGGCACCACCACCGCCTACCGGTACATCGCCGAGAGCGTCGTACGACAGGCCGTGCAGACAGCCGGATACGACGCGCAGGCGTTCGGCCTCGACGGCGACGGACAGCCCGTCACCGCGGCCGAGGGCGATCTCATCCTCGCCGAGACCCGAGCAGTGGCGCCCGATCCTGTCGGGACGTTCCCGTTCAGCTCGGCTGCCTAGGAGTCCAGCACTTCCCTTCGGGCTCCCACCGGTAGTGGGTGAACTCTCCGTCGACGCCGCCCCATCCTTCCCAACCACCCCGCCCGTAATTGATCAGGAAGGACCCCAGCTCCGGGTGTGGCGGGTCGGCATTGCAGAGGTCAGATAGCTGCTGTAGAGCCTCTGCGGGCACGTCAGGCGTGAACGAGACCCGCCACCCTCGGTCTGTCCGAAGTTCGATTTCGGCCGCAAGGCTGCCTGCTTGGAGATTTTGGCGTCGCAAGAAGCGGCGCACGGCGGCGCGTGTGCCGTCGTCGATAGTGCCAAGCAACCGATTACCGAAATGCTGAGTGACGGTTTGAAGGAACGTCGTCGCCGCAATCACCACGCTCGCCTGCGCGATTACGTGAGTGAGGCTGTGGGCAAGCCAGGGCCCATCCTCGGGGTCTACGCGGAGCTGGAGCTCGCTCCATTCCTCGTTGTCTTCTGCCTGGTCCGTCACTGGAGCCCCTCCCACCCCTCCGAGCATGGCGCTGCTCGTGTCACGCAATCTTAGATTCGGGGTGTCTGATGGCGATTCACCCCGGCATGGTTGAGCCCCTCGCCGAGCGCACCCGCGATCTGTACGCCGCGGCCGAGCTGCGCCTGTTGGGCATCATCGCTCGGCAGCTCGCCGACGGACTCGACGCCCCGGGGTGGGCCGAGCGCAAGCTCACCTCCGTGGCTGCCCTGCGCCGTAGCGCACAGGGCGTCGTCGACGAGCTCGGCAAGGCCGTATACCTCGACGTGTTCGACGCGATCGCCGAGGCGTACAACACCAGGCACCGCGCCGCGGTCGCCGAGCTCGGCTCACTGCCCGACCGCGCACGGCAGCTGGTTAACGAAATCACCCCGAACGCACATGCCGTTGACCTCGATCATCCCGATGACGCGGAGCTGTTGTGTGGGGAGATCCTGCTGCACACCGACTGGACTCCCGACAACGTCTTGATCGTGGACAACACCGCGCGCGTCGTTGACTGGGCATGGCCCACCTGCGGCGCGGCATGCATCGATGCCGCCTGCTGGGCCGTCTGGCTCATCTCCTCGGCGAGCTCGGGAAGCTACTGACTAAGTCAGACGTTCGGGTCCGGGCCGTCTTCCCGCTCCCCGGTGCCCGCTGTCTCGATCGACCGCCGCTCACCATCACCTCGGGAAACCTCGGCAGCACGCGCCTGAACAACAACCGTTGCCAAGGCGATGATTGCGCCTACCAGGGTGACTAGCGCCGTAACCAGCTCAATCACGTCTCTTACCTTTCCGGGACCGCCCCGGAAGGTCTGCGGACACTGACCCAAGACGGGTAGGAAGGCACACAGAACTTCCGGAACGTGACCGCGTCATCGTTCCTCTGTGAGCGCTTCACCCCAAGCAGGACTGATCTATAGGCCCCGCACCTATCTTGGGCCCCGTGCTCTTTCATGGCGTCGTCTCGGCTAACGCCCCAACAAGAAAGATTCGGCGTCCTCTCTCGCGCCTGCACGGTGAGCTGTCGGGTTCGGGCTGGTTGAGCCGCCCGGCGCACCGAAGACGTCAACGACGCGCACCGGTCAATCACAAGGCGAACCGGACAACTGTCGTGTGGACCATAGGGCTTCACCATGCGAGGAGGTGACCGAGCGTGGCACGCCCCATCGACGACAACGACCGCGAGCAGGTGCGCGAGCTGCACGCGCAGCGCAAAAGCCGGAACGAGATCGCCCGTGCGATCAAGCGGTCGCCGTCGACCGTGTCGAAGATCGCCGCAGCGTTCAAGCCACCCCTCACGTTCGACCCGCGCCGCCGAGGTCGCCGTCGCCACCGAGGTACGCCGTGCCGACCTCGCCGCCCGGCGGACCGCTCTCGCCCTCGCACTGCAAGGCGACGCCGAGCAGCTGCGCGCCCAGCTCTGGGCGCCCTGTATCTACGGCGAGTTCGCAGGCAAAGAAGGCATGTGGCAACAGGTCGACCTCGACAGGCCACGATTCGCCGATCAGCGGCAGATCATCACCGTCAAGGCCACCGCGATTCAGCAGTCACTCAAACTCGCCCCCGCCGAGGGTGGCGAGGGCGTCGAGCAGGTCAAGAGCATGCTTGGCGCCCTCGGCGAGGCAGTGACGCACGCGGTCAACGATGACGACGCTGACGACGGGGGCGCCGACGGGGGTGAGCCGGTGCTCAACCTCGACCGTCTACCCCTGTCGCGCAAGCAGCTACGCAGCATCGGACAGGCCACCCGCCGTATCAACCTGTGGCACGGCAGCGTCCGGAGCGGGAAGACCATCGCGAGCCTGCTCGCGTTCGTGATCGCCGTCGCCGGGGCCGGGCCGTCCGGCCTGATCATCATCTGTGGCCGGTCGCTCCAGACCATCGAACGGAATTGTCTAGAACCCCTGCAAGATACAGCACTGTTCGGGCCCCTCGCCCGGCATGTCGTGCACACCCGCGGGGCGACCACGGCGACGATCCTCGGCCGCACCGTCCACCTGATCGGCGCCGCCGACGCGCGCGCCGAGGGCCGGCTACGTGGCCTTACCGCGCAGCTCGCGTACGTGGACGAGGCGACGCTACTCCCGGAAGGGTTCTGGACACAGCTACTCGCCCGTCTGTCCGTCCCCGGCGCCCGGCTGTACGCGACCACGAACCCCGACTCGCCCCGGCACTGGCTCAAGGGCGGGTACATCGACCGCGCCGCCGAACTGAATCTCAGGGCGTGGCACTTCAAGCTGTCCGGCAATCCGTCGTTGTCGCCCGAGTACGTCGCCGACCTCGCCGCCGAGTACGTCGGCCTGTGGCGCGCCGGATGATCGACGGCGCGTGGGTCGTCGCCGAGGGCGCCATCTATGACGTGTGGGACGAGGGGCGGCACGTCGTCGCCCACCTGCCGGACATGCGCCGGTACTGGCTCGGGTGAGACTACGGCACCACGAACCCGTTCTCGGCGATCCTGCTCGGCGAAGGCGCCGACGACCGGCTGTACGTCGCCGCCGAGTGGCGCCACGACTCCCGCGCAACGCACCGCAGCATGACCGACGCGCAGTACAGCGCCGCCGTCCGGAAGTGGCTCGCCGACCTCGACATCACGCCCGAGTGGACGTTCGTCGATCCGAGCGCGGCCAGATTCTCAACCCAGCTGTGGCTAGACGGACACCCCGGCCTCGCGCGCGCCTCGAACGAGGTCGCCGACGGCATCCGTAGCGTGTCGAGCCTGCTCGCCGCCGCCCGCCTGCTCGTACACGAGTCGTGCGAGGGACTGCTCGCCGAACTGCCCGGATACAGCTGGGATCCGAAAGCCACCGAGCGCGGCGAGGACGCCCCCTTGAAGGTGGATGACCACTCAGCCGACGCACTGCGATATGTCGTGCACTCAACGGCTCACGAATGGCGCCACCTGCTATCAGGGACGGGAAGCAGGCTCAGGTAGCTTCTCCAACACAAGGCGAGCTTCGCGTGCGAAATCCTCTGATGCTGTGAAGAGTTGGTTTTGCAGGTCTGAGGCATCATCCCAATACTCGCCCTCGGACAAAGAGATATCCCCGGTCGCGATACCTTCGACCCGGTAATAGACCTCCCGGATTAGTTCATACATATCCCCTGCAGTCGGCCTCACAGAATTCGGACCGACTAACTCAATCGCGTACCATTGCTGTGCAAAATCCTGCCGGAGAGCGTCAAGCTGACGCGCTGTCTCGCGGTACGCCTCGCGGCTAGCGGGCAAAACAAAGGTGCCGTCGGGCCGCTCAAATGTTTCAAGGGCCCGTTGAACCTGGTGATATACCACGAGGGTAGCGAGGTACGTCTCTCGGCGCTCCTGACGCAGCGTTCGCGCATGTTCCAAATACCCATTGTCGCCGACCTGTTGACGGCTTGCCTTGTAGGCCAACCAGCCCGCCCCGACCGTCCCTGCCATGGCGACCAGAGCCCCGATGGCAGCAGCTATCACCTGACTCATGCTCTCATCGTGCCTGCTCACAGCACGTTGCGAGCTTCCTTTGAACAAGGAGGTGATCGATGTCTCTGCCTGACAACGGCGCCGCGTGACCACCTCTGGCGTGGGCCCCCTACTACGCCCAGATGCGCATCGACGATGTGTGGTATAGCGGCGACCGGAAGCGCCTCGCCCTCATCTACACCAACCACCCGCGCCCCACCGAGCGGCACCCGCCTGTGGGGACGGCGATCTTTCGAGCACCGTCTCGAGCGGCGCGACCACCGCCTACACGTCCCCCTCGCTGGCGACATCGCAAGCACCAGCGCCGACCTGCTGTTCGCCGACATGTCAACGATCACCGTCGAGGACCAGGCGACACAGGAACGCCTCGACCAGTTGCTCGACGAGGGCCGCGTTCAACAGGTATTCCTCGGCGCCGCCGAGCAGGCTGCCGCCCTGTCCGGCTGCTTTCTGCGCGTGGCGTGGGACCGCGACCTAGCGCCGCGGCCCCTGCTCACCGTCATGCAGCCCGACGGCGCCGTACCCGAGTTCCGGTTCGGCCTGCTTCTGGCGCGCGCTGGACGGTTCGACGCAGTCCACCGTGTGGCGGCACTTCGAGCGGCACGAGTCCGGTCGCATCGTGCACGCCCTGTACCAGGGCAGCGGCAAGAACGTCGGCCGCCGGGTGCCGCTCACCGAGCATCCCGACACGGCCGATCTGGTCGACAGCCTCGGCACCGACGGCGACAGCATCACGACCGGCATTCAGCAGCTCACCGCCGCGTACGTGCCCAACATGCTGCCCAACCGGCTGCACCGCGGTTCGCCGGTCGGACGCTCGGACTACGCCGCCCCTGTCTACGACATGTTCGACTCCCTCGACGAAACGTGGACCAGTTGGATGCGCGATATCAGGCTCGCCCGCGCGCGCCTGATCGTGCCGGACGGGTACCTACGGAACGAGGGAGCCGGGCGCGGCGCGTCGTTCGACGACGACGGCGAGGTCTGGCACTCGCTCAAGATGCCACCCAACGTGGGTGTTGGCATCACCCTGAACCAGTTCGTTATCCGGGTCGAGGAGCACGCCCGCACGGCCGAGGTGACCATGCGGCAGGCCGCCCAGGCCGCCGGCTACTCGCCCCAGTCGTTCGGCCTCGACGGCGAGGGACAGCCGGTCACCGCGACCGAGGTCGACAGCCGCGACGCCCGGAGCATGATCACCCGCCACAAGAAGGCCGGGTACTGGCGTCACCCCGTGGCCGACATGCTGCACGTCATGTTGCTGCTCGACGCCCAGCTGTTCGGGAGCAGGATCACGCCCGACCGACCGCGCGTGGAGTTCGGCGACGGCGTCGCGGAGTCGGCCGAGCAGACGGCGACCACGCTCGACCTACTCAACCGCGCGGGGGCCGTCTCGACGGCTACCAAGGTCAAAATCCTGCACCCGGATTGGGACGACACCGACGTAAAGGCCGAGGTGTCCGCGATCCTCGCCGAGACCGGCGCCGCCGCATCCGATCCGGTCGGGACGTTCCCACTCAGCTGATCCGCGCCTACTCCCACCGAGATGAGGACGGGTTCCAGAAGAGTTCCACGGGTTGGCCGCGAAGGGACCCACTCAATCGCCAAGCGTTCTCACGCCACGCGAGCAGCGAGTACGGCACCGCATCCACAATCGGCGAACTGGCAGAGTGCAAATCGAGGAGTTGCGCGAGCGCTTCGGGGCGTATGTCGGTCCCGATAGTCAAGCTCCAGCCTTGGCTAGTCGTGAAACGTATGGGTTCGCTTAGCTCATCCCTACCATCGGCAAGTTCCAGGTGTTGCCTCGCGGAGACCAGACGCAGGAAGCGCATAACCGCGAACCGCGTCGTTTCTTTGATCTCAGCGTTGATCCGATGCCCAAAGTGCTGAGCGACCGCCTGCATGAAGGATTCCGCAGACTGTGTCTCGGCGAACGTCACGGGACGTTCGCCGAGCATGAACGCAATTTCATCGGCGGGTAGGTCAGGGTCCGGTGCCCTCAACTCCTCAGGATTAAATATGTATTGCCCCTCGACGTTGTCCAGCTGGACAGAGAACCGGTAGATGGGACGTCCGCCCTCCCGGCCCCACGAACGGTCAACGATGCGCCCTTCGCGGTACCGTGCTGGCCGTTCCTTGGTGTTGCACACTGCGACGCGCATCCCCGGGCGCCACTCTTCACCACGTCTCTTCTCCATGCATTCAATTCCAACACAGATGCAGGCGGAGGTTTGGAGTGTCCATTCATCCGGGCATGGTCGAGGACCTCGCAGTTGGCACCCGCGACCTCTACGCAGAGGCTGAGGAACGCCTGTTGGGCATCATCGCGCGGCAGCTCGCCGTCGGCCTCGACGCCCCAGGGTGGGCCGAGCGTAAGCTCGCCGCCGTCCAGCAGGTACGCCGCGCCTCACAGGCCGTTGTCGACGAACTCGGCAAGGCCATGACGCTCGAGGTGTTCGACATGGTCGCCGAGGCGCACAAAGAGGGACACCGCGCCGCAGTCGCCGAACTGGGCGCCTTATCCGACGGCGCCCGCGCCCTGGTCGACGAGGTGACCCCGAACGCTCAGGCCGTCGACCGCCTCGCACAGGAAACGGTCGACGTGGTCACCTCGACGCACCGCTCGATTCTGCGGGCCGTCGTCGACCGGTTCCGGGCGATCGTCGCCGAGGTCACCGCAACGCCCCTGCTCGGCACCGGCACCCGCCGACAGGCCACCCAAGACGCCATGCGCCGGTTCGCCGACGAGGGCATACGCGCGTTCGTCGACCGCGCCGGGCACCGATGGCAGCTCACCTCTTACGCGGAAATGGCCGTACGCACCAGCGTGGGCCGCGCCGCGACCGAGGCGCACATGCGCACCCTGTCGACGGCCGGTATCGACCTGGTCATCGTGTCCAACGCCCCGCGCGAGTGCCCACTCTGCCGGCCGTGGGAGGGCCGCGTACTCACCATCGGCGGGCCCGACGGCGAGCGTGAGGCCGAGGTCGAGCACGCCATCGACGACGGCCGGGTGATCCCCGTACGGGTCGCCGGATCGCTCGACGAAGCGCGCCGGGCAGGACTGCAACACCCGAACTGTCGGCACAGCGTGTCGGCGTACACGCCTGCTCTCACCACCGTGGAGCAGGCCAGGAGCGACCCCGCCGGATATCAAGCTGGCCAGCGACAGCGCGAGATCGAACGGCACATCCGGAAGTACAAGCGCCGTGAGGCCGCCGTCGTCACTCCCGAGGCGCAGCGCGCCGCACGGCTCAAGGTCAGGCAGTGGCAGGGCGCCATGCGCGACCACCTCGCCGCACACCCGGGCGGCACCGCGAGCAGCCGGGCGCCTCGAACCTCCCCGAGAAGCGGACAGAGGCCACGCCCGAGCAGGTCGAGGCCGCACGCGTGTGGTCCGGCGACGAGCAGACCGTACGCGAGATGAGCGACGACCAGCTCGCCGCCGCCAAGGGTTCCCGCCTGCTCGACGACCGCGCCTGCGCCCGGATCGAGGCCGAGGCCGACCGCCGCGACCTCGACGACCTGCTCGCCCGGTACTTCCCGGCGGGAACCTCGCCGCGGACCTCACGGACGTGGGCGACGACGCCCTCGTCTGGTGCATGAAGTACGCCAACAGCGAGGAACTACTCAGGATCGCCGCCGAGATGGATCGCCGCGACGCGGTCGAGCTACCGCCGCCCGCAGCGACCGGCAACGCGGTTGACGACCTGCTCGCCGACCGCGACGCCCTCGCCGAAGCGATGGGCCCCGCCCCGGACCCGGAGACGTGGGGTGCCCTCGCCGACGACCAGTCGTTCACCGAGGAGTTGGCCGCCGCCGTTGCGACGGACACCGCCCGGGGCGTGGCCGAGGAGACCGCCCGCCGGGTCACCCGCGCCGAGGCCCGCGCCCTGTACGAGGAGTACGTCTACCGGCAGTTCCTCGCCGCCGACGACGCCTGTAACGGTTACCTGCTCAACCCCAAGGCCAAGGCCGCCGGGGTGAACCCGGCCGAATTGTTCAGTGGTCCGGCTCGAATCGCCTACGCACGTGCGAGCGATGAGCTGAAAGAGTGGTGGGCCGAGTATGGCCGGTTGACACAGGCTGAGTTCATCGAGCAGGTGACCGGCCGCGAACAGCGTTGGGCAGCGGGCGCGCGCAAGAACGAGAGCGACCACCAGAACAAGAGGTGAGGGCATGGGAACGCGCGAGGACATCGTCAAGGCCATTCAACAGGGAGCCGAGGCCAGGAGCCGCAGCGACGACGCGAGGGCGTGCCCGTACCCCGGTGACTGCCTGCTGCGTACGGCGTGGATCAGGGGTTACGTCCGCGAGCGTCCCGCGACGGCCGCCGCCGAGTAACCGACCGACAGCACCCCCCGAGGGGCCCGCCACCAGCGGGCCCCCTTTCGCATGTCCCGACGCCCGCCCGGAGCGGGCCCGATCGCATCAGGAGTGCACCCATGAGTACCCCGGCCCCGTCCTCGACCGCGCCGAACGGACAACAGCAGGGCGACCCTGGCAACCAGCCGAGCGGGCAGACCCCCGCCGCGCCCGCACCCGAGACGCCGCCCACGCCCGCCGCACCGCAGCAGCCGACCGCGCCGACCGCCCCCGCGACCGCGCCGGAAGCGGCCCCCCGCCGGCCCCGCCACGCCCGTACCGCCCGCCCCGACCCCCGCCGAGCAGTAGCCCGCCCCGGTACAGGCCGTCGAAGGCGACATCAGCCGTCTGCCGCAGTGGGCGCAGCGCGCCATCACCGAGAGCCAGGCAGCGGCCCGTACCGCCGCCGTGCCGAACGCCGTGTACCAGGCCGCGCCCGCGGCGGGAGCCGATCCTCTCACCCTGCTTGACTCCCTGTCGTTCCGCACCGCCGTCGAGGCCATCGACCCGGCCGACACCGCCGCACTGACGGCCGCCATCACCGCCGCCGTCACGGCGAACCCCCGCCTCGGTTCCGCCCCGGTGCCGGGCCCGGCCCGCGGCGGCGCCGAGTTCAACGGGCCCCCGGCGGGTGACCGCAAGCCCGCCTCCCTCGCCGACGCCATCGCCGCCAAGTTCAGCGGCTGACACCAGACAGGAGCACCGCCCCCATGCCCGTCACTCTCGACGAAGCCAAGAACAACGCCACGGACGATGTCGACGTGCAGGTCATCGACGAGTTCCGCAAGGAATCCGTACTGCTCGACTCCCTCGTCTTCAACGACGTGGTCAACCCCGCCGGCGACGGCGACACCCTCACCTACACGTACCGCCGACTGATCACCCAGCCCACGGCCGCGTTCCGCAAGCTCAACACCGAGTACGCGCCGAGCGAGGTCAAGACCCAGCGGTACAGCGTCGACCTCGCCGTACTGGGTGGGTCGTTCCAGGTCGACCGGGTGATCGCCCGTATCGGTCCGGCCGCGTCCAACGCGGTCACTCTGAACATGCAGCAGAAGATCAAGGCCGCCCGGACCACGTTCCAGGTGATCTCTGGCCTGTCGTCCTGGCCCGGATCGTTCACCCCGTCCGCCATCGAGACGGACCCCATCAAGTACTGGGCCGCGTTCGCGTAGCACCGCGCCGCCCCTCCCCCCGTCCGCCCCCGGCACCGCGCCGCGGGGCGTTTTGCATGTCTGGAGACAGCACCCATGACCGTTAAGGGCATCGACGTTTCGTCCTACCAGTCGACCACCTACAGCACCGCCGGACTCGACTTCGTGTTCGTCAAGGCCACCGAGGGCACGTCCTACGTCAACCCCAGGATGACCGCGCAGGCAGCGCGCCCGCGCCGCCGGGCTGGTCGTCGGGTTCTATCACTTCCTACGCCCGGGCGACATAAAGAAGCAGGCCGCGTACTTCGTCCAGAAGGCCGCCAGCCTCGAGGGCGACCCGCTGTTCGCCGACTGGGAAGACGCGGGCGTGTCCTGCGCACAGAAGGACGAGTTCATGGCGGAGGTCAAGCGCCTGCGCGGGAAGACGCACCGCGTCGGCCTCTACTGCAATCAGTACTACTGGCTCCACCGCGACAACACGTCGAACGTGGGCGACGCCCTGTGGATCGCCGATTACGTCACGGTCGGAAAGCCGCGCATCACGGCCGCGTGGACGTTCCACCAGTACACCGACCGGCCCGTTGATACGAACGTCGGCAAGTTCGCAGACCGCGCCACCCTGCGCGCGTGGGCGAACAAGAGCGCCGACAAGGACGACGAGCCGAAGACATACACCCCGCCCAAGTTCCCCACGGGGCTCGCGCCGAACAAGAGCCAGCCGTCGGCCGTGCCACTTCAGCGCGCGCTGAAGACGGCAGGGTTCATGCCCAAGAGAGTCAAGGAGCCGACCAACTACGGGCCGCAGACTCAGGCCGCGGTCGCCAAGTTCCACACCGCGCACCCGCAGTACCGCGCCAAGGGCAAGACCAACGACCCGGCGATCGGCCCGAAGGGCTGGGCCGCCCTGTTCCGCCTCGCCTACGACAAGTAGGCCCTCGCCCGCCCCGCCATCACCGCGCCCCGGGGCGGGCCACCACCTCACCGCCGCACGATGGGAGACACCCCCTATGAGCGACAAGACCAAGCGCGCCATCCGCACCGCGATACAGACCCTGCTCGCCATCGCCGCCGTACTGCCCGCCCTCGCCGCCGTGATCGCCGATAACGACGCCCTCGCCGTCGCCGCCCCTTGGCTGGTCGCCGCCGCCGGATCAGCAGCCGCCGCCGCGGGCATCGTCGCCCACATCATGGCCACGCCCGCCGTCGAGCAGCTGCTCGACCGACTCGGCATCGGCCTCCCCGACACCGGGGGCGGCACCGAGTGACCGAGCCCTCGCCCAACGATCAGGCTGCGGTCGCCATCGAGCTCGAGCACATCCGGCGAACCATCGAGGTCGGGTTTACCCGCACCGACGGCGCCCTCGCCCTGCTCGTCCAACGCCACGACCAGAGCGACGAGACGCAGAAGGAGCACGCCCGACGCCTCGACGCCCTCGAGCGCGCCCGGTGGCCGCTCCCGTCCGTGGCCGCGCTGGTCGCTCTGTGCGGCCTGCTGCTGTCCCTGTGGCAGCTCACAGCCGATGACATGGCAACGCCCCCGTACGGCCGCTCACGGCCGTGCGGGGGCGCCTTTGTCATTACTGGCGCACTTCTTGCTCTGTAGCACTCCACACCCGTCGCGCACGCTGGGTACCGTTCTGAGGTATACGCCCGACGGATGGAGCACGGATGCATCGCCGCCCGCCTGAACCCCGCCGGCGCCACGCCGCAAAGGGGGCTCACTGATGTTGGAAGAAGCCGAGGAGATCGGCCGTCGCGCACGGCGTGCACGGCTCCGTCTCGGGATGCCCCAGGCCGACCTCGCCGCCGCCCTGGGGAAGTCTCAGGGGTGGGTGTCGAAGATGGAACGCGGCCTTATCGAACTTGATCGGGTCGGCCTGCTCAACCTGCTCGCCGCCGAGCTGCATGTGCACCCGAATGACCTGATCGGCCGTCCGTACAACAGCTCGCCCGACGAGAATCAATGGCAGGTCGCCGCGTCATCCGTCCTGCGCGAGCTGCGCCGGTATGACCTCGCCCCCATTTTCGACGGCCCCCCGCGGCCGGCTGGTCAGCTCTGGCAGGAGACCACCCGACTGCACCGCCTACGCGACGCAGCAGCGAACGTGGCGATCATGCAGGTACTTCCCGACCTGTTCCGGGAGGCTCGCGCCCTCGTCGAGGTATCGACCGGACATCAGCGCGAGGAAGCCTTCGCGATCTACGCCGTGTGCTGCAAGTTCGCGCACACCGCCGCACACGCCCTCGGCCACCCCGAATTGGTTGCCATGGCCTGTGAACGGGCCGCATGGTCAGCGCGGTTGTCTGGTGATTCCGTCATGCCAGCCGTGGCCGACTGGATGCGGGTATGGGATATGTGGGCAACCGCAGATTGGGCGGATGCCGTCGCCCTCTCGGACAAGGCGCTTCGAAGCGTGCAGCAGGGTTACGACCAGGGCGAACCGCTGGCCATTCGTGCATGGGGCTCGTTGCAACTGCGCGCGGCGGTTTCGGCAGCACGGGGCGGACTCCGGGCGGAGGCCGAGGACCGCATCGCGCACGCCAGGGACGCCGCAGATCGGTTGGGCGAATACTCCGGTCCGCCGGTGTACGACCGGCATTCGCTCACGTTCTCGCCGGGCAACGTCCAGATTCACGCCATCAGCGTTGCGCTTGAGATGCGCGAGCAGCGAAGGGCTCTGGCCATAAACCGCAAAACCAGTTCGGAACTTGTGGCCGGGCTCCCCAACTCACGCCAGGGGCACCACCACATGGACCTTGCCCGCGCGTGGCTTTGGGATGGAAACCGGGACAAGGCGTTGAAGGAACTGGAGAAGGCCGAACGCATCGCGCCCCAGCTCATCCGCAACCACCCCATTGCGCGGTCAACCCTGCGTAGCCTCGTCTACGCCGAACGAGCGACCACCCGTGAGAAGCTGCGCCGCATGTCAGACCGCTTTCACCTTGATGGATGAGGGTGATATTCCTGCGGTTCATATTCGGCTACTGCCCTGCTCCTAGCTTCGGGGCATGGCCGAACAGACTTCGAAGCAACTTCCCGCGCAGGGCGCCGAGTTAAGCGCAGGCGCCCCGTTTCGCCCCCGGCTCGGCGACCTCGCCTCAGACCTCGCGGAAAACGGGCGGATCGGCGTCGTCGTCCGTGTACCGGGCGCAAGCTCGGCGACCTACCACCTGCGCCCACCGGGAGGCGGCCGGGAATGGTCGGCCCCGTCCAGCGGTGACGCCTTGCGCCCCGTGCCCGTGCCGGTCACGCACGTCAGTCCCCTGAAACGGGACGTCATCTATGACCACCGGGCGCAGCAGGCCGCCCTACCGGTCATGGTCCACCACGAAGACGGCGGGATGTCCGAGTCGGTGCTGATTCTGATGCCCGAACAGGTCGAGCTGTACCGAATCCAGCTCGACCACATCATCGAGAAGCGGCACCAGGCCCGAGAGGGTAAGCCGTGAGCACGGCTGTGCTGACGCTCGCTCCGCTTGGCTCGGCACACACTTCCGCGCGGCTCCCCCTCGCCTTCCACTGTGCAGCGACCGCCCACGACCTAAGCGGCACCCGCAAGGTCATACTCGCCACCTACCGAGCGCCCACGCCTCGACTGGCCGCCCGATGGATGCAAGCCGAAGCGCTGCACCTAGCCCGCCTGCTCGACCCCCACCCTGGCGAGCCCTACCTCGGGAGGGCTCCCGTCCTCCCCACCGGGCCCACGTGTCCCCGCCCTCACGCCTACCTGTACGCATGGGCTCAGGAACCCAGCCAGTACGAGCAGGCTCTGTCGACACTCGCAACCGCCGAGCCGTACCGCATCAGCGTCACCGACTACGACGCCCGGTACAACCTGCTCGCCGCTCCCCTGCTGATGCCGCCCAGGCCCCCGCAGTCCCCCGCCCCCGCCGGGTGCCAACCCACCCCGGCGAGGGCGGGCCGGCGCCGCCGGAAACCGGCGAGGCACGCCGCCCGCTGACCGCCGCCCCCGCGTATTTACCGGTTCCCCCGCGGCGCGGGGGCGGTGCACCACCCCAGGCGACCGCAGGGTCAGGGTCGCACCCATCTACTCATGGAGGCACTCGCGTGAGCACAGCTACCGTGATCGGTATCCAGTCCGTTGAGCTGGAGATCACCGGAACTTGCCAACTCCGGTGTACCCACTGCTGCACCAGCAGCAGCCCGCAGGCACCCTCCGGGCACATGACCCGCGACGACTGGTCGCACGTCATCGCGGACGTGGCCGAGCTGGGCATCCCCATGGTCCAGTTCATCGGCGGCGAGCCGACCCTCTCACCACACCTGCCGCAGTTCATCGACAAAGCCCTCGACGCTGGCCTCGGTGTCGAGGTGTATTCGAACCTCACCCACGTACGGCCGTCTCTCTGGGACTCGTTCAGTCGTAAGGGCGTCTGCCTCGCCACGTCCTACTACAGCGACGACCGGGCCCAGCACGAGGAGATCACCCGCACGCGGGGAAGCCTCGACCGCACCAGGGCCAACATCGTCGAAGCGGTCCGCCGCGGTATCCCCATGCGCGCCGGCATCGTCGAAGTGATCGAGGGGCAGCGCGTCGAGCAGGCCAAAGCGGAGCTCCACCGGCTCGGCATCAAGGAAATCCAGGTCGACCGCATGCGCAAGGTCGGCCGCGCGGCCGAGCCGGACACGAGCATGCCGACCGCCGCCGAGTTGTGCGGACACTGCTTCCGGCACCGCGTATCCGTCTCCCCCGACGGGGCCGTGTCCGGCTGCATCCTCAGTCGCTTCATGGTCGCCGGCAACGTCCGCGAACAGCGTCTCGCCGAGATCCTGCACAGCGACCGATGGGGCGAGATGATTGCAGCCGTGCCCGAGCCGCGCGCCGACGCCTGTACCCCGGCCGATTCGAACGACTGCGACCCCGCCCGAACGCCCGCCTGCAACCCGAAGCACTTCGCACCCGCCCCGCCGCCCTCCCTTGGAGTCCACGCGTGAACTGGTCCACCCGCGCCGTCTCTCTAGCCGGCGCCGCGACACACCGGCACTCCCGATGGACGCCGGCCGTCGCCGCTACGCCACGGCACCTGCTCGTCCCCCGATGGTGGGAGCGCGGTTCGGACGGCTGGGAGCTGCACGACGGTCCCTCAGACCCGAATCGCTGGCTCGACGCGGCGTACCGCGACACCTCGCTCGTGACCCGTGTCGGCCCCTTACACGCCGACTACGCCACGGAGGCCGACCGGCCGCACGGCCGGCCGACGTCCTCGGCCACCCTGCCGAGCCTGGTCGTGGGCATGTTCCAGCATGCCCGCATCGATGACGGCGACCGGCTGCTCGATGTGGGCACGGGAAGCGGGTACGGGGCCGCCCTCGCTGCCCGCCGACTGAGCGACGAACAGGTGACAAGCGTCGATGTCGACCTCTACCTGACCGAGATCGCCCGCAAGCGGATGAGCGAGGCTGGGGTCGCTCCCACGCTCGACACCATCGACGCGACCGGCGACCTGCCGTACGAGCCCGCGAGCTTTGACCGGATCGTCGCCACCGTGTCCGTACGCACGATTCCCGCAAGCTGGCTCCGGGTACTCCGCCCCGGCGGTCGGCTGGTGACCACGATCGCCGGTACCTCCCTCCTCGTCACAGCCGAGAAGGACGAGGACGGGGGCGCGACCGGGCGCGTCGAGTGGGACCGGGCAGGGTTCATGCACGCTCACCACGGTGACGACTACCCGCCCGGGGTGGCCATTCGCCTCGCCAAGGCCGCGGAACTGGACGGAGATGACGTCACCCGCGGACCGTATCCCGTCGTCGACGTGGCGAACGCGTGGGACCTCGCGTCCATGCTCGACGTCGAGGCGCCCGGTATCGAGCACGAGTACCGGGAGGACGGCGAGCAGCGTGTCGCGCTCATGGCACATGCCGACGGATCGTGGGCTCGGGCGACGGCGACCGGGAACGAGCGGCCCACCGTGCACCAGGGCGGTCCCCGCCGGCTGTGGGACGCCCTCGATAAGGTCCGCGACTACTGGCTCAGCAACGGCGAGCTACCGGTGCGAGGGGCCCGCGTCGACATCATGCCCGACGGTCGTACGTTCCTCGGCCGCGGAAAGTGGTCTGCCGCGCTGAGCTGATCCCAGCGGGAAGGGCGGCCCTGGTACGGCTTCCGCCAGAGGGCGCTCATGGCGGTCGAAATCGGTTCTGAAAGGCGCGATGCCCGGACAGCTCCCCAGCTGTCCGGGCATTCGTGCCGTCCGCCGCACCCCCGTCCCCACGGGGTTTAATGGCCGGAAGTCCCCGGCCCGGGCCGCTCTCCCGGACCCGGAGCGCTTAGCGCCCCAGCATTCCCGCCACGGACGACGCCTGTGTGACGACGGCATCCCAGCCGCCGAAGGTGATGGTCAGGAGGATGGCCATCGGCAGCACCATCGCCGCCGCGACCAGAGGATGGCGGGTGCCGGTCTGCGGACCGCCGAACGCGTCGAGCGCCGCGTCCACGGACCCGCGACGACGTGTCCGGATGGTCGTGCGTCCAGCCGTGTCCGCCATCGTCCCTCCTCCGTCACATCTGGGGGCGGCGAGCGTCTGACCTCGGGGGACGAGTGCTGCGCCCGCCGCTTGACGACTACATTAGGCGCGCACCCCGGTGCTCGGCGTCATGCCTTCGTATCGATTGCCGGGCCTCCCGGAGGATGACCCCGGGAGGCGTGGACTACTCCCCTGGGTGGAGATGCGCCCTCATGCCTTGGGGTCTTCCCGGAGGGGTCCGGGGAAGAGATCCTTCCGGAGCCCCTCCGGAGCCCATGGAGTGTGCCCCTCCGAACGTGTGTCAGCCCTGCTCACTCGCCCTCCCCCTGCTCGCCGCGGGGCACCGGCTGCTCCACCAGTGCCAGAACCCGATTGGCCATGAAGCGGGCCGTCCGCACGACGGCCCCATTACGGGTGACTTCGCTCACTTCCACGACCCCCCGCCGGACCGCGGTCTCGACCCTCCGGCCCGCTCTGCTGGCCACCACTTCATACGTCCGCGTCGTGTCCCCCGCGTCCACGACTATCTCCACACGATCACCCTTCACGGTCTCAATCCCCCTTTGGAGACGGCCTTTTGAGATCACGCAGCGCGGACCGGAGCGACGGATTGCCACGATTCCGGCCCACTTCTCCAGGATCTCAGGCACCACTGACAATCCATCGCCCGACGCATGCGCGGCCTCTCAGCGCGCGGCGCCGTCAATCCGTAAGCTGTGCACGTCAGACGGAGGGCAACGGGCAACAGCGGCGATCCGACGGCTGATCGGCGGCAAACGGCAAGCAGACGGCAGCGGATGGGGCTCCCCACCAGGGGTCAGGGCCTGTCCGGAGCGGTGATCTGGATCAGGGAGCGGGGCGTGGTGCGTGCGATCGCAAGGCGCCGGAAGGCCCTCGTAGCGGAGCTACCAGGGCATTTCGACAACGCCGCGAGCGGGGGCACCTCCCAGCGGCAGCTGGGGAAGCGTGCCACGCCCCGCGAGCCCAGATCACCGCTCCGGACCGGCCCTGAGGTAAGGGGCCTCCCCACCGGAGGTAGGGGACGGACATGGCGATGATGCGGCTCCGGCGCGAGGACCCGCGTGTCGTCGGCTCCTTCCGCCTGCACCGGCGGCTCGGCGCGGGCGGCATGGGGGTGGTCTACCTCGGCTCCGACCGGCGCGGGCAGCGGGTGGCCCTGAAGGTGATCCGGCCCGATCTCGCCGAGGACCGGGAGTTCCGGTCGCGGTTCGCCCGGGAGGTCTCCGCGGCGCGGCGGATCCGCGGCGGCTGTACGGCCCGGCTGGTGGCCGCCGATCTGGAGGCCGACCGCCCCTGGTTCGCCACCCAGTACGTACCGGGCCCCTCCCTCCACGACAAGGTGAACGAGGAGGGCCCGCTGCCCGCCGCCCAGGTCGCCTCGATCGGGTCGGCGCTGGCGGAGGGGCTGTTGGCGGTCCATGAGGCGGGGGTCGTCCACCGCGACCTCAAGCCCTCCAACATCCTGCTCTCCCCCAAGGGCCCGCGCATCATCGACTTCGGCATCGCCTGGGCGACCGGGGCCAGCACCCTCACCCACGTCGGCACGGCGGTCGGCTCGCCCGGCTTCCTCGCGCCCGAGCAGGTGCGGGGCGCGGCGGTCACCCCGGCGACCGACGTCTTCGCGCTGGGCGCCACGCTCGCGTACGCCTCGACGGCGGACTCGCCGTTCGGGCACGGGAGTTCCGAGGTGATGCTCTACCGGGTGGTGCACGAGGAGCCGCAGTTGCTGGGCGTCCCCGACGCCCTGGCGCCGCTGCTCCACGCCTGTCTGGCGAAGGACCCGGAGGACCGGCCGAGCACTCTGCAACTGTCGCTGCGGCTCAAGGAGATCGCGGCGCGCGAGGCGCACGGCCACGGGACCGGCGGCGGGGGCTACGGCGGCGGCCATCCCCCGGCGCGGCGCCCCGAGGCGTACGCCGACCAGAACACGGAGCGGCGCCCCGGCACGACGCCCGCCCCGCGCGGCGGGTCCCCGTCCTCGCGGCCGGGAGCCGGTACGGGCGGGACCGGGGGGCGCCCCTCGGGGCGGAACACCCCCGCGCGTCCGGCGCAGCGCCGGAGCCCGCGGCCGCCCGTGCGGACGGACCGCCAGGGCCGCCCGGCCCATCCCGTCCGCACCTCGCCGAACGGACGCCGTCCCGGCGGGCCGAACCCCCGGCTGCTGCGGCAGCGGCTGACCGTGTTCGTCGTGGTGACGCTGCTGGTGGCGCTGGGGATCGCGGCGGCACAGGGCTGCCAGGGTCCGGCGAACGGGCTGGGCGCGCCGCCCATGCCGACGGGGTCGGCGGGGTCGGCGGGGTCACCGGGGTCGGTCTCGTCGACGGCGCCGCATTCGGCAGCGCCGCATTCGGTGGCGGCCGAGCCTGACGGCCGCTAGTTGCGGAGTGTCCCGCGGGGCTTGGCGCCTGCGGCGGGCCACGCGGCGGGGCCGCATATCGGTGCTTCCCCCTCCCCGCCCCTTCCCGAAACTGGGGCTCCGCCCCAGACCCCGCTCCTCAAGCGCCGGAGGGGCTGGAAGGCGGTGCTCCGCCCCTGGCTGTCAGAGTCCCGGTCTGCCCGAGGTGACCGCGTAAAAGGCGACCGCCGCCGCCGCGCCCACGTTGAGGGAGTCCACGCCGTGGGCCATGGGGATCCGGACCCACTCGTCCGCGGCCATCAGCGCCTGGGTGGAGAGCCCGTCGCCCTCCGCGCCCAGCATCAGCGCGACCCGTTCCAGGCGGTGCGGGGCCGCGTCGTCGATGGTGGTGGCCTTCTCGTCGGGGGTCAGGGCGAGGATCTTGAAACCGGCGTCCCGGACCGCCTCCAGCCCGCGCGGCCAGCTCTCCAGACGGGCGTACGGCACGGAGAAGACGGCGCCCATGGAGACCTTGACCGAGCGCCGGTAGAGGGGGTCGGCACAGTCCGGGGAGAGGAGCACGGCGTCCATGCCGAGGGCCGCCGCGCTGCGGAAGATGGCACCCGTGTTGGTGTGGTCGTTGACGGACTCCATGATGGCGACGCGCCGCGCGTCCCGCAGGACCGACTCCGCGTCCGGCAGCGGCTTGCGCTGCATAGAGGCGAGGGCGCCGCGGTGGACGTGGTAGCCCGTGACGCGTTCGGCCAGTTCGGGGCTGACGGCGTAGACGGGGGCGGGCACGTCCTCGATGACGTCCCGCATCACATCGACCCACTTGGACGAGAGCAGCATCGAGCGCATCTCGTAACCGGCCACACGGGCGCGCCGGATCACCTTCTCCCCCTCGGCGATGAACAGGCCCTCGGCCGGCTCCCGCTTGCGTCGTAGCTCCACATCGGTCAGACCCGTGTAGTCGCTCAGCCGCGGGTCGTCCGGATCATCGACGGTGATGAGATCAGCCACTTAAGTGATACTGCCTTGTCCTGGATGCGGTGCCAATGAGCCCGACGCGAATAAGTTACCGACGGTTACGTCATCCGTGGTCACGGGCGGAGAGGGCGACGACATCGCCGATCACCACGACCGCCGGGGGCCGTACGCCCTCGGCCGCGACCTTCTCCGCGACGGTGGCGAGGGTCGCGTCCACCCGCCGCTGTGTCGGGGTGGTGCCCTCCTGGACCACGGCGACCGGGGTGTCGGCGGCCCGGCCGTGCGCGACGAGGGCCGCGGCGATGGCGCCGATCTTCTCGACGGCCATGAGCAGCACCAGCGTGCCGCGCAGCCTGGCCAGCGCCGCCCAGTCCACCAGGGAGCTGGGGTCGTCGGGGGCGACATGGCCGCTGACCACCGTGAACTCATGCGCGACGCCCCGGTGGGTCACCGGGATCCCGGCCGCGCCCGGGACGCTGATGGAGCTGGAGATGCCGGGGACCACGGTGCACGGGATCCCGGCCGCGGCGAGCGCCTCCGCCTCCTCCATGCCGCGCCCGAAGACGAAGGGGTCGCCGCCCTTGAGGCGGACCACCGACTTGCCCGCCTTGGCGTGCTCGATCAACGCGTTGTTGATCGCCTCCTGCGCCATGAAGCGGCCGTACGGGATCTTCGCCGCGTCGATCACCTCGACATGCGGCGGCAGTTCATCGAGCAGATCGCGCGGGCCGAGGCGGTCGGCCACCACCACGTCCGCCTCGGCGAGGAGGCGGCGGCCGCGCACGGTGATCAGGTCCGGATCGCCCGGCCCGCCGCCCACCAGCGCCACATGGGGGCCGCGGGTGCGGTGGCGGGGCGCGGCGAGCGTGCCGTCGCGCAGCCCCTCCACCACGGCGTCCCGGACCGCGGCGGAGCGGCGCGGATCCTGCCCGGTGAGCACGGCCACGGTGACGCCCTCGCTGCGTCCGGTGGCCGGGGTCCAGGCGGAGGCGGCCTCGGCGTCGTCGCTGCGGACGCACCAGACGCGGCGCGCCTCGGCCTCGGCGGACGCGGCGGCGTTGGCCTCCGGGTCGTCCGTGGTGATCAGCACGTACCAGGCGCCCTCGAAATCGCCCTCCCGGTACCGGCGGCGCTCCCAGCGCACCTCCCCCGCCTCGGCCATGGCCTCGACGGAGGCCGTGGCGGACGGCGAGATCAGCAGGATGTCCGCACCGGCCGCTATCAGCGCGGGCAGCCGGCGCTGGGCCACCTGGCCCGCTCCGAGGACGACGACCCGCCGCCCGGAAAGGCGCAGTCCGACCGGGTACGCAAAGTTTTCGGACATGGCGGTGCGGCTCTCCTCGTGCGAATGCGCGGCCGCTGCGGCGCTGGAGCGGCTGATCGACTGTGGGACTGGCCCCCGCCGCCACCTTACGCGGCGGGGGCACGCATCAGTTCTTCTCCGTGACCCCTGCGGAGTCGAACGTGGCCACCTCGTGCATCGCCCGTGCGGCGCTCTGCACCACCGGCAGGGCGAGCAGCGCCCCGGTGCCCTCGCCGAGCCGTAGATCCAGGTCGACCAGGGGGCGCAGACCCAGCTTGTTCAGGGCCGCCACATGGCCCGGCTCGGCGCTGCGGTGGCCCGCGATGCAGGCCGCCAGCACCTCGGGGGCGATGGCCCGGGCGACCAGCGCGGCGGCGCCCGCGCTCACCCCGTCCAGGATCACGGGCGTACGCAGCGAGGCGCCGCCCAGCAGCAGCCCGGCGATCGCGGCGTGCTCCAGGCCGCCGAACGCCGACAGCACACCGATGGGATCGGCCGGATCGGGCTGGTGCAGCTCGAGACCGCGCCGTACGACATCGATCTTGCGGGCGTGCATCTCGTCGTTGATACCGGTGCCGCGCCCGGTCACCTCGGCCGGGTCGGCGCCGGTGTAGATGGAGACCAGGGCGGCCGACACGGTGGTGTTGGCGATCCCCATCTCCCCGGTGAGCAGCGCCTTGTTACCGGCGGCCACCAGATCGCGGGCGGTCTCGATACCCACCTCGATGCCGCGCAGCACCTCCTCGCGGGTGAGCGCGGGGCCGACGGTGAAGTCCCCGGTGCCCGCCCGCACCTTGCGCGGCAGCAGCCCGGGGGTGCTGGGCAGATCGCTCGCCACCCCCACGTCCACGACGCACACCTCGGCGCCCACCTGGCTCGCGAAGGCGTTGCAGACCGCGCCGCCGCCCAGGAAGTTGGCCACCATCTGGGCGGTGACCTCCTGCGGCCAGGCGGTGACGCCCTGGGCGTGCACCCCGTGGTCGCCCGCGAAGACCGCGACGGCCGCGGGCTCCGGGATCGGCGGCGGGCACTGCCGGGACAGCCCGCTCAGCTGGGCGGAAATGATCTCCAGCATGCCGAGCGCACCGGACGGCTTGGTCATCCGCTTCTGCCGCTCCCACGCCTCGCCGAGCGCCTTGGCGTCCAGCGGGCGGATGCCCCGCAGGGTCTCCTGGAGCAGATTGTGCGGGTCCCCGCCGGGCAGGGTGCGGCGGCCGTACGTCTCCTCGTGGACGACCCAGGACAGCGGGCGGCGCTTGGACCACCCGGCCTTCATCAGCTCCGGCTCCTCCGGGAACTCGTCGACGTATCCGACGCACAGATACGCCACGACCTCCAGGTGCTCGGGCAGCCCGAGCTCACGCACCATCTCGCGCTCGTCGAAGAAGCTGACCCAGCCGACTCCGAGGCCCTCGGCGCGGGCGGCGAGCCAGAGGTTCTCCACCGCGAGCGCCGAGGAGTACGGCGCCATCTGCGGCTGGGTGTGGCGGCCGAGGGTGTGCCGGCCGCCGCGGGTGGGGTCGGCGGTGACGACGATGTTGACCGGGGTCTCGAGGATGGCCTCGATCTTCAGTTCCTTGAACTGCTTGGCCCGGCCCTTGGGGAGCGACTTGGCGTACGCGTCCCGCTGGCGCATGGCCAGGTCATGCATGGCACGTCGGGTCTCCGCCGAGCGGATCACGACGAAGTCCCACGGCTGGGAGTGGCCCACGCTGGGCGCGGTGTGCGCGGCTTCGAGGACGCGCAGCAGCACCTCGTGCGGGATGGGGTCGGACCGGAAGCCGTTACGGATGTCCCGGCGCTCGCGCATCACACGGTGGACTGCGGCGCGCTCAGCCTCGTCGTACCCGTCGGCGGGCGGGCCGAGGGGGATGGGGGCCGCCTCGGGCTCGGGCTCCGGGGCCGGCTCCGGCTCCGGCTCCGGTGCGGATTCGGGGGCCACTTCGGGGGTGGCGTCGGCGGCCGCGGGCTCGGGGGTTGTCTCGGGGTTGGCGTCGGCCGCTACGGGCTCGGGGGCCGACTGCGGGTCGGCGTCCGCTGCTTGGGGGCCGGTGGCCGTTTCGGGCTGGGGCACTGTTTCGGGCTCCGGCTCCGACTCGGGGGTGGCGGCCTCGGGCTCTGTGGCCGCGGGCTCGGGGGCTTCTTCCGGAGCCGTGGTCTCCGGTGCGGCGGATCCGGCCTCGGAGTCGGGGTCGGCCTCGGGGTCGGCGGCTTCCGGTGCGTTGGTCTCGGGGTCGGCGGCTTCCGGGGCGTTGGCCTCGGGCTCGGTGGGTGCGGGCTCGGTGGCTTCCGGAGCGTCTGCCTCCGGGGTATCGGCCTTCGGCTCCGCGGCTTCCTGCTCGGCGGCCTGGGGCTCGGACTCGGCGGGCTGGGGCTCGGTGGCTTCGCCTTCGGGCTGCTCCGCTTCGGGTGCGGTGGCCCCGGGTTCGGTGGGCTGAGGCCCGGTGGGCTCGGGCTCGGTGGGCTGGGCCGCCGCCTCTGCCTCGGGCTCCGCCGTGGGCTCGGTGGCTTCTGCCCCGGCCTCGGGCGCTGCCTCGGCCGCCGCTTCCGCCTCCGGTTCGGCGGGCGTCGCCGCGGCCTCGGCGGTCTCGGGTGCCTCGGCCTCGGGGGCCTCGTTCGCGGGGGCCTCGGCGTCCGGGGTGTCCGCCGCTTCGGCCTCGGGGGTCTGCTCCTCCGGCGGCTGCTCCTGGGCCTCGGGGATCTCCGCCTCGACGGCGGTCGGCTCGGGCTCCGGCTCGGCGGCCACCTGCTCAGGCGCCTCGGCGGGTGCCTCCTGTGTCACTGCCTCGGCCTCCGGTGCGGCCTCCGCTTCCGGTGCGGCCTCCGCTTCGGGCGCGGCCTCGGCCAGCGGCTCGGCGGGGGCCTCCTGCTGAGGCGCTTCCTGCTGGAGGGCCTCCTGCTGGGGCGCCTCCGTAGCGGCCTGCTCCTCGGCGGCGGACTCCTCGGGCTGAGGGGTCCCGTCGGCCACTATCGAGTGACCCGGGTCCACGGCGGTCTGCTCCACCGTTTCGGCGGACTGCTCCGGGAGTTGCTGAACGGCCTCCTGGGCTGGGGCCTCGGCGACGGGCGCTTGCGGCTCCTCGGCCGTGACCGGCTCATGGGCCAGCTGCGCCGGAATCTCCGGTGCGGGCTCCGCGACGGGCGCGGGGGCGGGGACGGGCTGGGGCTCGAGCTGCTCGACGACGGGCTCGTCCTGGGCCTGGGCCGGGATGTCGACCACCTGCTCCTCGGCCACGGCCGCCTGCGGGGCGGGCTCCATGACGGGCGCCCCGGCCTGGGCCGGGATGGTCGCGCCCGGCTGGTGCGGGTCCGCGACCGCCGGGTCCACATACACCTGGTCCATCGCGACCGGCTGCGCCTCGGGCGCCACCGCCTCGGGCTGGGCGAACTGCTGGGACGCGGGCTCCCCTTCGGGCGCCTCCGCGACCTGCGGCTCCTCGGCCGGACCGGCCGTCTCCACGGGCGCGGGTGCGGGCGCCGCAATGGGCGCCGCCTGCTGCATCGGCGGCGTGGAGTCCCAGGCGTCCCCCGGCGGCGGGGCGTCGACAATCTGCGAGAGGTCGGCGAGCTGGGGCCCGGGGAGCCGATTCGGGTCCTCGGGCCGCGGGGTGAAGTACTGCGGCCCGGCGGCGTACTGAGGCGCGGTGGAGTAGTCGGCCATCAGCGGCTGCTCAGCCATGACCGCCTGCTCCGGCATGGTCATCTGCTCAGCCATGATCGCCTGCTCGGGAGCCACGAACTGGTCAGGCGCGACGAACTGCTGCTCGGACAGCACGAACCGCTCATGCCCGGCGAACTGCTGCCCGGTCATCCCGCCCTGCTCAGGCACCGGGACACCCTGCTCAGGCACCGGGACACCCTGCTCGGGCGCCACCACACCCTGCTGGAGCCCCATCTCGTACTCGGGCTGAGGCTCGGGCTGGTGCGGCATCTGCGGCTGCGGCTCAGGCGCGACCTGCTCAGGCGCGACCTGCTCGGGCGCGACCTGCTCGGGCGCGACCTGCTCGGGCTCGGCCTGCGGCTGGGGCTCCGGCTGGCGTACGGGCGCGGCGTGCCGGCCCCCGGCCGGGCCGCGGTCGGCGAGCGAACGCACCACGCCGTTGGAGGTGTCGGGCACCGGCGGGCCCATGTGGAGCGGCCGCCGGGAGGGGGTGGCGGGGGCGCTGGGCGTCGCGTACGCGGCCGGGGCCGGCTGCCGTACGGGCTGTTCCGCCACGGGCTGTGGTTCGGGCATCTGGGTCTCGGCGTACGCGGCGGCGCCCGGGTCGAGCACACCGGCCTCGTACGCCCCGGTCTGGTACTGGGCCTGCTGTTCGCTCCAGGCGCCTTGGGCGCCGGGCATCAGCAGCAGATCGTCCTCATCGCCGACGTGTTCGGGCCCGTCGAGAAAGGTGTAGGCGGCTCCGGAGGGGACACCGGGCTGCGGCTGCTCGATGTAACCGGCGTCGGCAGGCGGGGCGTGGACATCCGCCGGGTGCGGGTGTCCGAGTCGTCCGCCTGCGTTCTCCGGCAGTCCCTCTCCCGGGACCTGGCCGGTGTCGGTCATGCGTACCCCTCGCCCATCGTCAGTGCTCCTTCCAACCGCCTACCACCGAGAGCAAGCCCCCTGAGCAAGAACGAGCGTGCGCCGTGCGCGGCACGTAGACACGCCCGAGGCTTGCCTACCGCGGCCCCACCAAGGGAGGGGCACATTCCGGCCTTTGGCCAATAAAGCACCGAACGCCGGGCAGCGGTAAAGGCAGTACAACGATCCGCCAGCCTACCTCGCGCACTGCCCGGGGCAGGTCATCGGGGCGAAGCTCGGGGCGAACGTCACAGGGACAAAATCACTGGTGCGGGCGGTGGCCGCAGAGCATGAAGGCGACCGCGCGCTCCCGTTCGGTCCAGCCCCGCGTGTCCAACTCGACGGACTGTGACAGCACGCATTCGACGGCGTAACCGCCGTCCTCCAGCGCCGCGCCGATGGCCTCCGCCTCGTCCCGGGTCGCGGCGTGGGTGACGATGCGCTCGGGGCGCCGGGCGGCGCACGCGGCGACGACGGGCGCGCCCCCACCGCCGATCCGCACCACATCCGGCTCCGGCAGGTCCTCCAGCACCTCGGGGGCGACGCCCTGGACGACCTGGATCTGCACGGCGAAGCGGCGGGCCAGGGTGGCGGTGCGCTCGCAGGCGTCCGGGTCGCGGTCGACGGCGATGACGGCGGCGCCGAACCCGGCGGTCTCGACGGCCGCCGCGCCGCTGCCCGATCCGATGTCCCAGACCAGGTCGCCCAGGCGGGGGCCGATGCGGGCGAGTTGGACGGCGCGCAGCTGCGTGGACTCGCTCTCGCCCAGCACGGTCCCGTACGCGGGGCCGGGCAGCGCCCAGCCGCGGACGGCGCCCGGGTAGCCGGGGTCGCGTCCGGCGATCCAGCCGCCGCCCTGGAGCGCGCCGCGGCCGGCACCGGCCGGTGCGCCGCCGCGGACGGGGGCGACGGCGGAGCCGCCGATGACGATGACCACGTTGGGGTCGCGCCAGGCGTGGTCGGCGGCCTTGTCGGAGGTCAGGACGGTGACCTGCTCGCGTTCCGTGCCCAGGGCCTCGCAGATGACGAAGGTGCGGTGCACCGGGCCGAGAAGCAGGGCGAGTTCGGCGGGCCCGGCGCCGGGCGAGGTGAGGACGGCGACCTTGGTGTGGGCGCGGCAGACGTTGACCGCGCGGCGCAGATCGCGGCTGTGGGCCACGACGACCTGGGCGTCGTCCCAGGGCATCCCGGCCCGTGCGAAGGCCGCGGCGACGGAGGAGACGGCGGGGACGACCTCGACCTCGAGCCCGTGCTCGGGGGCGCGCAGGGCGCGGACGACGCCGAAGAAGCCGGGGTCGCCGTCGGCCAGGACCACGGCGGAGCCACGGTGCTGGGCGATCCTGCGGGCCGCGAGGTCCACGCTGCCGAGCCGGATCCGCTCGGCGCCGGGCGGGACTTCGGGCAGCGCCAGGTGGTGGGCGGCGCCGGCCACGAGGGTGGCCGCGCCGAGGGCGGAGCGGGCCGCGTCCGTGAGCGGGGTGCCGTCCCAACCGATCACCGTGACGCGGTCGGCCATCGTCCTTGTTCTCCCGTATGTGTGGTGGGTTATGTGTGGTGGGTCGGGTGCGTCGCGGTGGGTGCGGATGCGTCGCGGTGGGGTGCCCATGAGGTTCACGGACGGGTCGCGGCCGGTGCGCCACGCATACCCGGGGCGTGGTCTCGGCTGCGGCCGAGGTGCGGGTGCCCGGCGCGGACAGAGAGTACCCCGGCTGGTCCGGACCGCCGGAGTGGGGGCGGGCGCGGGGGTGGTGCGCCGAGGGCGTGGACGGCGCGAGGGCGCCGGATCTCCGCCCCGGCCGGGGCGCGGTGGGGCGTCAGCCCCAGTCGGAGTAGCTGGGGTAGACGCCGAACCCCTCGGGTCCGGAGATCCGGTCGGGGGCGCCGTCGAGGTCCTCGGGGAGCAGGCTCCAGACGATGAGGTCGGTGCGCATATCGGTCCAGCCGCCGTCCTCCGTCTGGCTGCGGGCTATCCAGGAGTTGCGCAATACGCCCTCGCTGATGCAGCCGACCTTCTGGGCGACCTGCTGGGCGGCGGTGTTTCCGGCGGCGGTGCGCAACTCCAGGCGCTCGAACTTCTGGTCCTGGAACAGCCAGCGGGCCACGGCCAGCACCGCCTCGGAGGCATAGCCCTCACCGCGCGCCCAGTGGGCGACGATATAGCTGGCCTCGGTGGCCAGCAGCCGCCAGTCGGTATTGCTCAGATGCACGAATCCGACCAGCCGCTGGGTGAGGAATTCGGCGACCGCGAAGACGATTCCCCGTCCGGTGGTCCGTTCCGCCGGGGCGAGCCGCAGCGCCTGGTCGCGGGCGTCGCCGAGGCTGTACGGATAGGGCGCCCGGACCCAGGCGATGACGTTCTCGTCGTTCATCATGTCGGCGAGCGCGGGTATGTCCGCTTCCTCGAACGGGCGCAGCACCAGCCGTTCCGTACTGATGGAGATGTCCGGGAAGGTGGATGTCATGCGCCGCTCCGTAACCGGGGGTCGTTTCAGGGCCGTGGAAAGGCCCAGCATGCAGCATCACGCAGGTGAAATGCAGCACGGGGGGTGAATCGGAAGGCCCCGCATCCGGTTGTGGTCCGGATACGGGGCCCCGGGGATCCGCCCGCGGGCCGCGACGTTGGCGTGATCGTTGCGGTGGTGGCGGGGTGCCGCGGGTCAGAAGGACGGCAGTACGGAACCCTGGTACTGGTCCTCGATGAACTTCTTCACCTGGGGGGAGGTGAGGAGCTTGGCCAGCTTCTTCACGCGCGGGTCGTCCTCGTTGCCCTTCTTCACGGCCAGGAAGTTGGCGTACGGATTGTTCTTGGGCGATTCGAGGAGGATGGCGTCCTTGGCGGGCTTGAGGTCCGCCTCGATGGCGTAGTTGCCGTTGATGACCGCGGCGTCCACGTCGTCGAGCGACCGCGGCAGCTGGGCGGCCTCCAACTCCTTGAACTTCAGGCCCTTGGGGTTGGTGACGATGTCCTTGGGGGTCGCCTCGTTGCCGACACCGCTCTTGAGCTCGATGAGCCCATTGGCGTCCAGCAGCTTCAGCGCGCGGGCCTCGTTGACCGTATCGCTGGGGACGGCCACGGTGGCGCCCTTCTCGAGGTCACCGGCCTTCTTCACCTTGTGCGAGTAGAGGCCGAGCGGCTCGAGGTGCACGGTGACGACGGGCACGATGTCGGTGCCCTTCTTCTTGTTGAAGTCGTCGAGGAACGGCTGGTTCTGGAAGTAGTTGGCACCGACCGAGCCGTCCTGGGTGGAGAGGTTCGGCGTGTTGTAGTCGGTGAACTCCTTGACCTCCAGCTCGAGGCCGGCCTTCTTGGCCAGGTGGTCCTTGACGTAGTTGAGTATCTCCGCGTGCGGGACGGGGCTCGCGGCGACGATCAGCGGGCCGTTCTTGTCGTCCGACGAATCCGAGGAGCCGCAGGCGGCGACACCGAGGGCGAGGGCGCCGGCGGCGAGGACGGCGGTGACGGTCTTGGTGGTGTTACGCACGAAAAGTGCCTTTCTTCAAGGGCGCACGAATCCGCCGCGGGTGCGGACGCGGATGTCGGACGGGGCGGTACGGGGTGGTGGTTCGGGGGGCAGGGGTCGGGGGCTCAGAGCACCTTGGTCGGCTCCGCGGACTCGAGTTCGGCGGGCGCGGTCCGCGGCTCCGGGGCCGGAGCGGGCTTCCCGGCCCGGGGCGCGCCGCCGCGCAGCAGCCTCAGCCGCGGGGCGACCGAGGAGCGGCCGCGGTGCGACAGGCCGCGGGCGGCGAGGTCGCCCGCGAACTGGATGACGGAGATGACCAGCGCGAGGATCGCGACGGTGATCCACATCAGCTCGGTCTCGAACCGCATATAGCCGTAGCGGACCGCCAGGTCACCCAGGCCACCGGCGCCGACCGTGCCGGCCATCGCGGAGTAGCCGATGAGCGCGACGACCGTGGTGGTCGCGCTGGAGATCAGCGCGGGCAGCGACTCGGGCAGCAGCACCTTGCGGACGACGGTCCAGGTGGAGCCGCCCATCGACTGCACGGCCTCCACCAGCCCGCCGTCCACCTCGCGCACCGAGGTCTCCACGAGCCGGGCGTAGAAGGGGATGGCGCCGATGGCCAGGGGCACGATCGCGGCCTCGGGGCCGATGGTGGTGCCCACGATGGCGCGGGTGAAGGAGATCAGGGCCACCATCAGGATGATGAACGGCATGGAGCGGGCGATGTTGACGATCTGCCCGAGGACCTTGTTCACCACGACGTTCTGGAGCACTCCGCCGCGGTCGGTGAGGACCAGCAGCACACCGAGCGGCAGTCCGCCGACGACGGCGATCAGCGCCGACCAGCCGACCATGTAGAGGGTGTCCCAACATGCCTGCTCCAGCAGGGGCTCCATCTCGGACCAGGTCACTTGGCGCCCTCCTTGAGCAGCGGGGTCGGGTTCGCGCGCGGGCCGTCGGCGATGGCCGCCACATCGACCTGGAGGCCCTGCTCCCGCAGGAAGCCGATCGGGACGACGTTCTCCTCGAACCGGCCGGGCAGTTCGATCCGCATCCGGCCGACCTGGTGGCCGCCGACGGTGTCCATCGCGGCGCCCAGGATCGAGATGTCGATGTTGTACGTACGGGACAGCTGGGAGATGACCGGCTTGGTGGCCGCCTCGCCCTGGAAGGTGACGTCCACGACCGTGCGGTCCTCGCCCGAGGGCACCCCGCCGACCGGGAAGAGCTCCTGAGCCAGTTCGGAGCCGGGGGTGGCCAGCAGCTCGGTGACCTTGCCGGACTCCACGATCCGCCCGTCGCGCATCAGCGCGGCCGAGTCGCAGATCCTCTTGACGACGTCCATCTCGTGCGTGATGAGCAGCACGGTCAGGCCCAGTTGCTCATTGAGGTCGCGCAGCAGCTGGAGGATCGAGCGGGTGGTCTCGGGGTCCAGCGCGGAGGTCGCCTCGTCCGAGAGCAGCACCTTGGGGTCGCCGGCGAGCGCGCGGGCGATGCCGACGCGCTGCTTCTGGCCGCCGGAGAGTTGCGCGGGGTACGCCTTCGCCTTGTCGCCGAGGCCCACCAGCTCCAGCAGCTCCAGGGCCTTGCGGGTGCGCTCCTTGCCGGAGACACCGAGGATCTCCAGGGGCAGTTCGACGTTGTCCCGTACGGTGCGCGAGGAGAGCAGGTTGAAGTGCTGGAACACCATGCCGATGCGGCTGCGGGCCCGGCGCAGCGCGGAGCCGGCCCCCTGCCCACGCCCGGCGAGCGCGGTGAGGTCCTGGCCGGCCACGGTGACCGTGCCGGAGGTGGGGCGCTCCAGGAGGTTGACGCAGCGGATGAGGGTGGACTTCCCGGCGCCGCTCTGGCCGACGACGCCGTACACCTCACCCTCGCGGACATGCAGATCGACGCCGTCGAGGGCGGTGACCTCGCGGCCTCGTGAGCGGTAGACCTTGGTCAGGTCCGTGGTGGTGATCACAGGGTTTCCGTCACTGTTGAGTGCACGGCGGGTTGTGCCGCCGGGCACGGCTCGTTCATTGCGGAACGCGGCAGGGCGGACCCGAGGGCATGCGCGGTGTGTGGGCGCGTTTCGGGTTCCGGTGACGCGGGGCGGCGCGGTCCGGCGCGCTGGCGCACGGATCCGCCTCAGCGGGTCTCGCTTCGGGGCGCGAGGCTCGTGCGGGGGCCCTCAGCAGTCACACATTCGACACCGACAACGAGCACCGGGCGCGGGAATCGCCTCGGTCGCAAGGATGCGGCAGCTCGTCGTGGTCATGGGCGCAAGTAAAGCAGACACCAGTGCGGGCCCATCAAGAGCGTCCGTATAGCGGACGCCCTTGACCGGTCCGTGGACAGTGGCGAGGTGTACGGCAACCGGTTCAGACCCGGCAGGTGATCTCCACTCCCCCGTCGGAGACCTGTACGGACACGGCCGAGAGGTCCTCGACCACGATGTCGGCGACCAGCTCCTCGCGGCTCGTCGTTGTGGCCAATGCCACGGTCCGCATCCCGGCCGCGCGGCCCGACGCGAGCCCGGCCGGGGCGTCCTCGAAGACCACACAGCGCGCCGGGTCGACTCCGAGCCGCTCGGCGGCCAGCAGGAACGGCTCGGGGTCGGGCTTGCCGCGGGTGATGTCATCGGCGCTGATCAGCGTCCCGGGGCGTATCCCGACCTCGGCGAGGCGGGCCTCGGCCAGCGGGCCGTTGGCGGAGGTGACCACGGCCCAGCGCGCGGCGGGCAGCGCCGCCAGCAGCTCGGCGGTGCCCGGGAGCAGCTTCACCCCGCCCGGTACGTCCTCCAGCTCCAGCTCGTCGATGCGCGCCCGGGCCCGCGGGGCGCGGTCGGCGGGCAGCAGATCGGCGATGATGTCGTCGGCCGGGCGGCCGTGCAGCTCGACCCGTGCGAAGTCCTCCGGCGCGATCCCGAACTCCCCGGCCCAGCGGGTCCAGCAGCGCCGGACCGAGTCCAGGGACGAGACGAGGGTTCCGTCGTTGTCGAACAACAGCGCGTCAGCGGAGATCTTCATGAGCCGCAGCGTACGTGGGGGCGGCGGACGCCCGTGGGCGCGGGGCCGAGCGAGGCGCTGTCGGCGGGGCCGATTACCCTCGTTCCATGCTTGTCACTCCCTGTGTGCGCCGCCGTCGGGTGCGCCGCCGCACCGCGCGGAGGTCGTGTTGATCGACGCGCTGACGGTCGCGCTCGGTGCGACCGCGCTGCTCCTCGCCGCATGGTGCGGCTTCGCCGCCTACCGGGACCAGCCGACCAAGGACTGGCACTTCATCGGCATGGCCCTGGTGGCCCTGCTGGCGGTCGTGCAGCTGGTCATAGGGGTGGTGCGGCTGGCGGGCGGTGCCGACCCCGAGCAGGGTGTGGCCATCTTCGTGGCGTATCTCATCGGCTCGGCGCTCGCGGTGCCGATAGCGGGGTTCATGTCGCTCGCGGAGCGGACCCGCTGGGGGTCGGCGACGGTCTCCGCGGCGGCCGTGGTGCTGGCCGTGCTCGAAGTGCGGCTGTACGACATCTGGGGAGGCGTCGGTGGCTGAATCACAGGAGGCGTCGGTGGCCGGGGACCCGGCGGCCGGGAAGCCGGGATCGGCCGCGGCCGGGAAGCCGGAGTCCGCCGCGCGCACCGGGCTCGGCCAGGGCCCCGGGCGGCTGCTGGTGATGGTCTACGGGGTCTTCACCGTGGCCGCCGCGTCCCGCTCGATCTACCAGCTGATCGCCCAGTACCAGGAGGCCCCGCTCGCGTACATCCTCTCGGCGGTCTCCGCCGCGGTGTACGCGTTCATCACGGTCTCGCTGGTGCGCGGCGGCGAGGGCGCGCGCAAGGCGGCGTTCGTCTGCTGTGCGGCGGAGCTGGTGGGAGTGCTGACCGTGGGCACCTGGACCCTGGCCGACCCCTCGGCCTTCCCCGACCAGACGGTGTGGTCCGACTACGGGATGGGCTATCTGTTCATCCCGATCTTCCTGCCGGTCACCGGCCTGATGTGGCTCCGCAAGGCCCGCCGGGGCTGAGAGCTGTGTCATGTCCCCGGCCGGGCGTGCGACGCCTGGCACGCACGCTGATCCGACCGGGGATATGACACAGGCTCTGACCGACGGCGGGCCCGGGCCCGGGTGCGTGTCAGACGCCCCGGCGGGCCCGGGCCCCCGGGCCCGTCAGGCGCTGGCGGCGTACGCGGTGACGGAGGCGTCCTTCTCCAGCGTCACCAGGCTCAGCCGGCGGTTGACCTCCTCGGTGCCCACCTGGGCGTAGCCGTAGCGGCGGTACAGCCGCAGATTGCCCTCGCTGCGGTGGCCGGTGAACAGGCGGTACCGCTTGGCGGCCCGGTCCTCGGTCAGCCGCCCCTCGATCGCGGCGAGCAGCCGTCCGCCCAGGCCATGGCGCTGCATCCGGGGATGGACGATCAGCTTGCCGATGGCGGCGGTCCCCTTCTCGTCGACGATCCCGCGGACCGAGCCGACGACCTCCTCGCCGAGCCGGGCGACGAGCACGCAGCCCTCGCTCAGTTCGGCGCGCAGGTCGTCGAGCGACTGCGTCAGCGGTTCGATCGAATAGTCGCCGTAGAGCTCCGCCTCGCCCTGGTAGCACAGATACTGCAACTTCAGGATCTGCTCGGCGTCGTCCGCGGTCGCCGCGGAGATGGTCACGCTCATGCCCATGTGCGCATGCCTCCCCTTTGTCGTCAGTCCACCGGTCGCGGTGAGGGTAGGAGTGCGACCGGGGGTTCATGGCCTGGGTGGAGGCGCCGCGTGGTCGGCGTCCGCCTCCGAGGCGCCGGTTGTCTATCGCTCCTTTCCCCACGGTTCAGGAGCCGCAACCTCCGCCGTGAGCATTCTGCGCAGGCAACCCAGACATCGGGAACGTACCGGGCCCAGACTCCCCTGTGACATTCCCAACTGACCGGCGATCTCGCGGTACGTCGGGTCGGAGCGGGAGAGCATCGCCGTGAGCAGCGCGGGGCAGCGACCGGGCAGCCGGCGCACCGCCGCGCGCAGCGTCCGGCGGGTCTCCGCGGCCAGTACGGCGTGTTCGGCCGGACGGGGCTCGGGCCCGCTGGGCGGGCCGCCGGCCACCGGGTCGTACGGCACCTCGCGGCGCGCCCGGCGCCTTGCCCCGCGCACCTCGGCCCGTACGGCCCAGCGCAGCCAGCGGGCGGGGTGGGGCGGCGGTCCGGTGTCACGGGTGCGTTCCAGCAGCCGTAACCAGACGGCCTGTTCGAGTTCGGCGGGCTCCACGCCGACGCCGTGTGCCTCGGCCGCCGCCTCGGCGGCCAGCAGCGGGCCGAGCTGCTTCACAAAGTCCATGCCGGGCGGGACGTGCCCCGGTCGTGGGGCGGTTGCCCGGTGACCGAGGTCTCACCCGACCGGGGCAACGGAGGGGCCGCGCCTTGACGCGTGGCCCCTCCGTCCCTCGCCTACGCGCGGATCACTTGCGGAAGTCCGCCGCCGCGAGCAGCGCGGTGTCCGCGTTGTCGGAAAAGATTCCGTCGATTCCGGTCGCGAAGTATGCCTTGAACGCTCCGAAAGCGTCACCGTAGGCATTGGGGTCGGTGCCGCGCCGGAAGTCGGCCGGGAGGAAGGTGTTCTCGTTGCGCATGGTGTACGGGTGCAGGATCAGCCCCGCCGCGTGCGCGTCCTTCACCACACTGGTCGGCGTGCCCAGCTTGCCGTCCGCCGTGCGCGGGATGATGACCGACAGATCGGGGCCGATGCCCTGGGCATAGCTCGCGATCCACTTGAGCCCCTCGGGCTTGACCAGGTCCCCGACCGTGCGCGGGTCGTTCGCCTCGACGAAGTCCCAGGGCCGGCTGTCGACGGTGGACAGCAGCACGACCCCCGGGGTGTCGACCAGCTTGCGCAGCCGCTGGATGCTGCTCGGCTCGAAGGACTGGAGGAACAGCGCCGCGTCCTTCTTGTGGCGGCCGTACCGGCGCAGCAGCTTGGCCAGCGGCTCCTCGAGGCCGAGGCCCAGCTTGCGGAAGTAGGTGGGGTGCTTGGTCTCCACGTACAGCCAGACGCGGCGGCCCCGCCTGCGGCCCTCGCGGTCGGCCCACTGGAGCACCTCTTCGAAGGTGGGCACCTCCCAGCGGCCGTCGTAGAGGGTGTTGCGCTGGCGGTTGCCCGGGATGCGCTCCTTGGCGCGCAGCGTCTTCAGCTCGGCGAGTGTGAAGTCCTCGGTGAACCAGCCGGTCAGCTTGGTGCCGTCGACCGTCTTGGTGGTCTTGCGGTCGGCGAACTCCGGGTGCGCGGAGACGTCCGTGGTGGCCGTGATGTCGTTCTCGTGGCGGCAGACCAGATGGCCGTCCTTGGTGGGGACCAGGTCCTGCTCGATGATGTCCGCGCCCATGTCCAGGGCGAGCTGGTACGAGCCGAATGTGTGCTCGGGCCGGTAACCGCTGGCGCCGCGGTGGCCGATGACGGTGGGAACCGGCAGCTCATGGCCCCGGCCGGACGCCCCCGCGGCGGTCGCCGCACCCGGCGCCGTCTGCGTGCCCGCGGCCGTCGCCGTGCCCGCGCCGCTCAGCGCCATCGCTCCCGCACCGAGGGCCGCGGCCCCCAGCAGGGTGCGCCGTCCGGGCTGTTGCTCCCGCTCCATCAGCACTCCTTGATGTGGTGTTCGACACCTGTCAATTCCGGTCAGAAGACTGGCTGATGGTAGGCGGGACCGGCTTTCCTACGGGAGACGTCGGGCGAAACGCGTGGGGAACGCGGGTCAACACTGCGTATCAGGTGGGTGAACCTGGTGTGCGCCGGGGTGCGACCGGCGAGTATCGTCCTCATCGGCGCTCCGGTGCGGTACGAGGTTGACGGACCGTACGACGGTGCGTCCCAGACCTTGACCCCGACCGGAGGGCCCGTGTCCCGATTCGCGTTTCTGAAGGCAACACTCGGTCCGCTGATGCGCCTGATGTTCCGCCCACGGGTCGAGGGGGCCGAGGGCATCCCGGGCTCGGGTCCGGTGATCCTCGCCGGGAACCACCTCACCTTCATCGACTCGATGATCCTGCCGCTGGTCTGTGACCGTCAGGTCTTCTTCATCGGCAAGGACGAGTACGTCACGGGCAAGGGCTTCAAGGGCCGGCTGATGGCCTGGTTCTTCACCGGTGTCGGCATGATCCCGGTGGACCGGGACGGCGGACGCGGCGGCGTCGCGGCGCTGATGACGGGCCGCCGGGTGCTGGAGGAGGGCAAGGTCTTCGGCATCTACCCCGAGGGCACCCGCTCCCCCGACGGCCGTCTCTACCGCGGCCGCACCGGTATCGCCCGGCTCGCGCTGATGACCGGCGCGCCCGTGGTGCCGTTCGCGATGATCGGGACCGACCGGATCCAGCCGGGCGGCAAGGGGCTGCCGCGGCCGGGCCGGGTGGGGGTCCGCTTCGGCGAACCGCTGGAGTTCACCCGCTACGAGGGCATGGACCGCGACCGCTATGTGCTGCGGGCCGTCACCGACGAGGTGATGAGCGAGGTCATGCGGCTGTCGGGGCAGGAGTACGTGGACATCTACGCCACGAAGGCGAAGTCGGCCGCGTGACGGCTGACGCCTGATGATCCGGGCGAACCGCGGCGGTCCGGTGTCCGGACCGCCGCGGTTCCGTGTCGGGGCGCGACAGTTCCGTGTCGGGGCGCTGCGGGCCCTTGTCGTGTTGTGCTCGTTCCGCGGCGATTTCGTTCCGGCGAACCGCCGGGACTATGTCGCATGAACGAGCGGCTGGGTGCCATATGTTCGGATATAGCCCCCACCTCGCCTTGCGGTGAGTTGACGCTTCGTCCAACGCCATGCGTCGGCAACGTGGCGGAAGATCCGATTCCGCTACCCGCTGGTCACCATCGGGCCCGGCCACTATGGTGCGGCGGGTGACCACGATGACCGTGCCCTCCCCCGACTTCGTGACACTGCGCGGGCGCCGGTTCGCCCTGACCGACTTCGGCGGACCGGGCGAACCGGTGCTGGCCCTGCACGGCCACTTCGGCCGGGGCAGGATGTACGCGCCCCTGGCCGCCGCCCTCGCCCCCGAACGGCGGGTGATCGCCCTCGATCAGCGGGGGCACGGGCTGACCGGTGGCGGTGGCCCCTTCACCCTGGACGAGTATGTGGCCGACGCCGCCGCGCTGCTGCGGGAGCTGCGGCTGGGCCCGGTCCCGGTCGTCGCCCACTCCACCGGTGCGGTCGGCGGATACGCCCTGGCCGCCCGCCATCCGGATCTGGTGAGCGCGCTCGTGGTGGAGGACATCGGCGCGGTGACGGACCGTCCGGTGGTCAGCCATCCGGTGCTCGATGTCTCCGGATGGCCGACCTGGGCCGTGGACCGGGAGAAGCTGCGCGCCGCCATCGAGTCCCGGGGCATCGCGGACGCCTCGTACTTCCTCGACAGCGCCGAGCCGGACCCCCAAACGGGCGGCTGGCGGCTGCTGTTCGAGCCCAGCCACATGATGGCGTCCCAGCAGGCCATGTGCGGTGACTTCTGGGACGACTGGCTGGGCTCGTCCTGTCCCGCGCTGCTGATGCGCGGCGAGCACAGCTCGCTGCTGCCGCCGGGCCACGCCCATGAGATGGCCACCCGCCGCCCCAACACCAGGCTCCGCGAATTCGCCGGATGCGGTCACTGGATACACGACGACGCGCCCCGGCCGTACGCCCGCGCGGTCCGTACGTTCCTGGGCGCGCTGTAGCGGGTGTCCGGCGGGGCTTGGCGCCCGCGGCGGGCCGCGCGACGGCGCCGCAGACGTCGACGGCGTCTCGGGCCCTTCCAGCGGAGCGCTTGGCCGGGCGCGCGGGTCCCGGCCAGGAAGCGTCAGGCCCAGGGCAGCTCCGAGCGGTGGTGCCAGTAGGTCTGCGGGGTCTCGGCCAGCCGCTCCAGCCGGGCCAGCCGCGGCTCGTCCAGGCGGAGATCCGCGGCGGCCAGGTTGGACCGCAGCTGGGCCGTCGTGGCGGCGCCGGAGAGGACAACGGTCACCCAGGGGCGGTGCAGGACCGCGGCCAGCGCGACGGCGTCCGGGGTGGCGCCCAGCTCCTCGGCCACCTGGCGCAGGGCTTCCGGAAGCTCCTCGGCCGCCTCGGTGAGCCGGCCGTTGGCCACGGCTTCCTTCACGATGACCGCCAGGCCCGCCGCATGGGCCTCGGCCAGCGCCGCCCCGGCCGAGGGCTCCAGCAGGTTGTAGGTGGACTGGACGGTACGGAACAGCGGTCGGCCGTCGACCTCCACGGCCAGCGCGGCGCGGATCGCGTCGGCCTGGTGCGGCCCGCTGGTGGAGATGCCGACCGTCACGCCCTCCGCGGCGAGCGCCGCCAGCCGCGTATGCAGATCGCGGTCGGTGAGGGCGGGGCTGTCGGGGGTCACCGAGTGGATCTGGTAGAGGTCCAGCCGGTCGCCGAGCAGTGCGTCGGTCAGCGCGCGCTGACGCTCGAAGGTCGCGACGCCATGGTCCTTGACCTCATGCGTCTCGGCGTCCGTACGCCAGTCGGCGACATACGTATAGCCCCACTTGGAGCCGACCACCACGTCCCGCGCGGCGTCCGGGCGGTCGCGCAGCCAGCCGGCGAGGAACTCCTCGGCCCGGCCGTAGGAGCGCGCCGCGTCCAGATAGCGCACCCCGGCGGCGTACGCGGCGTCCAGCAGCTCTTGGCTGCGCCGCCGCATCAGCCCGACCGGGCGCTCGGCCGGGAGGTCCCGGTCCCGGCCGAGGTTGATATAGGCGGGGCGGCCGACCGCGGCCAGGCCGAGGCCGATCCGGGCCGCCCCCGACCCGGGGGTCGCGATCTCCGTGAGCCGTTCGACACCCATGCTCCGTGTCCCCACCTCTCCCTTTCGGTCTGTCGCCGTGAGCCTCGGTCTGTCGCCGAGCTCCGCTCTGTGGCCGTGAGCTTCGATCTGCGGCTATCGGCTTCGGTCCGCCGCTATCGGCTTCGCTCGCTCGCCGTCAGCGCTTGGCGCCCGCCCACTCGTACTGCGCGGCCAGGTCCTCCTTGACCTCCACGAGCTGGGCCCGCACCGCCACCGGGGCGGTGCCGCCGCGGCCGCCGCGCGCGGCCAGCGCGCCCGGCACGTTGAGGACGCCGCGCACCTCGGGCGTCAGATGCGGCGAGATCTTGGCGAACTGCTCATCGGTGAGCTGATCGAGCTCGATGCCCGTCCGCTCGCACTCCTTGACGCATTCCCCCGCGACCTCGTGCGCCACCCGGAACGGCACCCCCTGCCGCACCAGCCATTCGGCGATGTCGGTGGCCAGCGAGAACCCGGCCGGGGCCAGCTCCTCCATGCGCTCGCGGTTGACGGTCAGCGTGGCCATCATCCCGGTGAAGGCCGGGAGCAGCACCTCCAGCTGATCGCAGGAGTCGAAGACCGGCTCCTTGTCCTCCTGGAGGTCCCGGTTGTACGCGAGCGGCAGGGCCTTGAGGGTGGCCAGCAGCCCGGTGAGGTTGCCGATCAGCCGGCCGGACTTGCCGCGCGCGAGCTCCGCGATGTCCGGGTTCTTCTTCTGCGGCATGATCGAAGAGCCGGTGGAGAAGGCGTCGTGAAGGGTCACGAAGGAGAACTCCTTCGTGTTCCAGATGATGATCTCCTCCGCGACGCGCGACAGATCGACGCCGATCATCGCGGTGATGAACGCGAACTCGGCGACGAAGTCACGGGAGGCGGTGCCGTCGAGCGAGTTGGCGGACGAGCCCCGCTCGAAGCCGAGGTCGGCCGCGACCGCCCGCGGGTCGAGTCCCAGCGAGGACCCGGCCAGCGCGCCCGAGCCGTACGGCGAGACGGCGGTGCGCTCGTCCCACTGCCGCAGCCGCTCCGCGTCCCGCGACAGCGCCTGGACATGGGCGAGGACATGGTGCGCGAAGAGCACCGGCTGGGCGTGCTGGAGGTGCGTACGGCCGGGCATGGCCACGTCGGGGTGCGCCTCGGCGAGCCCCACCAGGGCCTGCTGGAGGTCGGCGATCAGCCCGCCGATGATCCGGGCGTGGTCGCGCAGATACATCCGGAAGAGGGTGGCGATCTGGTCGTTGCGGGACCGTCCGGCCCGCAGCTTGCCGCCGAGGTCAGGGCCCAGCCGCTCCAGCAGACCGCGCTCCAGGGCGGTGTGGACGTCCTCGTCGGCGATGGTGCCGGTGAAGTCACCGGAGGCGACATCGGCCTCCAGCCGGTCCAGGCCCGCCAGCATCCGCTCCAGCTCATCGGCGGTGAGCAGCCCCGCCGTGTGCAGCGCCCGGGCGTGGGCGCGGGATCCGGCGATGTCGTACGGCGCCAGGCGCCAGTCGAAGTGCACGGAGGCGCTGAGCTTCTCCAGTGCCTCGGACGGGCCGTCGGCGAAGCGGCCGCCCCAGAGCCGGACGTCACCGCTGTTGCCGTTGCTCACGCTGTTGCTCCTCATGCTGCTGTGGGTGTGCGACCGCCTCCCCGCCGCGGGGCGGGGAGGCGGCTTCGATGCGTCGCGTACGTCGGGTACGCGGGCTTGACGCTGCTAGGCAGGCTACTGCCGCAGATCCCGCTTCGCGGCGATCTTGCTCGACATCCCGAAGATCTCGATGAAGCCCTTGGACAGCGACTGGTCGAAGGTGTCGCCGGTGTCGTAGGTCGCCAGGTTGAAGTCGTAGAGCGACGCCTGGGACTTCCGTCCGGTGACGACGGCCCGGCCGCCGTGCAGGGTCATCCGGATCTCACCGGACACCTGCTCGTTCGCCTCGGCGATGAAGCCGTCCAGGGCGCGCTTGAGCGGCGAGAACCACAGACCGTCGTAGACCAGCTCGCCCCAGCGCTGCTCGACCTGCCGCTTGTAGCGGGCCAGCTCGCGCTCGACGGTGACGGCCTCCAGCTCCTGGTGGGCGGTGATCAGCGCGATGGCGCCGGGCGCCTCGTAGACCTCCCGCGACTTGATCCCCACCAGCCGGTCCTCGACCATGTCGATCCGGCCGACGCCCTGGGCGCCCGCCCGCTCGTTGAGCCGCTGGACGGCCTGGAGCACGGTGACCGGCTCGCCGTCGATCGCGACCGGGACGCCCTTGTCGAAGGTGATGATCACCTCGTCGGCCTCGCGCGGGGTGGCCGGGTCCGCGGTGTACTCGTAGACGTCCTCGATCGGCGCGTTCCAGATGTCCTCCAGGAAGCCGGTCTCCACGGCCCGCCCGAAGACGTTCTGGTCGATCGAGTACGGGGACTTCCTGGTGGTCGCGATCGGCAGGCCCTTGGCCTCGCAGAAGGCGATCGCCCGGTCCCGGGTCATGGCGTAGTCCCGGACCGGCGCGATGCAGGTCAGATCGGGTGCGAGGGAGGAGATTCCGGCCTCGAACCGCACCTGGTCGTTCCCCTTGCCGGTGCAGCCGTGGGCGACGGTCCCGGCGCCGTGCTTGCGGGCGGCGGCCACCAGGTGCTTGACGATGGTCGGCCGGGACAGCGCGGAGACCAGCGGGTAGCGGTCCATGTACAGCGCGTTGGCCTTGATCGCCGGAAGGCAGTACTCCTCGGCGAACTCGTCCTTGGCGTCCGCGACCTCCGCCTCGACCGCCCCGCAGGCGAGCGCGCGCTTGCGGATGACGTCCAGGTCCTCGCCGCCCTGGCCGACGTCCACGGCGACGGCGATGACCTCGGCACCCGTCTCCTCGGCGATCCAGCCGATGGCGACGGACGTGTCCAGTCCGCCGGAGTAGGCGAGTACGACGCGCTCGGTCACGGGTGCCTCCTTACGATCCATACGCTTCTCTGCATGAGTATGCATTGCTCTGCATGATTCGTCAAAGCGAGGCGGGCGCCTTCACCACGCGTTGGCACTCTCCCCATTCGGCCACCGGGTGAGAGACCATGGCTGCGGCGGGGAGCGCAGTTGCGGACCGAGGGGGAGTCGGGGCCCGTGCAGAAGAAGCAGATGATCGTGCTCGGCGTGATCGTGGCCGGAGTTCTGTGGATCAACAACCATGGTGACGGCAACACCCGCGACGGCAAGTCGCCGAATCCGCGTCAGTCGGACCGGTACCCCGTCCACTTCCAGAAGGACGACGGTAAGGGCAGCAAGAGCGGGAAGGGCGACAAGAAGCAGCCCGAACCGCGCTCGACGGTGTCCTATCCGATCAAGTTCCACCATCGGTGACATATAGATCGCGGTGTGGCCGCGCGTCCTCCGTACGAGACGACTCCCGCCCGCCCGGGGCCGTTCATGGCGGCGTGGGACCGCGTTCGGAACCGGAACGCACGCTGACCGCCATGAATCAGCTGAACACTGCCTCCAGCCGGCGCCGATTCCTCGCCGCGGCGGTCGGCCTCGGCGCCACCGCCGCCGCCGGGATGTCCGGGGTGGCGGCCGCCGCCCCGGGGCCGCGGTCCCTGCGCGTGGCCACGTTCAACATCCACCATGGCGCGAGCCCCGCCGACGTACTGGACCTGGAGCGGGTCGCCCGGGTGATCGAGTCCATGCGGGTGGACGCCGTCGGCTTGCAGGAGGTCGACCGGTACTGGAAGCGCAGCGGCTTCGTCGACCAGCCCGCCTGGCTGGGCGAGCGGCTGGGCATGCATCACGCCTTCGGCGCCAACCTCGACTTGGACCCGGAGGAGCCCGGCCGGCCGCGCCGCCAGTACGGCACCGCGGTGCTCTCCCGGTGGCCGATCCGGTCGTGGAGCAACACCCACCTGCCGCTCGTCCCCGGCCATGAGCAGCGCGGACTGCTCCGGGCCACGCTGGGCGTGCGCGGCACGTGCGCCGACTTCGCGGTGACGCATCTCCAGCACAACGACGGCCAGGAGCGCGAGCGGCAGTCCGCCCGGATCGTGGAACTCCTCGGGTCCGCCCCCGAACGCACCATCCTGGTCGGTGATCTGAACGCCACGGCCGAGACCCCGGAGATCCGGATCCTGACCGGGGCGCTCGACGATGTGTGGCCGCTGGTCGGCACCGGCGACGGCTTCACCTACGACTCCGTCAACCCGCACGCCCGTATCGACTTCCTGCTCCCCTCCCGGGACGTCCGCCCGCTCACCGCCCAGGTGTTCACGGCGGACCCGGAGGCGTCCGACCATCTGCCGGTGGTGAGCGAACTGCTGCTGCCCACCGGCCGCCACCGGCGCTGACGTACCACCCGCGAAGGGCGGGCCGAAACCCGAACCCGTGAATCCCGGCGGCCTTTGAGTCATCGTCCTCTTCCAGCCGTATTCCCCTGTGCCGGAGCCCAAGGGAAGGGGACAGGCAGTGACGACGCTACTGAACAGCCGGGCCGGGCGGCGGCAGGCCATGCGCCGCATCCAGCCTCGCCGTTCGCCCGCCGTGCCGTTGATCCTGCTCAGCCTGGCAGGTGCGGCGGCGGTGCTGTCGCTGTGGTGGCACAACACCCCGAACGTCGAGGGCACCGCGGAGTGGCTCACCCACGCCGGGCGGCTCAGCGGGCTGCTCGGCGGCTATGTGCTCGCCCTCGTCGTGCTCCAGATGGCGCGCGTCCCGGCGCTGGAGCGGCGGGTGGGGTCGGACCGGGTGGCCCGGTGGCACGCGATGAGCGGGCGGTACGCGCTGTGCCTGATCGTGGCGCATGTCGGGCTGATCATCGCGGGCTACGCGGAGCAGGCGGGCACCGGTCTCGTCGACCAGTCGGTGACCGTGGTCATGGACTACCCGGACATGATCAAGGCGACGGTCGGCACCGCGATGCTGGTGGTGATCGGGCTGATCTCGGCGGGGGCGGCACGCCGCCGGATGCCGTACGAGGTGTGGTACTACCTGCATCTGTTCACCTATCTGGCGGTCTTCCTGACCTTCTGGCACCAGCTGGCGACCGGCGCGGAGTTCGTCGGGAACAAGACCGCGGAGACCGCCTGGTACGCGCTGTACGGCACGGTCACCGCGCTGGTGGTGTGGTACCGGCTGCTGGTGCCGCTGCGGCTCAACCTGCGGCACCGGATGCGGGTGGCGGCCGTCGTCCCGGAGGCGCCCGGGGTGGTGTCGGTGCTGATCAAGGGGCGCAGGCTGCACCGGATCGGCGCACAGGCCGGGCAGTTCTTCCGATGGCGGTTCCTGGCCCCGGGCATGCGCTGGGGCTCCCATCCCTATTCGCTCTCCGCGCCGCCCCGGCCGGAGCTGCTGCGGATCACGGTGAAGGCGGTGGGCGGCCACAGCACCGGGCTGGCCTCGCTGAAGCCGGGGACGCGGGTGTGGGCGGAAGGGCCGTACGGGGCGATGACCGCGGCGCGGCGCAGCCGCGGGAAGGTGCTGATGATCGCGGGCGGGGCCGGGATCACCCCGATCCGGGCGCTGTTCGAGACGCTGCCCGGCAAGGGCGGCGACCTCACCCTGCTGTACCGGGCCCGCAGCGTCGAGGACCTGGCGCTGTGGGACGAGCTGAAGCAGATCGCGACCGAACGCGGGGCCCGGCTGCTGTACGCGGTGAACGGCCCGGACGGCGCCCGCCCGGAGATCACCCCGGAGCGGCTGAGCCATCTGCTCCCCGATATCGAGGAACACGACGTCTATCTGTGCGGCCCACCGGGCCTGGCCGAGCACGCCTACGGGGCGTTGCGCGAGGCGGGCGTCCCGGATCGCCGGATCCACCACGAATCCTTCGAGCTGTGACCGAGACGTACCCGCCAGGACCGACACGTCCCAGCCGTGACCCGGCTGTTCGAGCTGTGACCGAGGTGAAGCCATGAAGAGGAAGCATCCGTTGCGCCGCATCGTCGTGGGAACGGCCGCCACCGTCTCCGGTGTGGTGCTGCTGCTCGCGCTGAAGCAGCCCGGTTCGGGGGGCGGTCAGACCGTCGCCCAGAACCAGCCGGGGCAGGCGCCCCCGGTCGCGGCCACGGCACCGCCGGGCGGGGGCGGCGCGGGGGCCGGGGCGGGTGCGGGCGACGCCCGTACGGTCACCGGGGACGTAGCGCAGACGCAGTACGGCCCGGTCCAGGTGAGCCTCACCGTCAGCGGCGGGAAGATCACCGCCGCGCAGGCGGTCAAGACGCCGAACTCCGGACCGCAGAGCGAGCAGATCGCCAAGGACGCCGTTCCGAAGCTCAACCAGCAGGCGGTGACCGCGGCGAAGGTGGACACGGTCTCCGGTGCCACCTACACCAGCGAGGGCTACGCCAAGTCCTTGCAGAGCGCGCTCGACAAGGCGGGTGCCCGATGACGTACGAGAGCTGCGAACCCGAGCCGCTGCGCCATGTCGAGCACGTCATGGGCACGGTCTTCTCCTTCGACGTCCGCGAGGTCGCCGCCGCCGACCGGCCCCGGGTACAGGCCGCGCTGGACGGGGCCGTGGTGGGGCTGCACCGGGTGGACGAACTGTTCTCCACCTACCGCCGGGACAGCCAGATCAGCCGGCTGGGCCGCGGTGAACTGACCCTCGCGCAGTGCGATCCGGAGGTCCGGGACGTACTGCGGATGTGCGAGGACGCCGAGCACCGCAGCGGCGGCTGGTTCACCGCACGCTACGCCGGTGCCCGCCTCGACCCGACGGGCCTGGTCAAGGGCTGGGCCGTGGAGCGCGCCGCCCGGATGCTGGTCTCGTCGGGCGCCGGGTCGGTGTGTGTGAACGGCGGCGGCGACGTCCAGGTGCACGGCGGCCCCTGGCGGGTGGGGATCGCCGATCCGCTGCGCCGGGGCGAACTGGCGGCGGTCGTGGAGGCGCTCGGCGAACTGGCCGTGGCCACCTCGGGCCCGGCCGAACGGGGCTGCCACATCCTGGACCCGCACACCGGGCGTCCCCCGGCGGAGGGCCTGGCCTCGGTCACCGTGATCGCCGCCGGGCTGGCCGACGCGGACGCCTGGGCCACCGCGGCCTGCGCCATGGGCGCCGAACGCGCCCGCCCCTGGCTGGGCCGGCTCCCCGACGCCGAGGCGTTCGTCATCACCGCCGACGGCTCCACCTGGCACACCAGCGGCTTCGCCCGCTATGCGGCGGGCCTGTGCGTATGACCGCGGCGTCCGGCGTCCCGGGGCCGGGTTCCTACGGCTTGTGCGCGGTGGTGAGGAAGTCCAGGACGAGGGGACTGGCCTGGGCGCGGCACTCCTCGAAGTAGGCGTGCCGGCCATGGGGGACCAGATGCAGTCGGGCGCCGGGGATGCGGTCGGCGAGCAGGGGTGCGTTGGCGGTGGGGTTGAGCAGGTCGTCGCTTCCGTGGATGACCAGGGTGGGGGCGCCGATGTCCGGCAGGAGGTCCCAGGCGTTGTGCCGGCTGCTGGCCGCGAGGTGGTGGCGCCGGGCGTGGGCGGGCATGCGAGGGTCGCCGAGGGTGTGGTGCGGGCCGGGGTGGGAGGCGAGCCATCGAGGGGTGTACATCAGCTCCAGCAGGGCCTGTCGCGCGGCTCCGGGCTGAGGTCGCGTCAGGGCTCGGCGGACGTCGTCGCCGCGTTCGACGGCGTGCGGACCGCCGGGTGAGGTGCAGCCGAGAACCAGGGCGCTCACCCGGCGCGGGTGGCGGGCCGCGATGTGCTGGGCCACTCGTCCGCCCATGGACGTGCCGTAGACATCGGCCCGGTCGATGCCGAGTTCGTCGAGGACGGCGATGACGTCCTGGGCGAACAGTCCGGTGCTGTAGGGGGTGTCGGGCTTGTCGCTGTCGCCGGTGCCGCGGTAGTCGAGCGTGAGGGTGGCGCGAGCGGGATGGAAGTCGCCGCGAACCGCGTCCCACCAGTGGTGGTTGTTGGCCTGGCCCGCCAGCAGGACCAGCGGCGCCCCCTGGCCCCGGAGCTGGTAGGCGATACGGGTTCCGTCCGGTGCGATGGCGTACGTCATCGGCGCACCGCGTACGCGGTGGGGCTGGCCGGCAGGACGGCGGACAGCCCGGCCGCGGCGGCCGTGGACCACAGCAGGAAGCCGCTGGCATTGCCCGCGAGCGTGCCTCGGAGCGTACGTTGGCCGCCTTCCAGAACCTGCCGGATCATCAGGGCTTGACTCGCGCCTGGCAGCATCGCCAGCAGCAAGGTGGTGGCGATGAAAACGGGCACATGCGTGGGCATGGGAAAGAACCCCTTCCGGGGATCGCGGCCGATGGGTCTGCCACCAGGCTTCCTGTCCCGCGCCCCTAAGAGAAGTTAAAAGAGAAGGGTGCAGCATTAGGATCGGTGAATGGTGGTGGATCCGGCACAGCTGCGGCTTCTCGCGTTGATCGAGCGGCACGGCTCCCTGACGGCGGCGGCTCACGCACTCCGGCTCACGCCCGCGGCGGTCACCCAGCAGGTGGCCAAGGCCGAGCGCGACTGGCAGGTGCCCCTGGTCATCCGCGGTCCTCGCGGAGCGACGCTCACCGCGACCGGTGCGCTGCTCGCCTCCCACGGCCGAACCGTGGAGGAGGCATCGGACAGGGCCGAGGCGGAACTGGCCGCACTGCTCGGCCGCCTCTCGCTCCGGCTGCGGATCGGGACGTTCCAGGCGGCTGCCCTGCACCTGCTGCCACCGGCCCTGACGGCTCTGCGACACCGCCATCCGGACGCCGACGTCTCCGTCATCGACGTGGTGTCCGGACGCGGAGCGGACGAGATCAGCGCGGGGCGCCTGGACGTGGCCATCGTCGCGTCCTGGGGCACACCGCTCACGCCGCCCCCACACGTACGGGCTCACTCACTCCTGTTGGACCCGATGGTCGTGGTTCTGCCCGATGACCATCCACTGGCCACCGGGCAGCCCGCGGACACCGAACTCCACCTGGAACAACTGCGCGCGGAATCGTGGGTTTCCATCCTGGCCGGCCATGCCGCCCGCGAACAGTTCCACGACGCCGCCCGCGAGGCCGGCTTCACCCCCACCGTGCGGTTCGAGACCGAGTCCTACGACGTCGCCCAGGCCCTCGTCGGCACCGGCATCGCGGTGGCCCTGGTCTCACGCCTGGCCCTGACCCATGCGCCTGGCACCACCCATCGCGAACTGGCCCGCCCCAGGCCCTACCGCCAGCTCTACGCCGTGACCAAGGCCGACGCCAGCCTCACACCACTCGCCGACATGCTCATCGGCCTCCTGCGTGATGTCGCCCGCGACATCACCGCCACCTGGGAGGCTCCCCCGCGAGAAGAACAAGGCTCGTCGAACTCACCGCACGGAGCCTGAAAGGCCCCGGGCCTTGGCGGCCGTACACCCACGGAGGCATCGCCCCGGCGACCGCCCGCGGGGATAATGCGGCACATGGGAAAGGTGTACGAACGCATCGACGGCAGACTCCGCACCTTCATCGAAGAGCAGAAGATGTTCTTCACCGCCACCGCCCCGCTGGCCGGGGACGGCACGGTGAATCTCTCCCCGAAGGGGCTGGCCGGCTCCTTCGCCGTGATCGACGAACTGACCGTGGCCTACCTGGACTTCGCGGGGAGCAACGCGGAGACCATCGCCCATCTGCGGGAGAACGGCAGGATCACCCTGATGTGGTGCGCCTTCACCGGCCCGCCGAACATCGTGCGGGTGCACGGCCGGGGCGAGCCGGTGTTCCGCGACGATCCGCGCTTCGCCACGCTGCTGGCCCACTTCCCGGACATCGATGTCGACGACCACGGGCTACGGGCGATCATCGTGGTGGCGGCCGAGCTGATCCGGGACACCTGCGGCTACGCGGTCCCGTATCTGGACTACCGCGAGGACCGCCCGCTGCACGCCTCCCGCTTCCGGCGGGAGGACGACGAGTCGCTGGACCGCTACTTCCACAAGAAGGAGCACATCGCCAGCAGCATCGACGGGCTGCCGGGGCTTCCACTTCCGCTGCCGCCCCTGAGTTCCCGTTCCACATAGTGGGTGTAGTGACCACATAACGAGACGGTGTTGCGGAAAGGGCCTTCGGAAGCGTTCCATCGCGCGGTGCGATCCGAATCGAAGAGCTCAGCGGCCGACTCCTCGACGACGGCGGGGCAGCCGCCCCCGTCGTCGCCGGAGGCCGCTTCCGCGGACCGGGCGGCCCGGCGGGCCGTCACCGTCTTCCCCCTCCTGGTCCTCGCCGCGGGCGCGGCGGGCCTCGGCACCCCCGGCACCTTCAGCGGCTGGGCGCCGAATGTGCCCTATCTGCTCGGCGTGATCATGTTCTGCATGGGGCTCACCATGACCCCGCGGGACTTCTCCAGTGTGGTCAAGCGGCCGTGGGCGGTGGCGCTCGGGCTGGTCGCGCACTATGTGATCATGCCGGGGCTGGGATGGCTGATCGCCAACGCCCTCGGGCTCTCACCGCAGTTGGCGGCCGGAGTGATCCTGGTCGGCTGTGCGCCGAGCGGCACGGCCTCGAATGTGGTGACGTATCTGGCGCGCGGCGATGTGGCGCTCTCGGTGTCGGTCGCCACCGTCTCCACGGTGCTCGCGCCGCTGGTCACCCCGCCGCTGACGCTGCTGCTTGCCGGGGAGTTCCTGCCGGTGGACGCGGGGTCGATGGTCACCGACATCCTCAAGACCGTCCTGCTGCCGGTGGTCGGCGGGCTGGTGGTCCGGCTGGTGGCCGGGCGGTTCATCCACCGGCTGCTGGGGCTGCTGCCCTGGCTGTCGGCCGTCACCATCGGCGTGATCGTCGCGGTCGTGGTGGCCGCCAGCGCGGACGCCATCAAGTCGGCGGCGGCGCTGGTGCTGCTCGCCGTGGTGCTCCACAACGGGCTCGGCCTGGCGCTGGGATACGGGGCCGGAAAGGTGGCCCGGCTGGGCGCGCCCGCCAGCCGCGCCATGGCCTTCGAGGTCGGCATGCAGAACTCCGGACTCGCCGCCTCCCTGGCCGCCGCCCACTTCAGCCCGCTGGCCGCGCTCCCGGCCGCCGTGTTCTCCGTCTGGCACAACGTCTCGGGAGCGCTGGTGGCGGCCTGGATGTCGTACCGAGCCCGGAGCCGGAGCGCCGGGTAAAGGCTTCGAGTCGGCCCCTAAGGGGCGCGAGGCCGTGTCGATCCGCGGCTCCGCCGCGGGGGCGCGACCAGCCACGACGGCGCCGCGGACGACCGACACCACGGCGCGGCGAATCCAGCGGAGCGCCTAGCGCTCCTTCTGGGCCAGCCGCAGCAGATGGTCCGCGAGCGGCTGGCCCCCCTCCGGCTCGCGGCTGATCAACAGGAGCGTGTCGTCGCCCGCGATGGTGCCGAGGATGTCGTGCAGCTCCGCCGAGTCGATGGCCGAGGCGAGGAACTGGGCGGCGCCCGGCGGAGTGCGCAGCACCACGAGGTTGGCCGAAGCCTCCGCCGAGATCAGCAGCTCACCCGCCAGCCGGGCCATCCGCGCCTCGCTCGCCGACTCGCCGAGCGGGGCGCGCGGCGTGCGGTCGCCGCCCTCGCTCGGCACCGCGTAGATCAGCTCACCGCCGGTGTTGCGGATCTTCACCGCGCCCAGTTCGTCCAGGTCCCGGGAGAGCGTCGCCTGGGTGACGGTGAGCCCGTCGTCGGCGAGCAGCTTGGCGAGCTGGCTCTGGGAGCGGACCGCCTGCCGGTTCAGGATGTCCACGATCCGGCGGTGGCGTGCGGTGCGGGTCTGCGGCACGGCCGGTCCGCCGTGGTTGGCGTCCTGCGCGTCGGAGGTGTGCTGCGCCTCGGTCATCGGTGTCGTCAGTCTCCGGCTCGTCGTTCCCCGTCACCCTCGTATGCGGCGTCCAGCACGGCGGGCAGCTCCCGGAGGAAGGTCTCCACCTCCTCGTCGGTGATGACGAGCGGCGGGGCGAGCCGGACCACATCCGGCGCGACCGCGTTCACCAGGAGTCCCGCGTCCTGAGCCGCCTTCTGCACCTGCGGCGCGAGGGACTCTGTGAGCACGATACCGAGCAGCAGCCCGGCGCCGCGGACCCGGGCGACCGCTGCGTGGTCGAGCGATTCGATTCCGTTACGCAGCCGCTCCCCCGCCCGCTTGACCCGGTCCAGGATGCCGTCGGCGGCGAGCGTGTCCAGGACGGCGAGAGCGGCGGCGCAGGCGACGGGGTTTCCGCCGAAGGTGGAACCGTGCTGACCGGGGGTCAGCAGCTCGGCGGCGGGTCCGAAGGCGATGGTGGCGCCGATGGGCAGCCCGGCGCCGAGCCCCTTGGCGAGGGTGACGACATCGGGCTCGACGCCCTGCGCCTGGTGCTCGAACCAGTGGCCGGTCCGCCCGATCCCGGTCTGGATCTCGTCGAGCACCAGCAGGGTGCCGGTGGCCCGGGTGATCTCCCGCGCCGCCGCCAGATAGCCGGCCGGCGGCACGACCACGCCGTTCTCGCCCTGGATGGGCTCCACGATCACGAAGGCGGTGTCGGTGGTGACGGCCGCGCGCAGCGCCGCCACGTCCCCGTACGGCACATGGGTCACATCGCCGGGCAGCGGACGGAAGGGCTCCTGCTTGCCGGGCTGGCCGGTCAGCGCCAGCGCGCCCATGGTGCGGCCGTGGAAGCCGCCGGTGGTGGCCACCATATGGGTGCGCCCGGTGCGCCGCCCGATCTTGAAGGCGGCCTCGACCGCCTCCGCGCCGGAGTTGGAGAAGTACACGCGCCCGGAGCGGCCGAAGAGCTGGAGCAGCCGCTCGGCCAGCGCCACCGGGGGCTCGGCGACGAAGAGGTTGGAGACATGGCCGAGCGTGGCGACCTGGTGGGAGACGGCCCGTACGACGGCGGGGTGGGCATGGCCGAGGGAGTTCACCGCGATACCGCCGACGAAGTCGAGGTACTCCTTGCCGTCCGCGTCCCAGACCTTGGTGCCCTCGCCGTGGGTGAGCGGGATGCGGGGGGTGCCGTAGTTGTCCATGAGCGCCCCCTCCCAGCGCCGCTTCAGCTCCGCGTTGCTCACTGGTCCTCCCCCTTGTCGCCCTGGTTGCCCTTGTCGTCGATCACGGTCCCGTCCGGCAGGACCATCGTGCCGATGCCCTCGTCGGTGAAGATCTCCAGCAGGATGGAGTGCGGTACGCGTCCGTCGAGGACACGGGCGGTGGTGACCCCGTGGCGCACGGCGTACAGACAGCCCTCCATCTTCGGCACCATGCCGCTGGCCAGATCCGGCAGCAGCTTCTCCAGCTGGCTCGCGGTGAGCTTGCTGATCACCTCGTCGCTGCTGGGCCAGTCGGCGTAGAGGCCCTCGACATCGGTGAGCACCATCAGCGTCTCGGCGCCCAGCGCGACGGCGAGGGCGGCAGCGGCCGTGTCGGCGTTGACGTTGTAGACATGGCCATCATCGGCGCTGCGGGCGATGGAGGAGACGACCGGGATACGGCCGTCGTCCAGCAGGGCCCGGACCGCGCCGGTGTCGAGGTCGGTGATCCGGCCGACCCGGCCGATGTCCACCCGCTCGCCGTCGATCTCGGCGAAGTGCTTGGTGGCGGACATCAGATGGGCGTCCTCGCCGGTCATGCCGACGGCCAGCGGGCCGTGCCGGTTGAGCAGCCCGACCAGTTCGCGCTGGACCTGTCCGGCCAGCACCATCCGTACGACGTCCATGGCCTCGTCGGTGGTGACCCGCAGCCCGGCCTTGAACTCGCTCACCAGACCGTGCCGGTCCATCTGTGCGCTGATCTGGGGGCCGCCGCCGTGGACCACGACCGGGCGCAGACCCGCATGGCGCAGGAAGACGACGTCCTGGGCGAAGGCGGCCTTCAGCTCGTCGTCGACCATGGCGTTGCCGCCGAATTTGATCACCACGGTCTTGCCGTGGTGCCGGGTCAGCCAGGGCAGCGCCTCGATGAGGATGTGGGCCTTGGGCAGGGCGGTGTGTTTACGGGCGGTCGGTTGGCTCATGACGAGTAGGCGCTGTTCTCGTGGACGTAGTCGGCCGTCAGGTCGTTGGCCCAGATGACCGCCGACTCGCTGCCCGCGGCCAGGTCGGCGGTGATCCGGACCTCGCGGTAGCGCATGTCGACCAGTTCGCGGTCCTCGCCCACCGAGCCGTTCTTGCACACCCAGACGTCGTTGATCGCGACGTTGAGCTGGTCCGGTTCGAAGGCGGCGGAGGTGGTGCCGATCGCGGAGAGCACCCGGCCCCAGTTGGGGTCCTCGCCGTGGACGGCGCACTTGAGGAGGTTGTTACGGGCGATGGAGCGGCCCACCTCCACCGCGTCGTCCTCGGTGGCCGCGCCCACGACCTCGATCCGGATGTCCTTGGAGGCGCCCTCGGCGTCCCCGATCAGCTGACGGGCGAGATCGGCGCAGACCTCGCGGACCGCCTCGGCGAACTCCGCCTCGTCGGGCGCGACACCGGAGGCGCCGGAGGCCATCAGCAGCACCATGTCGTTGGTGGACATGCAGCCGTCGGAGTCGATCCGGTCGAAGGTGGTGCGGGTGGCGGCGCGCAGCGCGGTGTCGAGTCCGGGGCCGTCCACATCGGCGTCGGTGGTGAGGACGACAAGCATGGTGGCCAGGCCCGGGGCCAGCATCCCGGCGCCCTTGGCCATACCGCCGACGGTCCAGCCGGCGGGGCTCTGCGCGACGGCCGTCTTGTGGACGGTGTCGGTGGTCTTGATGGCGATCGCGGCCTTCTCGCCTCCGTGCGGGGAGAGCGCCTCGGCGGCCTTGCCGACCCCGGACAGCACCGCGTCCATGGGCAGCCGGAGGCCGATGAGCCCGGTGGAGGCGATGGCGATCTCGCCCGCGCTGTGGCCGAGGACCTCCGCGGTCTTCTCGGCGGTGGCGTGGGCGTCCTGGAAGCCCAGCGGGCCGGTGCAGGCGTTGGCGCCACCGGAGTTGAGGACGACGGCCGAGACCTGACCCCCCTTGAGGACCTGCTCGGACCACAGGACGGGGGCGGCCTTGACGCGGTTGGAGGTGAAGACGGCCGCGGCGGCGAGGCTCGGGCCGGTGTTCACGACGAGTGCGAGGTCGGGGTTGCCGTTCTCCTTGATCCCTGCCGCGACGCCGGAGGCCGTGAAGCCCTGGGCTGCCGTAACGCTCATGGAGCGACTCCGATCGTGGAAAGTCCCAGCTCCTCGGGGAGGCCGAGGGCGATGTTCATGCTCTGCACCGCGCCGCCGGCGGTGCCCTTGGTGAGGTTGTCGATGGCGCTGATCACGATGGCGCGGCCGGCCGCCTCGTCATGGGCGACCTGGAGCAGCGCGGCGTTGGATCCGTGGACGGCGGCGGTGGAGGGCCACTGGCCCTCGGGGAGGAGGGTGACGAACGGCTCGTCCCGCAGCGCCTTGTCGTACACGGCCCGCAGGCTCTCCCCGGTCACCCCGGGCCTGGTCTTGGCGCTGCATGTGGCGAGGATGCCGCGGGGCATCGGGGCGAGGGTCGGGGTGAAGGAGACCGAGATCCGCTCCCCCGCGGCGGCGGACAGGTTCTGGATCATCTCGGGGGTGTGGCGGTGGCCGCCGCCGACGCCGTACGGGCTCATGGAACCCATGACCTCGCTGCCCAGCAGATGCGGTTTGGGCGCCTTGCCCGCGCCCGAGGTCCCGGAGGCGGCGACGATCACCGCCTCGGGCTCCAGCAGCCCGGCCGCGTACGCCGGGAAGAGGGCGAGAGAGACGGCGGTGGGGTAGCAGCCGGGAACCGCCACGCGCCTGGTCCCTTCCAGCGCGGCGCGGGCCCCGGGGAGTTCGGGGAGGCCGTAGGGCCAGGTGCCGGCGTGCGGCGAACCGTAGAACCTCTCCCAGTCCGCCGCGTCCGTCAGCCGGAAGTCGGCGCCGCAGTCGATGACCAGGACCTGGTCGCCGAGCTGCTCGGCCACGGCGGCGGACTGCCCGTGCGGCAGCGCCAGGAAGACCACGTCATGCCCGGCCAGGGCCTCCGCGGTGGTGGGCTCCAGCACTCGTCCGGCGAGCGGGAGCAGATGGGGCTGTAGTCCGGCGAGTGGCTGCCCGGCGTTGGAGTTGCCGGTCAGGGTGCCGATCTCGACCTCGGGGTGGGCGAGCAGCAGCCGCAGCAGCTCCCCGCCCGCGTATCCGCTCGCTCCTGCCACCGCAGCACGTATGGCCATCGCCGTCGTTTCCTCCCTCGGATGATGGCATGACTATACGGTCGCTTGTAGCTTTATGCAATAAGGTCCATGCGATAACGGGCCAAAGGAAACGCCCCGGCCGGGCGGTGCCGGCCGGGGCGCCGTGGTGCGCGCACCAGGGGTGTCAGCCGAGGGTGGCGAGGGCCTGGTTGAAGGTCGCGGACGGGCGCATGACGGCCGTGGCCTTGGCCGGGTCGGGCTGGTAGTAGCCGCCGATGTCGGCCGGGGAGCCCTGGACGGCGAGCAGCTCGCCGACGATCGTCTGCTCATTGGCGGCGAGCGTCTCGGCGAGCGGGGCGAACGCCTTGGCCAGGGCCGCGTCCTCGGTCTGCCTGGCCAGCTCCTGGGCCCAGTACAGGGCCAGGTAGAAGTGGCTGCCGCGGTTGTCGATACCGCCGACGCGACGGCTGGGCGACTTGTTCTCGGCGAGGAAGGTGCCGGTCGCCCGGTCGAGGGTGTCGGCGAGGACCTGGGCCCGCGCGTTGCCGGTCTTCTGCGCGAGGTGCTCGAAGCTGACCGCGAGGGCCAGGAACTCGCCCAGGCTGTCCCAGCGCAGGTAGTTCTCCTTGACCAGCTGCTGGACGTGCTTGGGGGCCGAGCCGCCCGCGCCGGTCTCGAACAGCCCGCCGCCGTTGATCAGCGGGACCACCGAGAGCATCTTGGCGCTGGTGCCCAGCTCCAGGATCGGGAAGAGGTCGGTCAGGTAGTCACGCAGCACGTTGCCGGTGACCGAGATCGTGTTCTCGCCGCGGCGGATCCGCTCGAGGGAGAGCTTGGTCGCCTCGACCGGCCCGAGGATCCTGATGTCCAGGCCCTCGGTGTCGTGCTCGGGCAGGTACGTCTTGACCTTCTCGATGAGGTTGGCGTCGTGCGCACGGTTCTCGTCCAGCCAGAAGACGGCCGGGTCGCCGGTGGCGCGGGCGCGGGTGACGGCCAGCTTGACCCAGTCCTGGATCGGCACGTCCTTGGTCTGGCACATCCGGAAGATGTCACCGGCGCCGACGACCTGCTCGATGACCGCGTTGCCCGCCTCGTCGAGGACGCGGACGGTGCCCGTGGCGGGGATCTCGAAGGTCTTGTCGTGGCTGCCGTACTCCTCGGCCTTCTGCGCCATCAGGCCGACGTTGGGCACCGAGCCCATCGTGGCCGGGTCGAAGGCGCCGTGGGCGCGGCAGTCGTCGATGACGGCCTGGTAGACCCCGGCGTAGCTGCTGTCCGGGATCACCGCGAGGGTGTCGTGCTCCTCGCCGTCCGGGCCCCACATATGGCCGGAGGTGCGGATCATGGCCGGCATGGAGGCGTCCACGATGACGTCGGACGGCACGTGCAGGTTGGTGATGCCGCGGTCGGAGTCGACCATGGCCAGCTCCGGGCCCTCGGCGAGCTCGGCCTCGAAGGACGCCTTGATCGCGGCGCCCTCGGGCAGGGACTCCAGGCCCTTGAGGATGCCGCCCAGACCGTCGTTCGGGGTCAGACCGGCGGCGGCGAGGGTCTCGCCGTGCTCGGCGAAGGTCCTGGGGAAGAAGGCCCGTACGGCGTGGCCGAAGATGATCGGGTCGGAGACCTTCATCATCGTGGCCTTCAGGTGCAGCGAGTACAGCACGCCCTCCGCCTTGGCGCGGGCCACCTGCGCGGAGAGGAACTCGCGCAGCGCCGCGACGCGCATCACGGAGGCGTCCACGACCTCGCCCGCCAGCACCGGAACCGACTCGCGCAGCACGGTGGTGGAGCCGTCGTCGCCCGCCAGCTCGATACGGAGCGAACCGGCCTCCGGGATCACGGCGGACTTCTCGGTGGAGCAGAAGTCGTCGGCGTCCATGTGGACGACATTGGTCTTGGAATCGGCCGACCAGGCGCCCATGCGGTGCGGGTTCGCCTTGGCGTAGTTCTTCACCGCGGCGGCGGCGCGGCGGTCGGAGTTGCCCTCGCGCAGCACGGGGTTCACGGCGGAGCCCTTGACCTTGTCGTAACGGGCGCGGATGTCCCGCTCCTCGTCGGTCTTCGGGTCGTCCGGGTAGTCCGGCAGCGCGTAGCCCTGCTGCTGGAGCTCGGCGATCGCGGCCTTCAGCTGCGGCATCGAGGCCGAGACGTTCGGCAGCTTGATGATGTTGGCCTCGGGGGTCTTGGCAAGGTCACCGAGCTCGGCGAGGGCGTCGGGGATGCGCCGGCCCTCTTCGAGGCGCTCCGGGAACTGGGCGATGATCCGCCCCGCCAGAGAGATGTCCCGGCTCTCCACGGTGACCCCGGCCGTCGAGGCATACGCCTCGATCACCGGCAGGAACGAGTACGTCGCGAGGGCAGGGGCCTCGTCCGTGTGCGTATAGATGATGGTCGAGTCAGTCACCGGGTGCTCCGCTCCACGTCTGCAACATTGCTCGACATCAAGATATCTGGTGCCGTGCCCTTTCCCGAAAGGACCCTGGGCAGAAGGACGCGTCCTGGTCACGGCCCGCGCCCGGTGGGATCGTCCCGTCCATGCCGACGAATCTGCGGGGCGCGCGGGTGGTGCTGCGCCCCACCGAACCCTCCGATGTCCCCGCCCTGGCCGCGATCCGCGCCGAGCCCGAGGTGTACGCGCGCTGGCGGGGCGGCGAGGACCTGGTGGCGGCGGTGCGCGAGGACCTCGCCGAGCCCGGCACCGAGCCGCTGACCATCGAGTACGAGGGCACGGTGGTCGGCATGATCCAGTGGTCGGCCGAGACCGATCCGGACTACCGGCACGCGAGCATCGACATCTATCTGGACCCGGCGGTGCACGGGCGGGGGCTGGGCACCGACGCCGTCCGCACGCTGGCCCGCCATCTGATCAGCGACCACGGCCACCACCGGATCGTGATCGACCCGGCCGCGGACAACGCCGCCGCGATCCGCGCGTACGCCAAAGTCGGCTTCCGGCCCGTGGGCGTCATGCGGTCCTATGAGCGCGGCCCGGACGGTACGTGGCACGACGGCCTGCTGATGGATCTGCTGGCCGGTGAGATCACGGACGCACCACGGGCACCGTGAGCCCGGTGCGCCGAGCCCCTCCCAGCCGTGCCGTCACACACCGTCCACGCGCAGCCGCCACTCGCCCGGCCGGCCGGTGAGGGTGACCGTGGAGAGTGGCCGGATGTCGACGTTCCAGTAGCAGTGCGGCGGCGCCTTGATCGCGTACATCAGGGCGGCGCGGACCACCCCGGGGTCCGCTATCGCGACCATCTTGGCGTGGTCCTCGGCCGGGCGGGTGTCCAGCCAGCCGCCGATCCGCCTGATGAACGCGTGCAGCGACTCCCCGCCGTGCGGCGCTGAGCGCGGATCGCCGAGCCAGGCGTCCACCGCCGTGGGTTCACGCGCCATCACATCGGTGAGGGAGCGGCCCGCCCAGCGACCCATGTCGCAGTCGCGCAGGGCGAGTTGGACGAGTGGGGTGAAGCCGAGCGCATCGCCGGTCTCCCTGCTGCGCGTCGACGGTGAGCAGTAGCGCAGCTCCGCCGCGGCGAGCGGCAGAAGTCCGGGGGCCGCGCGTTCGGCGGCGAGCCGACCCTCCGGATCCAGCGGCCGGTCGTCGCCGAAGCGCTCCCCCAGCCGGGCCGAACTGCGGCCGGCGGCGACCAGAGTCAGCCGAAACGTCATCCCGGCATCGTACGGTCACGATCGCGGTCAGATGACCCGCTACCGGCGGTAGACCGGACGATCCGGTGTGCGCCGGATCACCCGGGCGGCTCGAAGCGGCCGTCTCGTGAACACCGCGCGCATCGTGGGTGGCGGCCAGGGGGCGCCCCGAAGGGGCGCGGGGCTGTGCCGATGTGCGGCTCCGCCCCTTCCCGAAACCGGGGCTTCGCCGCGTGGCGGAGCCGCATATCGTCAGCTGTCGGGAAGGGGCGGGGCGGGGAGCGGCCCGCCGCAGGCGACAAGCCCCGTCGGGCACCCCAGACAGGCCCTAACCCCCCGCCAACACCTCGTCGCACGCGATACGCAGCCGCCGCACCCCCTCGGCCAGCTCGCCGGTGCCCGCCACCGACGCGAAGCTCAACCGCACATGCGGCGCGGGCGGTTCGGCGGAGAAGTACGGGCGGCCGGGGGCGACGGCGACCCCGGCGCGCAGCGCGGCGGAGGCGAAGGCCGCCTCGTCGGCGCCCTGGGGCAGCCGTAGCCACAAGTGGTAGCCGCCGGGCGGGACATGGCGCAGCTCCAGCGCGGGCAGCTCACGCCGTACGGCGGTGGCGAGCGCCTCGCGGCGGGTGTGCAGTTCGGCGGCGACATGGCGCAAGTGGCGGGACCAGGAGGGCGCGCCGACGAGTTCCAGGGCGGTCTCCTGGAGCGGGCGGGGCACGAAGAAGCTGTCGACGACCTGGATCGCGCGCAGCCGCTCCAGCACCGGGCCGCGGGCGGCGAGCGCGCCCACCCGCAGACTGGGCGAGGTGGCCTTGGTGAGCGAGCAGACGTGGACCACCACCCCGTCGGGGTCGTCGGCGGCGAGGGTGGCGGGCAGCCGGCCCGCGTCCTCGTGGACCAGCCGCCGCGCGAAGTCGTCCTCCACCACGAAGGCGCCCGCCTCACGGGCGATCGTGAGCACCTCGCGGCGCCGCTCGGCGGAGAGCATCGCACCGGTGGGGTTCTGGAACAGCGGCTGGCAGACGAAGACCCGGGCGCCGGACACCCGCAGCGCGTCGGCGAGCAGTTCGGGGCGGACCCCGTCGGCGTCCACCGGGACCGGGACGGGGCGCAGCCCGGAGGCGCGGGCGGCGGCCAGCATCCCGGGGTAGGTGGGGGATTCGACGAGGACGGGCGCGCCGGGTGGCGCGAGCGCGCGCAGCGCGCAGGTGAGCGCGGACTGGCCGCCCGCGGTGACCAGGACGTCGGAGGCGCCGAGGGCTCCGGACGGGCCGCCGACCTCGCGGGCGAACCAGGCGCGCAGCTCGGGCAGGCCCTCCACCGGCGGGCGGCCCCATGCTCCGGGCCGCCGTCCGGCGCGGGCCAGGGCGGCGGCCAGCGCCCGTTCGGGCTGGAGCGAGGAGTGCAGATAGCCGCCGTTGAACTCCAGGATCCCGGGCGGCGGTGCGGCCAGCGTGGCCAGCACACCGGAGGCGTCCACCGAACGCGGCACCGGCTCACCGGCCGTCTCCACGCTCAGCGCGACCTCCTGCCAGGAGGTGTCGCCCGGCCGTGGCGCCCCGGCCGGTGGCCGGTCGGCGCGGAAGGCACCGGCGCCGGGGCGGGTGACCACGAGCCCTTCGGCGACGAGCGCGGCGAGGGCGCGGGAGACGGTCACCGGGCTCACCCGGTGGCGCTCGACCAGGGCACGGCTGGACGGCAGCTTCTCTCCTGGTGAGTAGCGGTTCAGCTCCTTACGCAGCGAACCCGCGAGTTCGGCCACACTGCTACGCTGTTGCATGAAAGCAGAGGATAGCGCTACTGACAGCAGTGCGATAGCGGTGAGCGGTGGCCGCGTCGGAATCCGGGGCGACGGCCCCGCCGGGATTCGGGAAGATGCCCCCGCCGGGATCCGGGACGACGGCCCCAAGGGCGACCGCGACGGCGACCCCGCCCGGCGCCCGGACGGCACCCAGGCACCCCAGGAGCCCCCGGCGCCGTCCGCCCCCCGCATCGGCACCGTGCTCGCCGTGCTCGGCGTGGCCGCCTTCTCCCTCACCTTCCCCGCCACCGCCTGGGCGCTCACCGGCCTCGGCCCCTGGTCGGTGACCACCTGCCGGGTGGTGCTCGCCGCGCTGATCGCGGGCGGAGCGATGGCCGCACTGCGGGTCCCGGTGCCGGACCGCCGCCACTGGCCGGGGCTGCTGGTCGTCGCGGCCGGGGTCGTCGTGGGCTTCCCGCTGCTGACCACGCTCGCCCTCCAGACCTCCACCACTTCGCACGCGGCCGTGGTGGTCGGCCTGCTGCCGCTCACCACCGCCGCCTTCTCCGCCGTACGCACCGGGGTACGGCCCTCGCGGGTGTTCTGGGCGGCGGCGCTGGCCGGGGCCGCGGTGGTGATCGTCTTCGCGGTGCAGCAGAGCGGCGGCGCGCTCACCACCGGCGATCTGTATCTGTTCGGCGCGCTGGTGGCGTGCGCGGCGGGCTACACCGAGGGCGGCCGGCTGGCCGGCCATATGCCGGGCTGGCAGGTGATCGGCTGGGCGCTGGTGGGCTGTCTGCCGCTGTCGTTGCCGGGCGCGGTGTTCGCGCTGCTGGGCGAGGACATCCACCTCGACGGCCGTACGGTGGCCGGGCTGCTGTGGCTGGCGGCCGGTTCGCAGTTCGTGGGCCTGGTGGTCTGGTACCGGGGAATGGCCGCCATCGGGGTGGCCAGGGCCAGTCAGCTCCAACTGGCCCAGCCGCTGCTCACCCTGGTGTGGTCGGTGCTGCTGCTCGGCGAGACGCTGACCCCGGCCGCCCCGATCGCCGCCGTCGCGGTGCTGGTGTGCATCGGGGTGACCCAGCGGGCCCGGGTCCCGGCCGGAGCAAACCGGGACAACCGGCCATAGACTGGCCTCAGGGATCGCAGTGTCCTCAGCAGATCGCATTGCCCTCCAGCGGACGGGAGGTCACGCACATGGAGGCGACCGTAGGCGACAAGCTGCTCGTGCACGGCAGGGTTGTCGGAATTCACGATCGTGTAGCGGAGATCATCGAAGTGCTCGGGAACCACGGGGAACCGCCTTACCGCGTGCGTTACGAGGACGACGGCCACGAGTGCCTGTTCTCCCCCGGGCCCGATTCGGTCGTCCGCCACCTGGCCGCCGGACCCGGGCAGCGCTAGCTCTCCCGAGGCCGGGGGCCCTGGCTCGAGCGCCCGGCTCAAGGGCCCGGCTCAGCGGGGCGGACGGACACGGTACGGATAGTGGTCGGCGACCACACGCGCCATGGCGCCGTTGTGGTCGGCGGCCACTTCCTTCGCCGAGAAGTACACATTGCCGCGCACCCGCGGGAAGCCCCGGTCGAAGGTGAGGTGCCGGGACAGCTCCGCCGGGTCCTGCCAGGGCGCGGGCTGCGCCGGATCGCCCGCCTTGTAGAGCGCCTCGCCGATGTAGAGGTTCACCCCCGTGCCCCGGACCGCCTCCGACCACCACGGGACGAGCACGGCGTAGTCGGCGGCGGCGAAGCCGATGTTCCAGTAGACCTGCGGAACGATGTAGTCCAGCCATCCCCGCCGCACCCAGGCCCGGGTGTCCGCGTAGAGGTCGTCGTAGGTCTGCACCCCCGCCGTGGTGGCGGAGCCGAGCGGGTCGGTGGCCTGGTTGCGCCAGACGCCGAAGGGGCTGATGCCGAACCGCACCCGCCGCCCCAGCAGCTTGACGCGCACGGCCGTCTCGTGCACCAGCCGGTCGATGTTGTTCCGCCGCCAGGCCGCCCGGTCCGGGAAGCCCGCGCCGTACCGCTCGTACGTCGCGTCGTCGTCGAAGACCTGACCGGCCACCGGATACGGGTAGAAGTAGTCGTCCCAGTGGACGGCGTCGATGTCATAGCGCGCGACCGCGTCCAGCATGGCGTCCTGGACGAAGCGGCGGACCTCGGGCAACCCGGGGTCGTAGTAGAGCTTCCCGCCGTACGGCACGACCCACTCGGGGTGCACACGGGCCGGATGTGTGGGGATGAGCCGTGAGGGGTCGGTGTGGTTGGCGATCCGGTACGGGTTGAACCAGGCGTGCAGCTCCAGACCGCGCCGGTGCGCCTCGCGCACCGCGGTGCCCAGCGGATCCCAGCCCGGGTCCCGGCCCTGGACGCCGGTGAGGCACTCCGCCCACGGCTCGTACGGTGAGGGCCACAGCGCATCCGCCGTGGGCCGCACCTGGAAGACCACCGCGTTGAGCCGGCGGCGGACGGCGGTGTCGAGGAAGTCCAGCAACTCGGCCCGCTGCTGGTCCGCGGTGAGGCCGGGCCTGGACGGCCAGTCGCGGTTGGCGACGGTGGCCAGCCACATCCCGCGGAACTCGGGCCGGTGCCCACCGCCCCGCCCCTCCGCCAGCGCGTCACCCGCGGTGACGGTGGCGGCCAGGGCTCCGGCGGCCGCGGCCGTCAGACTTCTGCGCGTGATCCGACCCATGCCCAACTCCTCGCCTCGGTCGTGTCGCCGACGTGGCCCGGCCACCGGCCGGGACCTGTCAACTCCCGCTGATGATGGGGCCCTTGTGGGGCGCCCGGCAATGGTTACCGCGCATCCGGGCGATCCGGGCCCAACACCCCTCGACTACCGCTCGACTTCACCCTTCTCGCACGGCCGTCCGGCCGCTAGCATCGGATTGACGCACGCATGGGAGCGCTCCCAAAGACCCTCGCCCGCATGGCACGCACCGCCTCACTACCCCCACGTCCGGAGAGGAAGTTCCCGTGCGCAGCAAAGGCAGCAGACCCGTCGGCGCGCTCATGGCCGCGCTGGCACTCGTCGGGGGATTACTCACCGCGGCCGCCGCCTCCCCGGCCGCCGCCCGCCCCGAATCGGCCCCCGGCCGGGCGTCGGCCCGCACCGACGCCTACACCTGGAAGAACGTCCGCGTGGACGGCGGCGGCTTCGTCCCCGGCATCGTCTTCAACCGCAAGGAGCGGAACCTCGCCTACGCCCGCACCGACATCGGCGGGGCGTACCGCTGGGACCAGTCCGGCAAACGGTGGGTGCCGCTGCTGGACTCGCTGGACTGGGACCACTGGGGCTGGACCGGGGTGGTCAGCCTGGCCAGCGACTCGGTGGATCCCGACAAGGTCTATGTGGCGGCCGGTACGTACACCAACAGCTGGGACCCGGGCAATGGCGCGATCCTGCGCTCGTCGGACCGGGGCGCCAGCTGGCAGTCCACCACCCTCCCGTTCAAGCTGGGCGGCAATATGCCCGGCCGGGGCATGGGGGAACGGCTGGCGGTGGACCCCAACAGAAACAGCGTGCTCTACCTCGGCGCGCCGAGCGGCAACGGGCTGTGGCGCTCCACCGACTCCGGTGTCACCTGGTCGAAGGTGACCTCCTTCCCCAACCCCGGCACCTACGTCCAGGACCCGGGCGACGCCAGCGGCTATCTGAGCGACAACCAGGGCGTGGTGTGGGTGACCTTCGACGAGCGCACCGGCTCCGCCGGCAGCGCGACGAAGACCGTCTACGTGGGCGTGGCCGACAAGGACAACACCGTCTACCGCTCGACGGACGCGGGCGCCACCTGGTCGCGGGTGGCCGGGCAGCCGACCGGCTACCTCTCCCACAAGGGCGTCCTCGACGCGAAGAACGGCTATCTGTACCTCACCACCAGCGACAAGGGCGGCCCGTACGACGGCGAGAAGGGCCAGGTGTGGCGGTACACCACGGCGACCGGGGAGTGGAAGAACATCAGCCCCATGACGGACGCCGACACCTACTTCGGCTACAGCGGGCTCACGGTGGACCGCGCGACACCGGGCACGCTGATGGTGACCGGCTACAGCTCCTGGTGGCCGGACACCCAGATCTTCCGCTCCACCGACTCCGGCGCCACCTGGACCCGGGCCTGGGACTTCACCAGCTATCCGAACCGGTCCTTCCGCTACACCCAGGACGTCAGTGCCGTCCCCTGGCTGACCTTCGGCACCAACCCCTCGCCGCCCGAAGTCACCCCGAAGCTGGGCTGGATGACCGAGGCGCTGGAGATCGACCCGTTCGACTCCAGCCGGATGATGTACGGCACGGGTGCGACGATCTACGGCACGGAGAACCTGAAGAGCTGGGACACCGGCGGCAAAATCGCCATCACGCCGATGGTCAGGGGCCTGGAGGAGACGGCGGTCAACGATCTGGCGAGCCCGCCCACCGGCGCCCCGCTGCTCAGCGCGCTCGGTGACATCGGGGGCTTCCGCCACACCGACCTCGACGCGGTGCCCACGAGGATGTACACCTCGCCGACGTTCACCACGACCACCAGCCTGGACTACGCGGAGACCAATCCGAACACCGTGGTCCGGGTGGGCAACAACGACTCCGCGCCGCGGATCGCCTTCTCGACCGACAACGGCGCCAACTGGTTCCAGGGCAGCGAGCCGTCCGGGGTGACCGGCGGCGGCACGGTGGCCGCGGCGGCCGACGGCAGCGGCTTCGTCTGGGCCCCGGAGGGCACCTCGGCCGTCTACCACACCACCGGATTCGGCAACTCCTGGTCGGCGTCGAGCGGTATCCCCGCCGGAGCGGTCGTGGAGTCCGACCGTAAGAACCCCAAGAAGTTCTACGGCTTCAAGGCGGGCACCTTCTACGTCTCCACCGACGGCGGCGCCACCTTCACCGCCAGGGCGTCCGCCGGGCTGCCGGCCGACGGTCCGGCGCGGTTCAAGGCGCTGCCGGGCGCCGAGGGCGACATCTGGCTCGCGGGCGGCAGCACGGGCGGGGGCTACGGGCTGTGGCACTCCACGGACTCCGGCGCGACGTTCACCAAACTGAGCGGTGTCCAGCAGGCGGACACCATCGGCTTCGGCAAGGCGGCGCCCGGCGCCTCGTACCCGGCGCTCTACACCAGCGCCGAGATCGGCGGAGTGCGCGGCATCTTCCGCTCCACCGACGCCGGGGCGAGCTGGACCCGGATCAACGACAACGCCCACCAGTGGGGCTGGACGGGCGCCTCGATCACCGGCGACCCCCGGGTCTACGGCCGGGTCTACGTGGCCACCAACGGGCGCGGCATCCTGCGCGGCGACCTCTCATGACCGTGCGGTGAGCGCCCCGTACGAGTGATGGGGACGGGGGCGGGCCCGGGCCGGGAATGCGGCCCCGGCCCGCCCCCTGCCGATAACCGGAGGGTAACGTCTGGGACGACAGGGGGACGACACACCGGACGGTTGGACCAGCGAAAGGCACGATGTGACCGACATCGAACGCGTCGGAGTGGTGGGCTGTGGCCAGATGGGTGCGGGCATCGCGCAGGTGTGCGCCCGCTCCGGCCTGGACGTCATGGTCGCGGAGACCACGGGCGAGGCCCTGGAGATAGGGCGCACCCGGCTGACCAACTCCCTCGGCAAGGCCGCCGAGCGCGGCAAGATCACCGAGGAGCAGCGCGACGCGACGCTGGACCGGCTGAGCTTCACCACCGATCTGGGGGAATTCGCCGACCGTGACCTCGTGATCGAGGCGGTCGTCGAGAACGAGCAGATCAAGACCGAGATCTTCCAGGTCCTCGACCAGGTGGTGACCCGCCCGGACGCGATCCTCGCCTCCAACACCTCCTCCATCCCGCTGGTCAAACTGGCCGTCGCCACCTCCCGGCCGGACCAGGTGATCGGCATCCACTTCTTCAACCCGGCGCCGGTGCAGTCGCTGGTGGAGCTGATCCCGGCGCTCACCACCGGCGATGAGACCATCAAGCGCGCCGAGGCGCTGGTCGGCGACATCCTGGGCAAACACGCCATCCGCGCCCAGGACCGCGCCGGGTTCGTGGTCAACGCGCTGCTCATCCCGTATCTGCTGTCCGCCATCCGGATGTTCGAGTCCGGGATCGCCAGCCGCGAGGACATCGACAACGGCATGGAGCAGGGCTGCGCCCATCCGATGGGCCCGCTGAAGCTGTCCGATCTGATCGGCCTGGACACGATCGCGGCGATCGCCGACTCCATGTACGAGGAGTACAAGGAGCCGCTGTACGCCTCTCCCCCGCTGCTGCTGCGCATGGTCGACGCGGGCCGCCTGGGCCGCAAAACCGGTTCGGGCTTCTATACGTACTGAGCCGGACCGCGCTCGCCCCCGGCCGCCCCCGCCCGTGGCCTCCGACCGCCAACGCCCGCTCGCGGCCGCGGCCGCCCCTGCCCGGCAGTGAACGGCCGCACACGACAACGGCCTTGCCCCATGCCCTGACAGCGACAAGCCGGCCAGGAGAGGGGCAAGGCCATGTCATCTGACGCCGGCTCGCCGCCGTGGCGGCCCCTCTTGTCATGCTCGTGCAGCACCCGGCCCTTGTCCGCCCAGCAGGCCAGGCCCGCCTCGGTGAGGGGCAAGTAGCTAGGCCATCGCGAGCACGTCGTGGACCAGCTGGTCCGCGTACTCCCGGTCGACGGACAGGCCGAAGACCACGTGGTGATACATCGGTGCGATCACGTGATCGAGGACCTGCTGCTCGGTCGGCGCCCGCTCCCCGCGCGCCCTTGCCCGATCCAGCATCACCTTGGCCTGCGTGCGGCGCTGCTCCCAGCACGGGCAGGTGTGCACCTCGTCCCGGGCGGACGTCATGGCGCGCAGGTAACGGGTCCGGCGCGGTTGGGTGATGTCGTCGACCACGATCCGAGCCCACGCCGACAGGTCACCGCGCAGTGACCCGGTGTCCGGCAGTTCGTCGCCGTCCTTGGTGAGCGCGGCGACAGCGACCTCCTCCAGGAGCGTGTCCAGGTCGCCCCAGCGGCGATAGATGCTGGTCGGGTTGACGCCTGCCCGATTGGCCACGAGCGGGATGGTGATGCGGTCCGCCTTGCCCTCGCCCATGAGCTGGCCGACTGCGGTGTAGACGGCGTCCCGGACCTTCGCGCTGCGTCCGCCCGGCCGCCGGGCTGGTGTGGTGGTCGGCATACGACCATTATCGCAGAAGTCTTTGTTTTAAGCTCCGCCCCGTGTACGGTCAACTAAAGCAATGATCTTCGCTTTAATTGACCGTGGGGGTACTCCATGCTGACCGCTCCGGACACCCGGCGCATATCGTCCGGGCCGGCCACCGTCCTGCCCGCGGCGACCATGTTGACGTTCCTCGCCGCGTCCAGCGCGCCGACCCCGCTGTACCACGTCTACCAGGCGCGTTGGGCGTTCTCCGCGGGCATGCTGACGGTGATCTTCGGTGTCTACGCGGTGTGCCTGTTGCTCGCGCTGCTGACCGTCGGGTCGCTGTCCGACCACGTGGGACGCCGCCCGGTGATCCTCGGCGCCCTCGCGCTCGACGCGGTTGCCATGCTGATCTTCAGCGCCGCGGACGGCGTTCCGTTGCTGATCGCGGCGCGCATGGTGCAGGGCATCGCGACCGGCGCGGCAACCGGTGCGCTGGCCGCCGCGATCCTGGATGCGGAGCGACCACACGGGCCGATCGTGAACAGCGTCGCCCCGATAGCGGGTCTCGCCGTCGGCGGACTTGGTTCCGCAGCGCTCGTCCAGTTCCTGCCGTGGCCGCGCCAGACCGTGTACCTGGTGCTGCTCGTGGTGTTCGCGGTCGAGGCGATCGGCACGATCGTGGTGACCGAGACCTCGCCGATGATGCCCGGCGCACGGCAGGCGATCCGGCCGAATGTCGGCATCCCGGCCGCGGCGCGGTCCGCGTTCGCCGCCATCGCGCTGCTGAACATCGCGGCGTGGGCGTTGGGCGGCTTCTACCTCTCGCTCGGCCCGAGCCTGGTCCGTGTGGTCACCGGCTCAAACTCGATCCTGCTCGGCGGGTTGCTGGTGTTCACGCTGGCCGCGGCGGGCGCGGCGACGATCTGGCTGCTGCGCACGATCGCGGCCGGCCGGGTGATGCGCTTCGGCGCCGCCGCGCTGGCGATCGGGATCGCGGTAACCATCACGGCCGCCCAGACGGGGTCCCAGGCGCTGCTGTTCGCGGGCACACTGATCGCCGGGACCGGCTTCGGTGCGAGCTTTCAGGGCGTTACCCGCACCGTCTTCCCGCTCGCACCGGCCGCCGAACGCGGCAAGCTGGTCGCCGCGTTCTACGTGCTCAGCTACCTCGCGTTCGCCATCCCGGCTGTCGCGGCGGGCGTCATCGCGACCAGCGTCAGCCTGCTGACCACCGCGACCGGCTACGGCGTCGTGCTGATCGCGCTCGCGGTCACGGCGCTGCTTCCCCGGCAGCCGCGGTGATGAAGGCGAGTGCCTGCGGCCAGGACGCCGCGCACGCGCGGGTGTTCACCTCGATGCCCCGCCGGGCGGCCGCGCCGAAACCATGCTGCGCGCCGGGACAGACATGCCGGCCAAGGTGAACGTTGCTTCGACAGCCGCACGGCAGGCCCGGCCGGAAGAGGGCCGTACGGCGGTGATCCGAACTCGTCAGTCGGAGCTGTCCAGGTCGCGGCCCGCGTCGGCGCCGAGGACGCCCTCCAGTTCGGAGATCTCACCGACCAGCCGGAGGACGTCCCCGGTGCCTTCGAGGGCGAGCTGGACCTCGGCGACGCCCGTATCGCTGGGCCGGGCCTCCTCCTCGGCGCGGACGACCCGGGTGGTGCGGTCCCGCCCCTTCCAGGGGGCGCGGTCCACCCGGACCCGGCCCACCTTGTACCCGGCGGCCGTGCACAGCTCCAGGACGCGTGGCAGCAGTCCGGTGCCCACCCGGTAGGAGAGCTGAAGCTCCACCCGTTCGGCCGACCAGAGGGCCGGAAGGCGGCGGGTGAACAGTGGATAGCCGCGGATCACCAGGAAGTGCACCACGGTGGCGGCGGTGGCCAGCAGGGCCAGACCGCCGCCGCAGGCCATGCCCACCGCACAGGTCAGCCAGACGGTCGCCGCGGTGGTCAGTCCGCGGACCGCGTCGCGCCGGACGAAGATCAGGCCGCCGCCGATGAAGCCGATGCCGGAGACGATCTGCGCCGCCACCCGCGAGGGGTCGAGGCTGACATGGTCGCGCAGCAGCACATCGGAGAAGCCGTACTGGGAGACCTGCATGAACAGCGCGCTGCCCACGCCCACCAGCGTGTGGGTGCGCAGCCCGGCGCTCTTCTGCTGCACCGCCCTCTCGAGCCCGATCAGGGTGGACAGCACCAGCGCGACGCCGAGCTCGGCGAACTGCCGCACTCCCTGGTCGGCGCCGAATTCCCACATCGGAGCGGCGATCAGTTGCACATCCGTCCCTTCGTCCGGTCCATTCCGATCCATCCGGTATGTCCCGCCCCCGCGGCCCCTCCCTCCGGCCGCCGTCCCCCATGAGTACCCCTTGCGTACTCGCTGAGTACCGCCTTTCGCACGGGGTGTGCGCCGGTGACTCACACACCATCCCCACACACGCTCCCGCACCACCTGGGCATGCGCTTGACTCGGAGCGTTACCACTGCACGGACGTTACATCCGGAAGGGGATCAACCCGTGACCACCGAGCCCGAGCAAGCCGCGTTAGCCGTGGAGCTCGCGGAAATGCGCCGGACCGTCGAAGTGGGCTTCGCCCGCGTCGACGGCCGGCTCGCCCTGCTCGACCACCGTGGCGAGCAGGCTGAGGAGGAAGTGAACCAACTGGCCGGGCGCACACGGATCCTGGAGCACGGACGCTGGCCGTTGCCCTCCATCGCCGCCCTGACCGGGGTGTCCGCCCTGGCCCTCGCGGTATGGCAGGCGGCCGGACACTAGCCAGGGCGGCCGGCCCGGTCCGGCCGAGCCTGCTCGGCCTAGCCGAGCCTGATGTGGTGGAGCAGGAGCAGCGCGGCCGCCATGTTGGCCGCGGGCACCTCACCGCGGGCCACCATGTCGGGCACCAGCTTCAGCGGCACCCACTCGCGGCGGTCCGACTCGAAGTCGTCCTCCGGGTGCCCGACGTACGATGCCTCCTCGGCCCAGTAGATGTGGTGCCGTGCGTCGGTGAGCCCGTTGGACGGCTCGACGGAGAGCAGATGGCGCAGCGGGCCGGGCCGCCAGCCCGTCTCCTCCTCCATCTCCCTGGCCGCGGCGTCGGCGATGTCCTCACCGTCCTCGACGACGCCCGCGGCCAGCTCCCAGCCCCAGGCGTCGGTGATGAACCGGTGCCGCCACAGCAGCAGCACCTCGTTGGCCTCGTTCACCACGGTGGCCACGGCCACGGGCCGAAGCCGGATCAGATAGTGGTCCAGATGACGCCCGTCGGGGAGTCGGACGTCGGCGAGGTTGACCCGGAACCATCGGTTCTCGTACACGGTCCGCTCCCTGAGGTTCTTCCATCGCACTGTCAGCCACCTTTCGTCGGACGGGAGGCCATCCTGGGCCACCCGCTGACGAGAGTGCGGATGCGCGAGCGGAACCGCGGTCACAGAGGAACGCGCAGTGCCCCGTCGATGAGTTCGGCGGCTTCGGCCGTCGCGGCGCATCCGCTGGCCGCGAGGTGTTCCCGTACCGCCCTCAGCCGGTCGCGTAACCGCTGGGACTCCATGCCGCGTGCCCGCTCGGTCATCTCCACCGCGGTGGCGCCCGCCCGGTCCATATCGCCCTGGCGCAGCTCGATATGGGTGAGCATGGCGAGCCGGTGCACCCGGCCCCGGTCGTGGGCGGGGGTGCCGACCGCGGCGGTGGCGTGCTCGCGGGCGCCGCCGAGGTCACCGAGGCTCAGCAGCGCCTCGGCCACCTGGACGTTCACCAGACCCGGCTGCACATAGCCCGTCTCGTCGGGCTCCTGGCCTGGTCTGATGCGGTCGGCGGCGGTCTCGGCGCGCCGGATGCAGGACAGCGCGCCGGCGCCGTCGCCGAGCCGGGCGTACGCCTTGGCCTGCATGGCGTAGAGGTCGGCGGCGAGCGCGGGGGTGATCTGGGAACCCGCGGCGCGCAGCGCCGATTCGGCGAAGGCGACTGCCTGCCGGTACTCCTTCATGAAGAGGGACTGATTGACCAGCAGCGCTATCACATAGGCGCCCAGGCCCCGGTCACCGCTGGCCTTGGCGAGCCGCAGCGCCTGGTGGAAGTAGCGCTGGGCCAGGCCGTGCGCGTTGGAGTCGTAGGCGCAGATCCCGGCGATGGCCACCAGGCCGCCGGTCGCCCGGTGCAGCTGGCGGCCGGTGTCGTCGGCGTAGCTGCCGCGCAGCAGTGGCGCCGCCTCGGAGTTGAGGAACCCCACCACCCGGGTCCGGGTCGCGACACCGCCGGCCTTGCGGTACATCTGCTCGTAGTGGGCGCGGGCGGCGCGCATCGTGTCGATGTCGGTCATGCTGACGCGCGTCAGACCGCGCCGGGAGACATCGGAGTCCTCGGGAGGGTTCTCCCACTCCCACACCGGGATGACGGCGGGGGTGCCGGTGACCGCCGGGGCCTCGACGACATGCTGGCGCTGCTGTTCGTCGGAGCGCCACAGCGCGGTGGCGCGCTCGACGAACCCGGAGAGCGGGGTGGCGGGGCCCCGGGCGCTGCCGGGGGTGCCGAGGCCGATGTCGTCCAGGGTGAGGGCGCGGTGCAGCCGCTCGCCCAGCACCTCGCAGATGAGGTCGGGCACCTGGCCGCGCGGCCGCTGTCCCTTCAGCCACCGGGCCACCGCGGTGTGTTCGTACCGCAGGCTCATCCCCCGGGCCCGGCCCGCCTCGTTGATATGCGCGGCCAGTCCCGCGTGGGAGACTCCGGCCTCGTCGAGCACGGAGTCGAGCAGTGTGTTGGGCTCCATCTCGCCCTCCCCAAACGCTCGGTGGCGCCAGCGTAATGGAGGGAGATTCGCACGGGGTGTGAATCGGGCCGGGGTGAGGCCGGGGCCCGATGGGTATTCCTATTGGGTATTCCCACGCTCCGCTATGGCAAGGCCGAGGCCCGCGCGTGGGACCGGGCACCCCCGGCTCACCCACCGCTCGGCCTGGATCGACCTGGATCGACCTGGACGACGACTCCCCTGACCGAAGGCACGTTTATCCGCCTCAAGGTCGACCACCTTGCCGGCGACCGTGCCCACCCCCCGGCCAGGGCCAGGGCGACCGCCCGGCTCCAAGAGCACCCCGCCACCCGCTACGACGTGGGCAATACCATCAAATGCCCCGAGATACTTGTCGCTCTGAGTGATCAGCGACGATAAGGAACAAGCTCATCCCACATGGCTGAGTGGGCGTAGAGCAGTACTGCTGCCCGGCCATTCCCCTGGCTACCGGGCCGATTTGTCGTCGGACCCGGCGATGCCGTCGGCGCGGTGCGGCCCTGGCGCGTTGAGCCCGTAGTGGTCGCCGATCATCCGCAGCGTGAAGCAGGCGATGGCCGCCCCCAGCGCGGCGGGCACACCGTAGACGCCGGTGCGTTCGCATGCGACGGTGATCCCAGCCCCCAGCAGCGCCGGGATCGCGTACAGATCCGCGTACAGCACCGTCGGCAAGCGCAACACCAGCACGTCCCGTAACGTGCCGCCACCGACCCCGGTCACCATGCCGAGCAGCACGGCCTGCGGTGCGCCGATGTGATACTCCAGCGCGGTGGTCGCTCCGGTCACCGCAAACAGACTGAGGCCGGCCGCGTCGAACACCGTGATCAGCGTCGTGTAGCGCTCCAGGTGCCGCCACAGCAGGAACGTGACCATGCCGCCGGCTACCGCGACCGCCAGGTACCGCCAGTCGCTGAACGTTGCCGGGGGCAGTGCGCCGGCGAGCACGTCCCGGAGCACTCCGCCGCCCAGGGCGGTCACCATGGCGAGCGCGAGCACGCCGACGATGTCCAGACGTGCCACCCGCGTCGCGGTGAGCGCGCCGTTCAACGCGAACGCGAAGGTGCCCAGCAGGTCGAGTACGAGGTGCAACATTCCATAGCCGTGCATCGTCGACCCCTCGCGCCTCCCGCCGTCGCTCGTCTTGACGTCCTCGGCACTGTCTCACCAGGTCACAGTGCGCGCACCGCTTTGACCCGAACGGCCGACACGCGATGCGCGGCCTGTCGCCGCGCTGGCATCCTGGATCCCGGCGGGACCGATGGCGAGCGAGTGACACCTGGTGGGGCGCGAGCGGAGGGTAACGCTGTGACAAGACGTGGCTGTGACACGGAACAGGGCGCGGTGGTGCTGATCGCCGACCGGAGCTGGGACGGGCTCGCGGACCGGCCCTCCGGGCGCACCGAGGTGGCCGTGCGCGACGGTCGGGTCGCCGAGGTGGGTCCGACTGTCGACCGCGTCGGCGCCGAGGTGGTCGAACTCGGCGATCGCATGCTGCTGCCGGGACTGATCGACTGCCACATCCACACCACCGTCGATCCCAGCCGGCTCCTGCGTGCCTTCGCGTCCGACGGGTCTGCGGCGATCGCGCTGAGCGCCCTGCCGGTATTGCGTAACCTGCTCCACCGCGGCTTCACCACGATCCGCGACCTGGCCACCTTCGCCGCCGAGCCGGTCACGCTGTATCTGCGCGACGCCATCGCCCGTGGTCACATTGTGGGGCCGCGGATGATCGTCGCGCCGTACCTGATCTCCGCGCGGGGCGCGCACGGCGACGCCTCGACACTCCTCGCGTCACACTTCGACCGCGAGATCGGCGCGCTGGCAGACGGCGTGGACGAGATCACGCGCAGGGTACGCGAGAAGATCCGTGCCGGCGCCGACTGGATCAAGTTCGGCGCCACCGGCGGCTTCGCCACCCCCTCAGACGATCCCACGCAGACCACCTACACGCAGGAGGAGATGAACGCGCTGGTCGCCACGGCGCGCGACTTGGGCATCCCCTGCACGCCGCATGCCTACGGTGACGAGGGCGTGTCGCGTGCCGTCACCGCCGGTGTTCGCTCGATCGAGCACGGCAACCTCGCTTCGGCGTCGACACTGGCCCAGATGACTGAACGGGGCGTCTTCCTCGTGCCGACCCAGTTCATGGTCCTCGACGCGCTCGACCACCTCGACGACGACAGCTACTGGGAGGGTAAGGATCCAGCGGAACGGGTGAAGTTCACCCGCTACGCCGACCAGCTCCGGGAGTCCGCGCACAACGTGGCCGCAAGCGACGTGCGCATCGCGTTCGGCACCGACGCCGGCATGTTCCCGCACGCCGACAACTGGCGCGAGTTTCCGGCGATGGTCAAGACCGGTATCGCCACCGTGCGGGCCCTTCGCGCTGCCACCAGCGTCGCCGCCGACCTGCTCGACCGGCCCGACCTCGGACGCCTCCAGCCCGGCGCGACCGCCGACCTGATCGCACTGCCCGCCGATCCCTTCGACGACATCACGGCCGTTGCGGACATCGACTTCGTCATGCAAAAGGGCACCGTGCACCGCGCTCCCACCCCTGGTGTCGCAGGTAAGCCCCCAACGGGCCGCTAGCTAGGCCCGGTGGGCATCGGCGGCCGCGCGGGTGAGGGCCTTGGGGGCGGAGAGTGGGCAGCGGTCGTAGCGCAGCGCGAGCAGCGCGACGTCGTCGGAGAGCCGGCCGCCGGTGTGGCGCAGCAGCGCCGCGCGTACCCCCGCCACGACCGCCGCCGGGACGAGCGGTCCGGGGCCCGCGGCCTCGGACAGGGCGCGGCGCAGCGGGAAGAACGTGCCGTGGGCGTCCCGCGCGTCCTCGGCGCCGTCGGTGTGCAGCACCAGGGTGTCGCCGGCGCCGAGGGAGTTCCAGCGGGCGATCGGGAGCTCGGCGGGGAGCGGGAAGAGGCCGAGCGGCGGCAGCACCTCGCCGGGCGCGGCCTGCCGGGCCATGGCCGGGCCCACCGGCTGTTCGTAGAGGCGGTACGGCCAGGGGTGGCCGCAGTTGAGCGCGGTGACCTCGCCGTCCGCGCCCACCTCCAGCAGCAGAACGGTCACGAACTCCTCGTCCACATGGCGCTCCAGCGGGCACTCCTCGCTCACGCGGGCCCGCAGATGGCGCTCCAAGGCGCGGTCGAGCCGGCGCAGCACACCGGCGAGCCGGGGCTCCTCATGGGCGGCCTCGCGGAAGCAGCCGAGGACGGCGGCCACGGTACCGATCGCGGCGAGGCCGTGCCCACGCACATCGCCCATGATGACGCGGACGCCGTACGGGGTGGCCAGCGCCTCGTAGAGATCGCCGCCGACGGCAGCGCCCCGGCTGGCCGACAGATGCCCGCCCGCCAGCTCGATGCCCTCCAGCCGGGCCGGGAGCGGCCGCAGCACCACGTCCTGCGCCGCGGCGGCCACCGCCCGGAGCTGCTCCAGCTCACGGACCAGCCGCACCTTACGGCCCGCCATGAGATAGCCGCCAACGGCCACACCGACGATGGCGCAGCAGCCGGCCAGCGGGGCGTACGGCTCCTTCGGATCGCCGTCGGGCTCCAGCTCGGTCGGAGGGGCGAGGGCGAACAGCAGGCTGGCACCGCCGAGCAGCAGAATGCACCGGCGACGACCGCTGCTCGCACAGGCGATGGCGGGTGCCGCGGTGATGAGGGGGACGAGCTCGGTGTGATGCGGGGCCAGCAGCTCCCAGCCGATGACGCCGAGCACCCACAGACAGGGGACCACACGAGTGGCCGACCGCAGACTCCGTGCCCTCCGTACGAACGCGCCGCCGACTGCCGATGTCCCGATCATGTATCGCCCCCAACGCCGGCCAATGAGGCGGTCGGCCGGGCTCCTGGACGGTCGATCCCGCGCGGGCCGTACGACCGGCACGATTCTCGCGACAGCCCCTGCCAATTGGACCGCCCGCCTCCGGATCTCACCTGATCGTGTGACCGCACCCCGGCCGACCACCCGAACACGCCACCGCGACGCGGACGCATGTCGGCTGTTTGCCGTTGACCGGGGGGCGGGGCTTGGGGGCTACGGTGGGGCCGTAGCCCCCAAGCCCCGCCCGCAAAGCGGCCGTTGCACACCAAGCCGCCGCCACCGCGGCGGCGACCCGCGCGAGGGCGGGGCGGGCGTCCGTGGGCCCTCGGAGCCGCATGCGGTGATGCGGAGCGGCCTGTGCGGGCCGGCGGACACTCCACCGCCGCCCGGGGTACGGCGGGGCGCGGTGTGGTGCGTGGGAGGACGGCGATGGGGCGCCCCTGGGGTGGGGGCGCCCCATGTGTCGCGGTGGTGGGAGCCGGTTGGTGTCAGGCTCCGCGGAGGGTGGCGCCGGTGCGGGTGGCGGCTGCCGAGACCGCGGCGTCGCGGGATGTCGCGATCTCCTCGGCGGTCAGCGTGCGGTCCGGGGCGCGGAAGCGCAGCGCGTAGGCCAGCGACTTCCGGCCCTGGCCGAGCTGCTCACCGGTGAAGACGTCGAACAGGCGGAGGGATTCGAGCAGTTCGCCCGCACCCTCGCGGAGCGCCGACTCGACCTCGGCCGTGGGCACCGACGCGTCCACGACCAGGGCGACGTCCTGGGTGGCCACCGGGAAGGCGGAGACGTGGGGGGCCTCCACCCGGCCGGTGCCGGCCTGCTCCAGGCGGTCGAGCTCGATCTCCATCGCGCAGGTGCGCTCGGGCAGGCCCAGGGCCTTGGTGACGCGCGGGTGGAGCTCCCCGGCGTTGCCGACGAGGATCTCCTGGCCGTCGACGACGGCGAGCAGCGCGGCGCAGCGGCCCGGGTGCCAGGGGTCCTGCTGGTCCTGGCGGACGATCAGCTCGGCGCCCGCCTCGCGGGCCACGATCCGGCCCGCCTCGATGGCGTCGGCCCAGCTCACCGGGGTGCCCTTGCCCCACCAGCCGGCCTGTTCGCGGTCGCCCGCGAGGACGACGGCGGCGCGGCGCGGCTGGTGCGGCAGCGCGGCGTCGAGCCCGGCGATCTGCTCGTCGGTGGGACGGCGGTCGACGGGGAGGATGGCCGCGGCCGGCTCGTCGCCGGTGGCGCGGAAGACCAGGCCCGTCTCGAAGAGCGCGAGGTCATGCTCACCGCGCCCGTTGTTGCGGCGCAGCGCCCCGAGCAGCCCGGGCAGCAGCGTCGTACGGAGCGCGGGCTCGGCGTCCGACAGCGGGTTGACCAGCCGGACCAGATCGCGCCGCGGGTCGTCGGCGGCCAGCCCGAACTGGTCGAGGACCTCCTCGCCGATGAACGGGTAGTTCAGCGCCTCGACATATCCGGCCCCGGCCAGCGCCCGGCCGACCCTGCGGTGCAGCCGCTGACGCTCGGTCAGCCCGCGCCCGGCGGGCGGCCGGGGCAGCGTCGAGGGGAGGTTCTCGTACCCCTCGAGCCGGATGACCTCCTCGGCCAGGTCGTTGGGGTCGGTGAGGTCGGGCCGCCAGCTGGGGACGGTGACGGTGAGGTCGTCGGACCCGTAGACATCGCAGCCGATCTGCTGGAGCCGGCGCACCACGGTCTCGCGGCCGTAGGACACCCCCGCGACCTTGTCCGGGTGGTCGGCGGGCACCGTGATGGTGTGCGGGGCGCTGGGCGCGATGATCTCGGTGACGCCCACCTCCGCGGTGCCGCCCGCGAGCAGCACCAGCAGGTCGACGGTGCGCTGCGCCGCCGCCGAGCCGGCCTCGGGGTCGACACCGCGCTCGAACCGCCGGGACGCCTCGGAGGACAGCTTGTGGCGGCGGGCGGTGCGGGCGACCGGGACGGGGGCGAAGTGGGCGGCCTCGATGACGACCTCGGTGGTGCCGGCCACCTGGCCGGACCCGGGGTCGGCGGAGACATCCGCGATCTCGGTGTTGGCGCCGCCCATGACCCCGGCGAGGCCGATGGGCCCGCTCTCGTCGGTGATGACGAGATCCTCGGCGTCCAGGACGCGCTGGGTGCCGTCGAGGGTGGTGAGCTTCTCGCCCGGCTCCGCGCGGCGCACCCCGATCGCCCCGTTGATCCGGGAGCGGTCGTAGGCGTGCAGCGGCTGGCCGATTTCGAGCATCACGTAGTTGGTGATGTCGACGGCGAGCGAGACCGGGCGCATCCCGGCCTTCTGGAGCCGGCGCTGGAGCCAGATCGGGGAGTGCGCCTCGGGGTCGAGCCCGGTGACGGTGCGGGCGGTGAAGCGGTCGCAGCCGACCGGGTCGGCGACCTTGACCGGGTAGCCGTGGCTGTTGGGCGCGGGCACGTCGAGGAGGGCCGGGTCGCGCAGCGGCAGCTCGTAGGCGATCGCGGTCTCGCGGGCGATGCCGCGCATCGACAGGCAGTAGCCTCGGTCCGGGGTGACGGCGATGTCGAGGACCTCGTCGACCAGCTCCAGCAGCTCGATGGCGTCGGTGCCGGTCTCATGCTCCGGCGGCAGCACGATGATGCCGTCGTGGTCGTCGGACATGCCCAGCTCGCTGGCGGAGCAGATCATGCCCTCGGAGACCTTGCCGTACGTCTTGCGCGCGGCGATCGCGAAGCCGCCGGGCAGCTCGGCGCCGGGCAGCACGACCACGACCTTGTCGCCGACCGCGAAGTTGCGGGCACCGCAGACGATGTTCTGCGGCTCACCGCTGCCTCCCCCAGAGCCTTCGGCCTGGGAGGTACCCCCCGCCTGGCCGACATCCACCTGGCAGTAGCGGATGGGCTTCTTGAACCCCTCCAGCTCCTCGATGGCCAGCACCTGCCCCACGACCAGGGGGCCCTTGAGGCCGGCGCCGAGCTGCTCGACCGTCTCGACCTCGAGCCCGGCGGCGACGAGTTTGGCCTGTACGTCACGGCCGGTCTCACCGGCGGGCAGGTCGACGTACTCCCGCAGCCAAGAAAGCGGGACCCGCATCAGATCTCCATCCCGAAGGGCCTGGTGAAGCGCACATCACCCTCGACCATGTCTCGCATGTCTTCCACGTTGTGCCGGAACATCAGCATCCGCTCGATGCCGAAGCCGAAGGCGAACCCGCTGTACTTCTCCGGGTCGACACCGCAGGCGATGAGCACCCGCGGGTTGACCATCCCGCAGCCGCCCAGCTCGATCCAGCCCTCGCTGGAGCAGGTGCGGCAGGGCCGGTCCGGGTTGCCCACGGACTCGCCACGGCACACGTAGCACAGCATGTCCATCTCGGCGGACGGCTCGGTGAACGGGAAGAAGTTCGGCCGCAGCCGGGTGGACATGCCCTCGCCGAACAGCGCCCGCACCATGTGGTCCAGCGTGCCCTTGAGGTCGGCCATGGTCAGACCCTCGTCGATGGCGAGCAGCTCGACCTGGTGGAAGACGGGGGTGTGGGTGGCGTCCAGCTCATCGGTGCGGAAGGTGCGGCCCGGGCAGATCACATAGATGGGCGGCTCACGGTCGATCATCGACCGGATCTGCACCGGCGAGGTGTGGGTGCGCAGCACCACACCGGACGGCTCACCGTCCTTCTCGCCCCGCACGAAGAAAGTGTCCTGCATCTCGCGGGCGGGGTGGTCGGGCGGGAAGTTGAGCGCGTCGAAGTTGAACCACTCGGCCTCCGCCTCGGGGCCCTCGGCGACCTCGTAGCCCATCGCGACGAAGACGTCCTCGATGCGCTCGGAGAGCGTGGTGATCGGGTGGCGGGCGCCGGCCGGGGTGCGGTCGTACGGCAGGGTGACATCCACCGCCTCCTCGACCAGCACCCGGGCGTCGCGCTCCGCCTCCAGCTCCTCCTGCCGGGCCTTCAGCGCCTGGTTGACCTGGCCGCGGGCCTGGCCGACGCGCTTGCCCGCGTCCGCCTTGGCATGCGGCGGCAGGGCGCCGATCTCACGGTTGGCCAGCGCGAGCGGCGAGCGGTCGCCGCTGTGGGCGACCTTCACCTCGCGCAGCGCCTCGAGGTCGCCTGCGGCGGCGATGGCGGCGAGCGCCTCGTCCCGCCTGCGGGCGATCTCTTCCGGTTTCAGTGCCTCGACCTCGACAGGGTCGTACGACTTATTGGGTGCCGACATCTCTTCCCGTGCTTCCGTTTGTCCCCCAGCTACCGCTGGGAGGTGCCCCCCGGCTGCGCGACCCCGGCTCGACCGGCTGCGACCGCTGCGCCCCGTGCGGGGGACGCCAAAGGTGCCAAAGCCCGAGTCTAAGGGGCGCGCGAGGGGTGCTGTTCCGGGGGACGCCGTGCGGCGGGCGCCGCACGGGGGTCCGCCCCGTGCTGGAGAAGCCCGCGGGTGGATCAGGCCAGATAGGCCGGGGTGCCCACGGGCAGGATAAATCGGAACTCAGCGCCGCCGCCGCGGGCCCGGTCGACGGTGATCGCCCCGCCGTGCGCCTCGACGATGCCCTTGACGATATAGAGCCCCAGGCCGGTGCCGCCGCGCTTGCTGCCCCGCCAGAAGCGGGTGAAGACGCGGCTCATCGACTCCTCCGGGATACCGGGGCCCTCGTCGCTCACGGTGACGGCGGTCCTTTCGACAGTGGGGCCGTCCGCGACCGGCTTGGCCGGTGCGGGCGCGATATCAATGGTGACCGTTCCCTCGCCGTGGCGCACCGCGTTTTCCAGCAGATTGCCCAGCACCTGATCGATCTTGTCCGGATCGGCCCATAGCCTGGGCAGTGGCCCCCTGACCCTGATCAGGAACCGCTCGGCGGTGTGCCCGGCCGCGGTGAGCGCCTGCACATGGCGGCGGACGGCGGCGGCGAGGTCGACCGGCTGACGGCGCACCTCCAGCCGGCCGGAGTCGATCCGGGAGATGTCCAGCAACTCGGCGATCAGCCGGGTGACCCGGTTGGCGTCGGCGTCGACGGTCTCCAGCATCAGCCGCTTCTGGTCGTCGGTGAACCGCTCCCACTTGGCCAGCAGCGTGGCGGTGAACCCCTTCACGGACGTCAGCGGCGAACGCAGCTCATGGGCGACGGTCGCGATCAGCTCGGCATGGCTGCGCTCGGTGCGGCGGCGGGCCTCGGTGCCGCGCAGACAGACCACCACCCGGCGCACCGGACCGGTCGGCCGCTCACGCACATAGCGGGCCGAGACCAGCACCTCGCGCCCGCCCGGCAGCAGCAGATTCCGCTCGGGCTGACCGGCCCGGATGGCCAGCCCTCCATAGGGATCGGTCAGCGCCCACCAGCGCCGGCCGTCCAGGTCCTCTAACGGCAGGGCGACCTCGAGCCGGCTGCCGATCGCGTCCGCCGGGTCGGTGGCGGTGATCCGGGCCGCCGCCGCGTTGAAGCAGGTGACCAGGCCGGTCTCATCGGCCACCACCAGGCCGTCGGGCAGCTCGTCGGGATGCGGCCCGAACCCGTCCGGCGCGCCACCTGGCACATCGGGCCCCGCCCCCGTGGACGGGTGGTCACGCTCCCCGCCGGGCGGCTCCGCTCCGGGCGCATGGGCATCGGCCGCCCTGGCGCCGGAGGTCCTGACGTCCATCCCCACACCCCCTCTCGGTCCCCTCCCAGAGTGGGGCAACCCTACTAGGTCGATGTGACGGAGCGGCACCCTGCGGGAGCGCGCTGCGCACGAGCGGAGGCGTAGAGGCACACGGCGGCGGCCGTCGCGAGGTTGAGGCTCTCGGCCCTGCCGTGAATCGGAACGCGCACCACCTCGTCCGCGAGTGCGCGGGTAGCCTCCGGCAGGCCCCATGCCTCATTGCCGAAGATCCAGGCGGTGGGGCCGCCCAACAGCCCGTCGTCCAGCTCGGAGTCCAGGTCCCGTTCCCCCGCCCCGTCCGCGGCCAGCACCCGCGCCCCGGCCTCCCGCAACCCGCTCACCGCGTGTTCGACATCCACCCCGACGGCGACGGGCAGATGGAACAGGGAGCCGACGGAAGCGCGTACGGCCTTGGGGTTGTAGAGGTCCACGGACGCGTCCGTCAGCACGACCGCGTCCGCCCCGGCGGCGTCGGCGCACCGCAGCACGGTCCCGGCGTTGCCGGGGTCGCGGACGTTGGCGAGGACGGCGACGAGCCTCGGCCGGGCGCGCAGGATCTCCTCGAACGGCGAGTCCAGGAAGCGGCACAGCCCGACGATGCCCTGGGGGGTGACGGTGTCCGACATCTCCGCGATGACCTCGTCGGACGCGGTGAGGACGGGGAGGTGCGCGGCGCGGGCGGCGGCGAGGATGTCCGCGTGGCGGTCGGCGGCCTCGGGGGTGACGTACACCTCCACGAGGTGCGCTATGGCCTCCCGTACGGCCTGCGGCCCCTCGACGATGAACCGCCGCTCCTTACCGCGGAAGCTGCGCTTGCCCAGCCGTCGTGCGGTGGTGACGCGCGGCGATTTGAGCGAGGTCAGCTCGGGAGCGGGCATGGGTTCTCGATTCGTGGTCGTGGGCGTGGGCGACGGTGGTGCGGCGGGCCGGGGGTTTTCCCCACCCCGCCCCTTCCCGAATCCGGGGACAAGCCCCCGGCCCCCCCGAAGGCGCGAGCCAGCGCAGGGGCCTGACTTCGGGTCCGCGCGACAAAACGATCGGGCGCCCCCGGGAAGAACCACCCCCGCAAGCGCCAGCAACATACCCCGCCCCGACGGCAGGTACGGCATGCCCCGCTGCGGGGAGCAACGGACCGGCGAACCCCGTTGTGGGCAATCGTCCCGCGGGGCGGGACGGGTGGGCACAACCCGGCCACCGGACCGCACCCAACAACGAAACCCCAGGCACCGGCGGCACACCCGTCGCCGACAATCCGCGAGGCGGAACATCGTGGGCACGCACAACCCGCCCACCGGGCCGCGCCCGGCAACGAAACCCCAGGAGAGACACAACCCGGCCACCGGGTGGCACCCGGCGACGAGGCCCGAGCAGGAGGCACCCACATGTGCGGACCCGCAGGTGAGCCTTCACCTGCGGGTCCGTGGCGTACAGCTCAGCGCAGCGGTTACGCGGCCTTCGGCGCGTTGACATCGCTCGGCAGCGCCTTCTGCGCCGCCTCGACCAGCGTGGCGAACGCATTGGCGTCGTTGACCGCGAGGTCGGCCAGAATCTTGCGGTCCACCTCGATGTTGGCGGCCTTCAGACCCTGGATGAAGCGGTTGTACGTCATGCCGTTGGCGCGGGCAGCGGCGTTGATGCGCTGGATCCACAGCTGACGGAAGTCGCCCTTGCGCTTCTTGCGGTCGTTGTAGTTGTAGACCAGAGAGTGGGTGACCTGCTCCTTGGCCTTGCGGTACAGGCGGGAGCGCTGGCCCCGGTAGCCGCTGGCCTGCTCGAGGATCGCCCGGCGCTTCTTGTGGGCGTTGACTGCCCGCTTGACGCGTGCCACTTGGTTAACTCCTTGTACGGGGCCGCGGGTGACTCACGCGGCCCGGAAACGAATAGGTCCGGGTCCCGGTCTGGCGCTCGCCCCGCCGAAGCGGGGCGGGGCGTCACTTGCCGAGAAGCTTCTTGATCTTCTTGGCGTCGGCAGGGGCCATCTCGACCTTTCCGGCCAGGCGGCGCGTCAGCGTGGACGGCTTGTGCTCGAGAAGGTGGCGGCGACCGGCGCGCTGGCGCACCACCTTGCCGGAGCCGGTGAGCTTGAATCGCTTGCTGGCACCGCTGTGCGTCTTGTTCTTCGGCATGTCGCCGTTCTCTCCTCGTCGGGGCGCTTCCGCCCCATCCGGGCGTGGCTCTATCGGACCGCGGACCGGTGTGCGCGGAAGCGTCTGTTATGTCGGTCTATGTCGGGACCGGGGTCCCGGGGGTCGAGGCTGTCGCCTCAGGCCTCGGCGGGCTCCTCGGCAGGCTGCTCCACGGACGCGTCCGGAGACTGGTCCAGGTGGGGAACGCCTTGGCGCTCCGCCTTTCGGGCGGCCTGCGCCTCGCGGGCTTCGGCCATCGCCTCGGTCTTCTTCTTGTGCGGACCGAGAACCATGATCATGTTGCGCCCGTCCTGCTTGGGGTTGGACTCGACGAAGCCCAGCTCCTGGACGTCCTCGGCGAGCCGCTGCAACAGTCGGTAGCCCAGCTCGGGCCGGGACTGCTCGCGGCCGCGGAACATAATCGTGATCTTGACCTTGTCGCCCTGCTTGAGGAACCGGACGACGTGACCCTTCTTGGTGTCGTAGTCGTGCGGGTCGATCTTCGGCCGGAGCTTCATCTCCTTGATGACCGTGTGCGCCTGGTTCTTGCGCGCTTCACGGGCCTTCATGGCCGACTCGTATTTGAACTTTCCGTAGTCCATGAGCTTGCAGACCGGCGGACGGGCGTTCGCCGCCACCTCGACCAGGTCGAGGTCGTACTCCTGCGCAAGCTCCAGGGCCTTGGCAAGCGGCACGATGCCGACCTGCTCGCCACTGGGACCGACGAGTCGCACCTCGGGGACGCGAATCCGGTCGTTGATGCGGGGCTCGGCGCTGATGGATCCTCCTCGGTTGCACCACGCGACCGCCTGGCGGACTGCCGCGTTAGTCTGTTTCGGTTGAGACCACCGCGCCGTGGCGCACAAAACGCCCCGGACGGTACACAGGCGGGGCTCCTCATTGACCGGGAGCACCGCCGCGATATCACCGCGGGGCGCAGCCTGACCGATGACCTGCCGACCCGGGGGATCGGGAGGTGGGAGCGGGGAGCCTCCACTTGTGGGCCGGACACGCAAGTGACCAGCCGGTCGTTTATCTACGATACCAGCACTGGCACAGGATGTATCACCCAGCGGTCACCCGGACCCGTCGTCGGTGCCACCCGACCCGTTCCCCGGGACCGGTACGGACCGTTCCCCGCGACCGGTACGGCCCGTTCCCCGCGACCTGTATCTACGCCCGGCGGACGGCGTCCTAGGCTGGGGCCCACCATCCATCAGGAAGTGAGCCCCGACCACCATGAGCGACGCCAACGCAGGGAAGCCGCCGGCCCCCGACTTCGACCGGATGACCCGGGACATCGCGGATGTGCCCGCGGTCGAGGTGATCACCACGGTCGCGGTGCACCTGATGAGCGCCGCCGCGGTCAACCTCGGCCTGGCCGAGGAGGGCCCCCAGCACAAGGACCTGGACGAGGCGCGGAAGCTGATCAACGCCCTGGCCGGGCTGGTCACGGCAAGCGCCACGGAGATCAGCTCCTTCCACGCCGCCCCGCTGCGGGACGGTCTGAAGTCGCTCCAGCTCGCCTTCCGCGAGGCGTCGGTGGTGCCGGACGAGCCGGGGCAGGGGCCGGGCGAGAAGTTCACCGGCCCGGTCTTCGGCTGAACCCTCGGGGCCGACAGCCTCCGGCCCTCGGCGCCGAGCCCTCGGCGCCGGGACCCGCCCCCTGGGGCCCTCGGGACCCAACCCCTGGGGGACCCAGGCCACTGGGGCCCGCCCCGGCAGCAGTCGGCCCCGGCAGCGGCCTGCTCTGCTCATGCTCAGGCCGCCTCCGGGCCCTTGGTCTCCGTATCGCCCGCCTCGGGGCGATGGCCGCCGCGCAGCCGCCCCCACGGCCCGGTCGTCGGGGGCGGATGCGCCTGCTCCCGTTCGGCCTGGCCCGCCGGATGGAGATGGGTGAACCGGTGCACCACGGCGGCGAGCACCCCGCCGACCAGCGGTGCGACGATGAACAGCCACAGCTGACCCAGCGCGTCCCCGCCCGCGAAGATCGCGGGGCCGAAGCTGCGCGCCGGATTGACCGAGGCCCAGGTCAGCGGGATGCCGACCAGGTTGGCCGCGGCGAGGGCGAGGCCCACCGGGACCGGTTCGGCGCCGACCAGGGCCACCGAGTGGGTCACCGTGAGGAAGACGAAGACCAGCAGGAAGGTCAGCAGCACCTCGGCGAGGAAGGCCCCGCCCGCGCCCATGCCCACCGGTGAGCGGCCGCCGTAGCCGTTGCTCCCGAAGGCGTCCGCCGTCTGGAGCCTGGGCACCTGGTTGGCGAGCAGGAAGAGCACCGCCGCGCCCACGATCGCGCCGACGAACTGCGCGACCCAGTACTGGACGGCCGTACGGATGTCGATGCGCTTGACCAGCAGCACGCCGAGGGTCACCGCCGGATTGATGTGGCAGCCCGAGATGCGTCCGAACGCAAAGGCGATCGCGATCAGCGTGAAGCCGAAGGCGAGCGAGATCCCGAGGGCGTTGATGTAGTCGCCCGCCAGGACCAGCGAACCGACTCCGAAGAGGACCAGCATCGCGGTCCCGATGAACTCCGCTACGACCGTTCTCGTCTCCATGGCGCTCTCCTCACACAGATTCCGACCGCCAGTCGCCTAAGCATTGTGGGGGGAATCAGGACGATTCGCCTGTTGGTCCGAACGGGGAGCGCCCGCTCCCGCCTCCTCGGCGGCCGGGTCCCGCCTCCTCAGCGGCTGAAGAGCGGTTCGCCGGGGACCTTCGCCTCCGGCGGCAGCAGCGCCAGGGTCAGCCCGCGCACCAGCCTCGCCCGCAGCACCTCGTCGGCGGCCAGGGCGCCCGCCACCCGGTGCGCCGTCTCCCGCGCGGGCGCCTCCGACGCCAGGGCGAGCGCGAGCATCCCGTCGGCGTCCGCCGCCGGGGCCAGATGGGCCCGCAGCACCTCCGGCTCGGCGGCCAGCACGGTACGCACCGCCTCGGTCACGGCCGGGTCGGCGAGCGGATCGGCGCTGGTCCGGCCCTCGGCGAGGGCCAGCAGCGCCGGGCCGGTCAGCTGGTACGGCACCGGGCCCGCGAGGTCCAGGACCAGGGTGTCCGCCTTCTCATGGGCGGTGGCCTCCAGCGCCTGGCGCAGCGGTACGGCCACCGGCCGCGCGTCCGGCCGCCAGCGGGCCAGCGTCTCCAGCGAGGTGAAGGCGGGCAGGGCCCGGCGGCCGCCGGGCGCCTCCAGCGTGGGCACCGACATATCACTCGTCTTCTCCCGGCGCAGCCCGCCCGCCCGTCGCCCACCACCACCCTCAACGGACGCTTCGCGCGGCTTGGATTCCACCTCCTCGACTTCCCCGAGGATCGCCACCACGGGAACGAGCAGGCGGGCTTCGGCGAGCGCCGCGAGCACCTCCGGTTCGGCCGAGCGGTCATCGGCCCAGGCGGCGAGCGCCGCGGCCAGACGGGGGTCGGCGGAGCCGTCGTCGTCGGAGAAGCCGGAGTCGGGAATGTTCTTGAGCGCCACGCCATGAGGGTATCGACAGCAAGGAGATCCACCCGCACCCCCACCCCTCGGCGGGGGCGGCAGCGAGGGAGACGGTGTGGAGCGCGTGGACGACGGCGGCCCGGCCCTGTCCGGTCCGGGCGGGCTGAGCGGGGCGCTCGCCGACGCGCTGGCCCCGGTGGCCGCGGGCTCCGGCGCGGACTTCTCGGTCGCCGTCCTGGAGACCGGGTCGGGGGCGAGCGGGGTCCATGGCGACGGTTCGTACGCCACGGCGAGCGTCGTCAAGGTCGGCATCCTCGCGGCGCTGCTGCTCGGGGCGCAGGACGAGGGGCGGCGGCTGACCGCCGAGGAGCGCTCGCAGGCCACCGTGATGATCGAGAACAGCGACAACGACGCGGCGACGGCACTGTGGCACACGATCGGCGGGACGAACGGCCTCGGGACGGCGCTGGCGCGGCTCGGGCTGACCGATACGCGCGGCGACGAGCGCGGGCGCTGGGGGCTGACGCGGACCACCGCGGCCGATCAGCTGACCCTGCTGCGTGCGGTCTTCCTGGACGACTCCCCGCTGAGCGTGCGCTCCCGGGCGTATCTGCGGACCCTGATGGGGCGCGTCACCGCCCGTCAGAGCTGGGGCGTCTCGGCCGCGGCCGACGGCACCGGCGGCCGGACGCGGCTGAAGAACGGCTGGATGCCGCGCGACGCCACGGGACTGTGGGTCGTGAACAGCATCGGCGCGGTGACCACGGGCGGCCGCACCCATCTGCTCTCGGTGCTTTCCGAGGGCAATGCGGATCTGCGCGCCGGGGTGACGCTGGTCGAAGAGGTGGCGCGTACGGCCGTGGCGGTGGCCCACGCCCGTTGATCCCGGCAAGGCAAGCGGCACACAGGAACGAGCGCGGCCGAGGACCGCCGCCGGGCCCCGGCCCGGCGCCCCGCTCAGCGCGTACGGCTCGTCGGGAGCAGTGCGCGCAGTCTCGGGGGCACTCGCAGCGGTCCCGAGCCGCGCCACAGGGCGACCGCCGCGACGACCAGGGCGGCCCCGGCGATCCCGGCGAGCAGCGCCATCTGGTTGGGGCCGGAGTCCTCGTGTTCGCCCTGGGCGTGGCCGGGCCCGTTGCCGAAGAAGCGCTTCGGCGCTGCGGCCACGGCGGGCCGCTGGGCGTCCGGCTTCATCTTGCCGCCCGCGGCGATCGCCGCCGCCGGGTCCACCAGGCCCGCTCCGAGGTCGTCGCTGTGGCCGCCCTCGGGGACGTCCTGGGCGGTGCGGGTGATGAGCTGCCGTACCTGGCGCGGGCTCAGTTCGGGGTGGGCGGCGCGGACGAGGGCCACGGAGCCGGAGACGAAGGCGGCGGCCGCGCTGGTGCCCCAGCCCTCGTAGTAGCGCTTGTCGGGGTCGGCGATGACCACGTCGACACCGGGTGCGCAGACGGTGGCGTACCAGCGGCGGGTGGAGAAGGCGGCGCGGGAGCCGTAGCGGTCGACGGCGGTCACGGCGATCACCCCGGGGTAGGCGGCCGGATAGGAGACCCGGTCGCCCTTCTCGCCGCCGTTGCCCGCGGAGGCGACCACGATCGCGCCCTTGCGCAGCGCGTACTGCACGGCGGCGTCCTCGGCGGCCTCGGGGTGGGCGGAGGCACTGTCGTCGCCGAGCGAGAGGTTGATGATGTCGGCGCCGTGGTCGGCCGCCCAGCGGATACCGGAGGCGAGCGCGCCGCCACGGGTCGAGCGGGCCTTCTTACGGGCGGGGTCGGAGTCTTCGAGGATCACCCGCACCGGCAGGATCCGCGCCTTCGGCGCGACGCCCAGCACGCCCTCGCCGCCGGACGCGCCATGGCCGTGCCCGGCGATGATCCCGGCCATGGCGGTGCCGTGGCGGGCCCAGGCCCGTTCACCGCGCCGGGCACCGAAGCCGATGAGGTCCTTGCCGGGCAGCACCTGGCCTTCGAGGTCGGGGTGGCCGTCGTCGACGCCGGTGTCGAGGACGGCGACGGTGACCCCGGAGCCCTTGGTGGTCTGCCATGCCTCCTGGACGTGGAGGGCCTCCAGCGCCCACTCCTGGGCCTGTATGCCGTCGGCGTTCGCGGGCGCGGCGGGCACCAGGGTCAGCCCGGCGGCGGCGAGACCCACGGCGAGGCGCCGCCCGAGCCCGGTCATGAGGTGGACCCCGAAGACCCCGAGGCCCCCGCGGACTCCGAGGACTCCGTGAATATGGACAGGGCCCGGCGGAATCCGGTCTCGATCCGGTCGGCGATGCCCCGGGCGTCGTTGCCGAGGCCCGACTGCGCGGGGGACGAGGTGGCGCCCCGCTGGGTCGCCTCGCCCGCCGACTGCGGGTCGGTGACCTTACGGCCGTCGGCGAAACCGCTGACGGTGTAGATGACGGCGGGGGCGTCGGTGAGGATCCGGATCCGCCAGCTGGCGCGCTGCTCATCGCCGAAACCGGCCGCCGCGGTGCCCTTGGCGGCGTACGGGCGTGGCATCAGATCGCTGCGCTCGTCCAGCTTCTCGGCGACGAAGCGCTGGTGCAGCGCCCGCATCCCGGTGGGTCCCGAGGTGGTGATCAGCACTCCGACGGTGGTGACGCTGGTGCTGGTGGCGTCGGTGTACGTGGCGCGCACCAGCCGTTTGCAGCCCACCGGGGCCAGCGCCTTGGCGAGCAGCGGATCGAATCCGCCGCCGCAGCTGCTGTCCGGGGCGACGGCTATCCGGGTCCAGAGGCGGTCGGCTCCGCCGGGTCCCTCGCCCTTCCCGCGCAGGGTGCGCGGGAAGAGGTCGTCCACGGGGACGCTGTACCAGACGGTGCGGGCGTGGGCGTAGGTGTCGGCGATGGACGGCGGGGTGTCGGAGCCGTCACCCAGCCAGCTCCCGGCCGCTGCCCCGCCGAGCAGCCCGAGGCCGAGGACGAGGCTCGCGGCGGCGGCCGCCGTACGGCTGGGCGGTCTGCGCCGCCCGGCCCGCCCGCCGTCCACGAAGAGGCCGCCGTCCGCGAAGAGCCCGCGGACGCGCGGCGGTGCGGAGGGGCGCGGGGGCATCCGGGTGCCGGACGCCCCGGCGGTGCCTCTCGGGTACGGGACCTTCGCTCTTACGCCGAGGACGGGCGTGTCCGGATCCGGGGTGAACCCGGGCGAGGTGGTGGGGCGCGGAGGGGGCGCGGAAGGCTGTGCGGGCGCCGTGCGCGGGGGATGTGCGGGGCGTGGTGGGGGCGTGTCGTAGGGTGAGTGCGCCTGTTCCGCGTCGGTGCTCACCTGCACCCCCTCGCACCCGTCGACACCTGTTTCACCTGGCTCCGTCCGGTTCGCCGCGCCACCGCACCGCCTTTCGGGCAGGCGGGCCCGTATACGGACAACACGCCGCTGACCTGCCGGTCGTGGCGTGCGCGACACTCTACGGGCAGCCGGGGGCCCTGCACACCAGCCGCCCTCTACCCAGTGGTAATAGCGGTCTGGCAAGCTGCGTCCATGTGCGCTGCCGCCGCTGAACGGGCCCGGTACGACCGGGCCACCGCCCATCTCGAAGCCCCCGTGGCGATTGTCGACCTGGAAGCCTTCGACGACAACGCACGCGATCTGGTCCGCCGGGCGGGAGGGAAGCCGATCCGCGTCGCCAGCAAATCGGTGCGTTGCCGGGCGCTGTTGGAGCGGGTCCTGGCCCGCGACGGCTTCGCCGGGATCATGAGCTTCACCCTCCCGGAGTCGCTGTGGCTGGCGCGCGAGGGGTTCGACGATGTCCTGCTCGCCTACCCCTCCACCGACCGGGACGGCTTCGCCACCCTGACCGGCGACCCCAAGCTGGCGGAGGCCGTGACCGTCATGGTGGACGACCTCGCCCAGCTCGATCTGATCGACAGCGTTCGCGCCGGGACCGAAGAGGTCCGGATCTGCCTGGAGTTGGACACCTCGCTGCGGATGCTCGGCGGGCGGGTGCGGGTCGGGACGCTGCGCTCACCGCTGCACGAACCGGAGCAACTGGCCGAGCTGGCGCGGGCGATCGCCCGCCGCCCCGGCTTCCGGCTGGTCGGGCTGATGGCGTACGAGGGACATGTGGCGGGCGTGGGCGACGCGGTGCCCGGGAGTCCGCTGCGCTCGCGCGCCGTCCGGCTGATGCAGCGCGTGGCGCGCCGGGAGCTCGCGGCGCGCCGGGCCGAGGCGGTGCGCGCGGTGCGGGCCGTGGCGGACCTGGAGTTCGTCAACGGCGGCGGTACGGGCAGTGTGCAGCACACCGCCGCGGAGGACGCGGTGACCGAGATCGCCGCCGGTTCCGGGCTCTACCAGCCGCGCCTCTTCGACCACTACACCTCCTTCCGCGGCCGCCCGGCGGCCCTGTTCGCCCAGCCGGTGGTGCGCAGGCCCGGGGTGGGCGTGGTGACGGTGCTCGGCGGCGGCTATCCGGCGTCGGGCGTGGCGGGCCGGGACCGGCTGCCGGTGCCGTATCTGCCGGAGGGGCTGGTGTACGACTCGATGGAGGGGCCGGGCGAGGTGCAGACCCCGCTGCGGGGCACGGCCGCCGACGATCTGCTGATCGGCGACAAGGTGTGGTTCCGGCACGCCAAGGCCGGTGAGCTGTGCGAGCGGTTCGACACGCTGCGGCTGATCGAGGAGGACCGGGTGGTGGCCGACGCGCCCACGTATCGGGGCGAGGGCCGGACGTTCCTCTGAAGGGCCCCTTCGGGCGCCCTTCGCGGCTGGATGGACCGGGCCGTCAGATGGACCGGCCGTCGCCCGCCAGCGCCTCGATGCCCTTGACGATCTTGTCCATGTCGCTGAGCGGCGGCGCCTTGTCGCTCATGTCGAATCCGAAGCGGACCACGACCATCGTGTCCGGCATGGTGGGCGAGGGGAAGGCCACCGACTGCACGATGCCGTCGTCGCCCTTCTTCGTCACCACCTTCCAGCGGACCAGATAGCCCTCCTTGCCCGCGACCTCGACCTCCGACGCCTTCAACTGCTCGTGGGAGGTGATCCCGCCGTACGCCTTGCGGTCGGTGTTCTGGTCGGTGCCATAGGACTCCTCGGCGTTCTGCGCGATGTCCTCCTTGGCTATGCCCTTGGCGGAGGTGGCCTTGTAGCCCTCGGCGGTCCGGGAGAAGGCGCCGCCGCGCACACAGTCGGTGGACGGGTCGCCCGGGCAGGGGTAGCGGGAGGTGGTGACGCCCGCGCCGCCGGAGCTGCTGCGCCCCGCCTGCCAGCCGGTGAGCACCGGCAGGCTGATGCCGTTGCCCGGGTCCGGGGCGGTGTTCGGGTCGTAGTCGGGTGGTGTGCCGGGGGTGCCGGTGGGCCCGTCGGAGGGGCCGTCCGGGACGTCCGGGACCGGGTCGCCGCCGTCGTCCGGTGCGGAGGTGCTGGGGGCGGGCCCGGTCTGGGCGGCGTTGCCACCGTCGTCATCGCCGTCGCCCAGCAGCACGATGCCGCCGACGATCGCGGCGACGACCACGCCGACCGCGACGGAGAGCGCCGCGATCCTCGGCCCGCGGCCCCGGCCCCCCTGCTGCCCTGGCAGATAGGGGGGCATCGGCGGCGGGCCGAAGGCCAGGTCCGCGGCGCCCGAGGCATCACGGGTGTACTCGGTCCAGGCGGAGCCGTCCCACCATCGCTCCATGGCGGGGCCGTTACCTGCGTAGCCGGGATCGGGGTACCAGCCGGGGGGCGTGTTCATGGTCACTCGGTCAGCCTATGGCCAGGGCTGGGGTCCGTACACCGCGGATGGCCGGACTACGCACCCGGACTACAACGGCGTGACATATGCCCCGGCGATCCCGCCGTCCACGAGGAACTCGGCGGCGTTGACGAAGGACGCGTCATCGCTGGCCAGGAAGGCCACGGCGGAGGCGATCTCGGCCGGCTCGGCGAACCGGCCCACCGGTACGTGCACCAGTCGGCGCTGGGCCCGCTCCGGGTCCTTGGCGAACAGCTCCTTCAGCAGCGGGGTGTTCACCGGCCCCGGGCACAGCGCGTTGACCCGGATGCCCTCACGGGCGAACTGCACGCCCAGTTCACGGGACATGGCCAGCACCCCGCCCTTGGAGGCGGTGTAGCTGATCTGCGAGGTGGCGGCGCCCATCACGGCCACGAAGGAGGCGGTGTTGATGATGGAGCCCCGGCCCTGCCGCCGCATGTACGGCAGCGCGGCCTTGCAGCACAGATAGACGGAGGTGAGGTTGACCTCCTGGACCCGCTTCCAGGCGTCGAGTCCGGTGGTGAGGATCGAGTCGTCGTCGGGCGGGGAGATCCCGGCGTTGTTGAACGCGATGTCCACCGAACCGTAGGTGTCGAAGGCGGTCTTGAAGAGCGCCTCGACCTGCTCGGGGTCGGTCACGTCCACGTGGACGTAGAGCCCGCCGACCTCGTCGGCCGCGGCCTTGCCCGCGCTCTCGTCGATATCGGCACAGACGACGTGCGCGCCCTCGGAGGCGAGGCGGCGCGCGGTGGCCAGGCCGATACCGCTGCCGGCTCCGGTGACGACGGCGGTACGGCCCACCAGACGGCGGCACACGGGGGTCTCGGTCACGTCACTGCTCCTCGGTGCTGATGAAGACGTTCTTGGTCTCGGTGAAGGCGGCAAGGGCGTCGGGGCCCAGCTCCCGGCCCAGGCCGGACTGTTTGTAGCCGCCGAAGGGGGTGGCGTAGCGCACGCTGCTGTGCGAGTTGACGGACAGGTTCCCGGCGGCGACGGCGCGCGAGACCCGCACCGCGCGGCCCACGTCCCGGGTCCAGATCGAGCCGGACAGGCCGTAGTCGGTGGCGTTCGCCAGCCGTACGGCGTCGGCCTCGTCCTCGAAGGGGAGGACGACGGCCACGGGGCCGAAGATCTCCTCCACGGCGGCGCGGTCCCCGGGGCCGGTGGCCTCCAGCACGGTGGCCGGGTACCAGAACCCCTTGCCCTGCGGGGCGTCCCCGCGGATCGCGGCGGGCGCGTCCTCGGGTACGTAGGACCGTACGCGCTCGCGCTGGGCGGCCGAGATCAGCGGGCCCATGGCGGTGGCGGGGTCGGCCGGGTCGCCGACCGCGAAGGAGGTCACGGCGGGCGCCAGCAGCTCCATGAACCGGTCGTAGACGGATGCCTGGACCAGGATGCGGCTGCGGGCGCAGCAGTCCTGTCCGGTGTTGTCCAGGAAGGAGCCGGGCGCCGAGGCCGCGGCGCGCTCGATGTCGGCGTCGGCGAAGACGATGTTCGGGCTCTTGCCGCCGAGTTCGAGGGTCACCCGCTTCACGCCCGCGGCGCATGTGGCCATGATCTGCTTGCCGACGGCCGTGGAGCCGGTGAAGACGACCTTGGCGATGCCGGGGTGCTCGACCAGCGCGGCGCCCGCGACCGGCCCGGCCCCGGGCAGCACCTGGAACAGCCCCTCGGGAAGGCCCGCCTCCAGGGCGAGTTCGGCCAGCCGGAGCGCGGTGAGCGGGGTGGTCTCGGCCGGTTTGAGGACCACGGCGTTCCCGGCGGCCAGGGCGGGCGCGGTGCCCCAGGCGGCGATCGGCATGGGGAAGTTCCACGGCGCGATGACCGCGACCACGCCGAGCGGCTCATGGAAGGTGACGTTCAGACCGCCGGCCACCGGGATCTGGGCTCCGCTCAGCCGCTCCGCTCCCCCGGCCGCGTAGTCCAGCAGATCGCGCACATTGCCCGCCTCCCAGCGGGCGTTGCCGATCGGATGGCCCGCCTCGCGGACCTCGAGGGCGGCCAGCTCCTCGATCCGCCCGTCCACGACGGCGGCGAAGCGGCGCAGCAGCCGGGCCCGGTCGGCGGGCGCGAGCGCGGCCCAGCCGCGCTGCGCCTCGGTGGCGCGGGCGACGGCGGCGGCCACATCGCCCGGGGTGGCGGCGGGGACGGTGGCGATGACCTCCTCGGTGGCCGGGTTGAGGATCTGGTGCTCATGGGGGTGGTCGTCGGGGTGCTGCTGCGGGTACTCGTTCAGCGACTCGTTCACCTGGTGGTTCCTCACATGCGCTCGAAGGACCGGAAGCGCTCCCAGTCCGTGACGGCGGTGTCGTAGGCGTCCTGCTCCACGCGCGCCATGTTGAGGTAGTGCTCCACCACCTCGTCGCCGAAGGCGTCCCGCGCTATGGGGCTGTTCCGCCACAGCTCGGCGGCGTCGCGCAGCGAGGTGGGCACCTGCTCGGCGCCGCCGGTGTAGGCGTTGCCGGTGCAGACCTCGGGGAGCTCCAGCTCCTTCTCGACGCCGTACAGCCCGGCGGCCACCATCCCGGCCACGGCCAGGTACGGGTTGACATCGCCGCCCGGCAGCCGGTTCTCCAGCCGGTGGGAGGGGCCGTGGCCGATGACGCGCAGCGCGCAGGTGCGGTTGTCCGGGCCCCAGGCGACGGCGGTGGGCGCGAAGGAGCCGGGGCGGAACCGCTTGTAGGAGTTGATGTTCGGGGCGTAGAGCAGGGTGAACTCGCGCATCGCCGCGATCTGCCCGGCGAGGAAGTGGCCCATGGTCTTCGACATGCCGTACGGGCCCTCGTCGTCGGCGAGCACCGGGTGCCCGGACTCGTCGCGCAGCGAGAGGTGGATATGACAGGAGTTGCCCTCGCGCTCGTCGTACTTGGCCATGAAGGTGAGCGCCATGCCCTCCTGGGCCGCGATCTCCTTGGCGCCGGTCTTGTAGACGGCGTGCTGATCGCAGGTGGTCAGGGCGTCGGCGTAGCGGAAGGCGATCTCGTGCTGGCCGAGGTTGCACTCCCCCTTGGCCGACTCGACGGTCATCCCGGCGGCGCCCATCTCGTTGCGGATGCGGCGCAGCAGGGGCTCGACCCGGCCGGTGCCGAGGACGGAGTAGTCGACGTTGTACTGGTTGGCGGGGGTCAGCCCGCGGTAGCCGGCGCTCCACGCGTGCTCATAGCTGTCCTTGAAGACCATGAACTCCAGCTCGGTGCCGGTGTACGCGGTCCAGCCGCGCTCGGCGAGCCGGTCGAGCTGACGGCGCAGGATCTGGCGCGGGGAGGCGACCACCGGGCTGCCGTCGTGCCAGGCGAGATCGGCGGTGAGGAGGGCGGTGCCGGGGTTCCAGGGGGTGCGGCGCAGGGTGGCGGTGTCGCCGTGCATGGCGAAGTCGCCGTAGCCGCGCTCCCAGGAGGACATGGCGTAGCCGTCGACGGTGTTCATCTCGGTGTCGACGGCGAGGAGGTAGTTGCAGCCCTCGGTGCCGTGTGCCAGGACGTCGTCGAGGAAGAAGCGGGCGGCGAACCGCTTGCCCTGGAGCCTTCCCTGCATATCGGTGAAGGCCAGGACGACGGTGTCGATCTCCCCGGCGGCGACCAGTCTGGTCAGCTCGTCGACCGAGAGCGGGGGCGTGCGGTCTGCCACGGTGGGCCTCCTGCGTCGGGGAGTTTCGGGGAGTTCGAGGTAATGGGGGGTGCGGGGCTCGGCGGAGTGCGGGAGATTCGGGGAGCCCGCGGGTCCGGGGAGGGGCCAGAGGCGCGGGTGGGCCTTAAGGTAGTACCGCAGACCATTGATTGGGAAGTAGGTGCGGACGGTTCGATGAGCGAGAGCGGGAGTGGGCCCGGGAGCGCGGCGGACGACCGGCTGGCGCCGGTGCTGCGCCCGGTGCGCGCGGGGAACGGCTTCGAGGAGGCGCTGGAGCAGATACTCCAGGTGCTGCGGCTGGGGCTGGTCCCCGACGGCGGCCGGCTCCCGGCCGAGCGGGAGCTGGCCGACCGGCTGCGGATCAGCCGGGTGACCCTGCGCGAGGTGCTGAAGGTGCTCCAGGACCAGGGTCTGGTGGAGAGCCGCCGCGGCCGCTATGGCGGCACCTTCGTCCGGGCCAGGCCCGAGCCCGCCGTGGGCGGCGAGGACGAGCTGCGGCGCCGGGTCGAGGCGGTCGACGTCGAGGACACCCTTCGGTTCCGCGAGGTCCTGGAGGTGGGCGCGGCGGGGCTGTGCGCCGCGCACGGGCTCGGCGACGGGCAGGCGCGGCGGCTGCGGGCGGCCCTGGACGCGACGCGGGACGCCCCGCTGGCCGACTACCGCCGGCTGGACACGATGCTCCACCTCACGCTCGCGGAGCTGGCGGGCTCACCGTCGCTGGCCGCCCAGTACGCGGCCGTCCGCGCGACCGTCAACGACCTGCTGGACTGCATCCCGCTGCTGGTGAAGAACCTCGAGCACTCCCAGGCCCAGCACGGGGCGATGGTGGAGGCGGTGCTGGACGGGGACGCGGACGGGGCGCGCGAGGTGATGCGGGAGCACTGCGAGGGCACGGCGGCGCTGCTACGCGGCTTCCTGATCTGACGCGACCCCTTGTCCCGGCCCGGCCCCTTCTCCTGGCCCGGCCCAGCCCTCCGGGCAACGGCTCCTTAACCACGGTTTTACGCAGAGGTCTTGCGCATCGCCGACCGGAAGGCAAAGGTATGGCCCCACACCTTTGCCATCGCCCCCTCGTGTGGACCAGGAGCCCCCATGGCCGACGGTAGCGAATCCGCCCGCACCCAATCCGCCCCCGCCTCCGTCGACGGCGCCCCACCGGGCGGCGCCGCCGCACCGTCCCCCGAGGACGCGTATCTGGAGCGCCGCACCCTGCGCCGCGGCAGCGCCGGGCCGCTGCTGCTGACCGGCCTCGGCGTCGCCTATGTCGTCTCCGGCGACTTCTCCGGCTGGAACTTCGGCCTGGCGGAGGGCGGTTTCGGCGGTCTCGCCATCGCCGCCCTGCTGATGGGCCTGATGTACGCCTGCATGGTGTTCGCCCTGGCGGAGCTGGCCGCGATCCTCCCCACGGCGGGCGGCGGCTACGGCTTCGCGCGGCGCGCCCTCGGCCCCTGGGGCGGCTTCCTCACCGGTACGGCGATCCTCATCGAGTACGTCCTGGCCCCCGCCGCCATCTCCATCTTCATCGGCGACTACGTCGAATCGCTCGGGCTCTTCGGCCTGGAGTCCGGCTGGCCGGTCTATCTGGCGTGTTTCGCCATCTTCATCGGCATCCATCTGTGGGGCGTGGGCGAGGCCCTGCGGTTCAGCCTGGTCGTGACCGCCATCGCCGTCGCCGCGCTGCTGATCTTCGCCGTCGGCGCCTTCACCGACTTCGACGCGGACTCGCTCAACAACATCCCGGTGGACCATTCGGCCTTCGGCGCCGGCTCCTGGCTGCCGTTCGGGCTGCTCGGCATCTGGTCGGCGTTCCCCTTCGGCATGTGGTTCTTCCTGGGGGTGGAGGGGGTGCCGCTCGCGGCGGAGGAGACCCGGGACCCGGCCCGTACGCTGCCGAAGGCCATGGCCTGGTCCATGGGCATCCTGCTGCTCCTCGCCCTGGTCACCTTCCTGGCGGCGACGGGGGCGCGCGGTCCGGGCGCCGTACAGGACGCGGGCAATCCGCTGGTCGAGGCGCTCCAGCCGGGCGGCAAGGCGACGGTGCTCTCCCGCATCGTCAACTACGCGGGTCTCGCCGGGCTCGTGGCCTCCTTCTTCTCCCTGATCTTCGCCGGTTCGCGGCAGCTGTTCGCCCTCTCCCGGGCCGGCTATCTCCCCCGCTTCCTCTCCCTGACCAGCAGCCGCAAGGCCCCGTTCCTCGGCCTGCTGGTCCCGGGCGCCATCGGCTTCGCCCTCGCGGCGTGGACCGGCGACGGCGCCCGAATGCTCAACACCGCGGTCTTCGGCGCCACCATCTCGTACGCCCTGATGTCGCTCTCCCATATCGTCCTGCGCCGCCGCGAACCGGGTCTGGAGCGTCCCTATCGCACCCCGGGCGGCACGGTGACGTCGTCCATCGCCTTCGTCCTGGCCTGCTCCGCGCTGGTGGCCACCTTCCTGGTGGACAAGGACGCGGCCTTCATCGCGCTCGGCGTCTACGCTGTGGCGCTGGCCTACTTCGCCTTCTACAGTCGGCACCGCCTGGTGGCGGCCGCGCCGGAGGAGGAGTTCGCCGCGCTGGCGGAGGCCGAGGCGGAACTGTCCCGCGACTGAACACCCTCCCGTGAGCGCTGTCCGGCGACCGAGAACCGTCCGTGACCGAGCCCGAGCCGCAACAGATCCTCGAAGATCGGAGTCCCCGGTGTCCAAGCCCCTGATCGGCGTCAGCACCTATCTCGAACCCTCGGCGAGCTGGGGCGTGTGGAACCTCCCCGCCGCGCTGCTGCCCGCGGGCTACCACCGGCTCGTCCAGCGGGCGGGCGGACTGGCGGCGATGCTGCCGCCGGACGAGGACCCGGCCGCCGCCGCGGGCATGGTCTCCCGCCTCGACGGCCTCGTCATCTCCGGCGGCCCGGATGTGGAACCGGTGCGCTACGGGGCCGAGGTGGATCCGCGCACCGGCCCGCCCGCGCGGGAGCGTGACGCCTGGGAGCTGGCCCTGATCGACGCGGCCCTGGCGTCGGGCACTCCCCTGCTGGGCATCTGCCGCGGCCACCAGCTGCTGAACGTCGCCCTCGGCGGCACGCTCCTCCAGCATCTGGACGGCCACTCGGGCACGCCCGGGGTCTTCGACCACCACGAAGTGAAGCCGGTCCCGGGCACGCTCCTCGCCGGGATCCTCCCGGACCCGGTGACCGTCCCCACCTTCCACCACCAGTCCGTGGCCCAGCTGGGCAAGGGCCTGACCCCCTCGGCCCACGCCGCCGACGACGGAACGGTGGAGGCGGTGGAGCTGCCGGACGCGGAGGCGCTGGTGCTGGGCGTCCAGTGGCATCCGGAGGCGGGCGACGACGTACGGATCATGCGCGCCCTGGTGGAGGCGGCGTCGGGCTGAGACTCGGTCTCGGGCCGAGGCCAGGGCTGCTCAGCCCAGCTTGAGCAGCAGTTCGGTGAGTTCGGCGGGCATGGTGATCATGCAGTCGTGGCCGGTCTCCAGCTCCCACACCTGGGCCGGGGTGCCGTTGGGCTGGATCGCGGGGACGGGCCGCCGGGAGAAGCCCTCCGGCACATTGGCGACGCAGTGGATATGCGTCCGCGGGATCGCGTTCGCGGCCGGGTTGTCCAGCCGTACCGGCTGCTGGAGGCAGCGCACCGGCTGATCCGAGAGCATCGACCGCAGCCACTCCACATCCGCCGGTTCGGTGACCCCGAACAGGCCCCAAGACGGCTCCATTCCGGCCAGGGGCGGAATCCGCCAGCCGCTCTCGGACGCCAGGGCGTGGTCGATCATGGCCTGGGTGAAGGGCATGACATCCGCCGCGCTCTCGCCGTGCTCCGGGACCATCGCGTCGAGATAGACCAGGTTCGCGATCCGTTCCGGGAGCTGGTTGGCCGCGGACGAGATGACCAGCCCGGCATAGCTGTGCCCGACGAGCACCACGTCGGTGAGGTCCTCTTCGGTGATCAGCCGGACGATGTCGTCGACATGCGTATCCAGCCCCACCTCCGGGCCCGCCAGATGCGCCGTGTCGCCGTAGCCGGTCAGCGTCGGCGTCAGCACCCGATGCCCGGCCGCCGTCAGCAACGGGACCACGCGCTCCCAGCACTGCCCACTGTGCCAAGCACCGTGCACCAGCAGATATGTCGACATAGCCGTACTCCATCCCCACACCAAATAAACGGGACACTGTCCCGGTTGAAGATATGGGACAGTGTCCCGCTTAGCAAGCGGGGACCGGTGGAGCGGTCAGGAGTTGATCTCGTACGGGTCGCCGTAGACCTGCCACTTCAGCGGGGGCGTCAGGTCGAAGTTCTTCTCGTCGAGGAACTTCCGCTGCTCGGTGTCGACCCGGCTGGTGTCGCTGTGTGCCTCCTCGCTCTTCATGGCCTCCACACGGGCGTCGAGGAAGGCGTTGAGGTACGTGGTCTCGTCGCCGCCCTGCGCCGGGGGCTTGGCCTTGGACAGCGCGGTCTTACGGATGCCCCCGAAGCTGTACTGGCTGTCGCCGGGGCCGTGCATCACGATCGCGTCGTAGTAGATGAACTGGCCGAGCGCGCCCAGACCGTCGCTCTTGCCCTGCTCGACGGCCGGGTTGAAGTAGACGCGGTCGCGCTCGTGCTCCTGGGCGTCCTGGAACGCCTTGTCGCCGGCGGCCTTCTTCCAGTCCTGGGTGAAGTTCGGGTCGAGGCCGTCGTGGGAGTCGCTGCCGTCGACCTCGCGCAGCGCGGGGAGGTACTTGGCCAGGACGTTGTCGGGCTTCTGCTGGGTGTAGTACTCGACGAGTTCCAGCATGTCGCCGGTGCCGGAGCAGAATCCGATGATGCCCGCGGTGTAGCCGCGGCCGTCGCCGATGTCCTCGATGTACTCGAACTGGGCGCGCCAGTCGAGCGAGGAGTTCTCGGCACTGGAGACCAGCTTCATGGCGATCTCCTTCTTCGCCGGGTCGTCCAGGTCGCTCGCCGCGACGGCCTTGTGCGCCGAGTGGTGGCGGACGTCCGACGAGGACGGCAGGTGGTCGGACGCCTGCCCGACTCCGACGCCGGTGAAGACGAGCGCGGCGGGTACCGCGACGGCCACCGCCGCGAGGCCGATCCTCCTGGGCATGGGGGACATGGGGACTCCGTTCCTTGTCGACTGTGGGGGAAGTGCGCGCGATCACTTCAGGGCGCACCGGGGCAGCCCCGGACCCTGAGGCGATCCGTTAGGAACCTTTCCTAACCATTCAAGCGAGCACGTCGTGTCCACCACAAGGGTTTCGACGCCATTCGCCGCCGATCAACACCGATCAGCGCCGATCGACAAAGAAGCCCCGTGTCGATCCGCCCCGGAACGGGCGGTACCAACCGCCTTGTTACGACTGGGGTATGGGCATCGCGGGGTCCGCGCCCGCTCCGGTCGCCCCCTTCGCCCCGGACGCACCGGCGGCGGCCGTCGGCTCCACCGCGCCCTCGGCCCGGGCCGGCGCCTCCCGCACCGGGCGCGCCGCGATCGCCCGCCACCACGGCTCCAGCGGCAGCCCGCGCGCCGGCTCGAACGGCTGGCCCGGACGCGGAACGGCCACACTGGCCCCGGTCACCTCCGCCGCCGTCACCGTACCCTCGGCGGGCTCCTCCCACGGATGCGGGGCGAGGTTGAAGGTGCCCCAGTGGATCGGCAGCATGATCCCCTTCGCCGGGTCCCCGCCCTGGAGGTCGAGGTGGGCGCGCATGCCCTCCTCGGGCGTCATATGAATGTCCGGCCAGTAGTCGGAGTACGCACCGATCTGGATCATGGTCGCGTCGAACGGCCCGTGCGCCGCGCCGATCTCCGCGAAACCGGGGAAGTAGCCGGTGTCCCCGCTGTGGTAGATCCGGTGGCCGGAGCCGGTCACCACCCAGGAGGCCCACAGGGTGTGCTGGGTGTTGCGCAGCCCGCGACCGCAGAAGTGGCGGGCGGGGGTGGCGGTGAGCGTGAGCCCTGCGACCTCGGTGGACTCGTTCCAGTCCAGCTCGGTCATCCGGTCGGCCGGGACGCCCCAGCGCTCCAGATGGGCGCCGACCCCGAGCGGGACGACGAACATCGCGTGGCTGCGCACCAGCCCCCGGATCGTGGGCATGTCCAGGTGGTCGTAGTGGTCATGGGAGATGACCACCGCGTCCACCGGCGCCAGCTCGCGCAGCGGCACCGGCACCGGGTGCAGCCGCTTGGGCCCCACCATCGAGAAGGGCGAACAGCGCTGCCCCCAGACGGGGTCGAACAGCACCCGCCGCCCGTCGATCTCCGCGAGCACGCTGGAGTGCCCCATCCAGGTCAGCCGCAGCCCGGAGGCGGGCGGGGTGGCCAGATCGGCGACGGTGGTGGGGTGCACCGGCACGGTCCCGGCCGGGGCCCTGCGGACTCGCTCTTCCTTGCGGAAGTAAGTGGACGCGAACTTCAGCATCGAGCCGGAGGGAACGGTGCGGGCGCCCACCGGGTTGACGAACACACCGTTCGCGAAGTTCGGCGACCGTCGGATGCGCTCCATCCGCTCCCCACCGGGATCCGCCCCGAAGGCGGCGGGGCGCAGGGCGGCGGTGAGCCGGGAACGTGTCGGATGGGAGCCGGTCACGAATCCTCCAGGGTGAGAGGGCGGGGCGGCCCGACGAACGGTCCCGTCGGGCTGCAATGACACAACTCTTACGAGGGGTGACCTTGTTCCGGATCGCGGCGCCCGGCCGAGGAGGCGGAAGAGGCGGGAGAGGCCGAGGAGGCGGAAGAGGCCGAGGAGGTGGAAGAGGCGGAGGAGGCCGAGGAGAAGGACAACACCAGGTGGTCCTCCAGCGGGCGGTAGCCGAGGCGCTGGTAGAGGGCGTTGCTGGTGGGGTTGGCGACATCGGTGAAGAGCAGGATCTCCTTCACCCCGGCGTCCCTCGCGGCCCGGCTCACGGCGGCCGTGGCGGCGCCCGCGTAGCCACGTCCGCGCAGCTCGGGCGGGGTGTAGACCAGGGCGACCCGGGCCATCTCCGCGACCGTACGGGTGATCCCGGCGCAGGCCACCGGCCGGCCGTCCAGCTCCCACAGGGTGATCCCGCCGTGGGCCAGCTTGTCGTCCACCAGCGCGGCGACATCGCCCCTCAGCGCGCCGGTCTCGCGGGCGAACCCCTCGCACCAGGTGATCAACAGATCGCGGTCGGCGGTGGTGGCGGTCCGCGGCCGCCCCGGCGGGGCGGGGTCGGGCGGGGTGAGGCCATCGAGCCAGTAGAGCCGGTGGGCCTGCTCGACGCCGCTCACCGCACCGGTGAGCGCCTGCCAGGCGGTGGCGAAGGTCTCGGCGGTCTCGCGCCCGGCGTTCACCCCGGTGATCTGCCGCTCACCGTCCCGGGCGAGGGTGCGGGCGAGCTCCCGGGCCGCCTCGCCGGTCAGCTCGGAGAGCAGCGGGGGGTAGGGCGGAGTGCACAGGAACGCGCCCTCCACCGGGCCCGCCCCGGTCCACCAGCCGTAGACCGGCGGCTGGTCGCCGTATCTGCCGCTGCCCGCAGCCACCAGGGAGGAGACGACTGTGAGCAAAGTGGTGTGCCGGGCCGGGCGGGCGCGCAGAAAGCCGCCCGCCGCGGCCCGGAACTCCTCGAGGTCGTACGTCACCGTCCACGCCATGTGCTCAAGGCTGGCGTGCGGCGGCGGAGCGGCGCACCTCAATTTCCTAGCTTCCGACCGGATGGCCGCTCACCGCATGGCAGCTGACCGGATGGCCCCAACGGCCGATCAGCACCGATCAGCTGCCGATCATCAGCCGGTCAGCAGCTGAGGTTGGAACCGGGGGTGGTACCGAGTATCTGGACGAACCGCTGGTAGGCGTCGATCCGGCTCTGCACCTGGCCGGGGTTGCCGCCGTTGCACTCGATGCTGCCGTTGATGCTGCGGATGGTCTCGCCGAAGCCCCGCTGGTTGACCATGGCGTCGTGCGGGGTCATCGAACCGGCCCCGGACTGGGTGTTCCAGAACCACAGCGCGGTCTTCCAGGACACCGCGGCGTCCTGCTCCACCAGCCAGGGGTTGCCGAGCAGATCGATGCCGAGGGCGTCGCCCGCGGCCTTGTAGTTGAAGTTCCAGCTGAGCTGGATCGGCCCACGGCCGTAGTACGCCGCCTGGCCCGCGGGGCAGCCGTAGGGCTGGCTCGAGTCGCAGTAGTGCGGGTAGTTGGAGGTGTTCTGCTCCACGATGTGGACCAGGCCGCCGGTCTCATGGTTGACGTTGGCCAGGAAGGCCGCCGCCTCCTGCTTCTTGACGGTGTCGCTGCCGGTGTTGGCGAAGCCGGGGTACGCGCTCAGGGCGTCGGTCAGGCCCTGGTAGGTGTAGAAGGAGTTCCGGTTCGGGAACATCTGGTTGAACTGCGCCTCGCTCACCACGAAGGCGGCCGCCTGCTGATCCACGGAGGCACAGGACTCCTCCGCCACCCCGTTCGGGTGGGCGCACACCGCCTGGGCGGTCGTCCCCGCCGCCGAGGCCGAGGCCATGGGCATGACAAGGACACTCGCGCACACCGCCGCGGTCGCCGCGAGCGGTGCCAGAACACGTCGGTTCCACATGAGGCCGATCTCCTTCGTGTGGGGGGCTCGGAACTCTGAGGGACACTCAAGCGGGTTGGTCTATACCAGTCAAGGTATAGACCAAACCTTTGTGCCCGGATGAGCAATTGAGCGGAACCGGAACCGCCACCGGATCGGGAATCAGGTCTCACGCTCGGGGTGGTAGGCGTCGGCGTCCACGCGGTCCGGGGTCAACTCCCCCAGCCGCCTGAGGAGTTCCGCGGGCACCGGCATGCCCCGCCACGCGTACAGCGCGAAGCCGTCGGGGAAGGCGAGCGCGGGGCCGTCGCCGCGGTCGAGGCGGCCCGCCTCGTCGCGGTGCAGCTCCACCGGGCGCTCCGCGACGATCACGGCCTTCTCGTACGGCCACCACCAGCCGGCGGCGCGGGCGACCGCGGCGACACCGGCCAGCGGATCGGACTCCGCCTCGTCCGCGACGGCCGCCGGCCAGGGCGCGTCATGCTGCCCCAGCACCGCGTCCAGCAGGGCGAGCCGGACGGCCGTCCCCTGGTCCGAGTCCACCCCGACCGACCTCAGTACTTCTGTCGGCCGCCCGGGTAACGGACCGGCCGACGGCACTCCGGCGCATTCGCAGGCGCGGGTTCGTCGCCGAGCGCATAACACAAGGCGGCGTGCAACTGCTCCGCTTCCACCACCGTCAGCACCAGCGACGCCGAAGACACGCGACCGGGCTTGAGAACGTGAAGCGGCAGTTCAAGCAGACCGCCTTCCCCAGAGCGCAGACCACGCCCCGGTGCCGGACCGACCCGCCAGCCTCTTGACGCCTCACTCATCCCGCCCTCTCCTCCGTCTGAGCCGATCCGTCGCTCTCGGCCTCCTTGGGCACCGGGAGACGCCCGCCGCGACTCTCCGCGATCCGGAGCGCGTCTTGCAGCGCTTCGATCAGGCGATTCGAGAGGTAGCGGAGCTCTCGGGTGTCTGTCTTCCGGTCGCCGAGCATCAGGCGGGCATGACCGATGACTTCAGTGCCCATCTGAAGCTGAACCGCTTCCATCTCGTCAGCCAGTTTCGACAGGTAGCCCTCACTGTCCGCATCCGAGACCAGATAGCACCGTTGCCCTGCGGGACCGGACCACGGCAGCAAACGAGGCCGCGCACTCATCGCTCCACCGCCCGCGTGCTGGAGCCAACGCCCCCGCGTCGCGACCGTCGCTCATGCCCGACCACATACGGCCGTGACAGCCAGCCCACCAATCGAGCCGTACTCTTCCGCACGTTGACGCTCCTTTCCTGCGTTGGCCACGCCCCCGGACGTTCGCCCGTCGCGGAGGTCTTGTACGAAGCGACCGCCTACACAGTCGGGGGTCGGTGGCATCGATGCGATACGCACGGCGTATAGCTCGGACGTATCGTCAATCTCATGGCTAATGGCGAACCATGGGTTGATGCCCGTCTACGGGCAGCGTGGGCATCAGAAGACTGGGCGGCGATCTTTCGTGAGTACCGACGCGCGGCCCGAGTCTCACAGCTCACCCTTGGATCGCTTGTGGGCATGCCGCAGTCTCACGTGTCCCTGATCGAGAACAGAAAGCGGAGAGTCACCAGCGCCGATGTCATCACCCGCATCGCGGAAGGGCTTCAAGTGCCAGACGAATTGCGCGGACTGCCAGAGCGCCGAGAGTCCCTTTCAGCTTCTTGGGGCCCTGACCCTGAATTGAGCGATCGCATCGTGCATGCTCGTCGGACCGGACGTATCGACGTCCGATCTGCCGATTGGATCGCTCGCGTACTTGCCGAGCACCGCCGAGCCGAAGATGAGGTTGGCGGGAAGGATCTCTGGCCCGTCGTTCGGTCTCAACTCGATGCCGTTACCGCACTCTTGCCGGGGGCCTCCGGTGCAGTCGCTGACAAGTTGCTCGTGCTTGCCGCTGAACATGCGCACTGGCTCTCGTGGGTCGCTGCTGGGGAGGGGCAGCGGGGACCCTCGCTAGCGTGGCTGGACCTGGCCTACGGCTGGTCACTCGACGCAGGATCAGCAGATATGACCTCGTGGCTCACACGTGTACGGTCGTACTACACACTGAACCATGGCGACCCGGTACGAGCCCTACGGACGGCCGAAATCGCGCAGCAGACCCCCGGTGGCCTCTCCCCTGCGACAGCTTCCATCACCGCACATGCGACTGCCTTGGCAGCGGCTGCGGTCGGGGAGCGGGACCGAGCACGCCGACTCGCTGAACGGGCCTATGGCTTCGCACTGCAAATCCCGGCTGCCGAGGAACGGCCAGGCTGGTTGTACTGGCTCAGCCCAGTTCGGGCAAGGCTTCTGTTGGGCGAGGCCGCATACGCGGCACGTGACTGGTCAACCGCCGTCAGCGCCTTTGAGGAGAGCCTAGTGGAGCTGGAAGGCTATCCACGCGATCACGCCTACTACAGCGCTCAGCTGGAAGACGCCCGCAAGCGAGCCTGACAGGGCCGTTGCATTTTACGCAACGGTCTTCCGAGGCGGTTCTTAACACGTGCTCAGCGATGTATCGCTTTCCGTATAAGACCGCCCACCGGCCGCTCGCGGAGCATCCCGCGCTGCGTGAGCTGTGGGCGGCCGACCCGAAGGACGCGCTGGCGTTATATCTGCGCATCCCCTTCTGCGGCCGGCTGGACGGCCGAGGCCGACCCCGCGACGCTCCCGCTCTTCGGCTACAGCCGCCATCCGCACCGAAGCGCCGGTCTGCCATGCAGAACCGGCGCCTCGGTGATCTCGGTGGACGGCGACGGCACGGTGCGCCGCTGCCATTTCGTCCCTACCGAGCTGGGCAATCTCTACGACGGGTCGTATCGCGCGGCGCTACGGCCCCGTCCCTGTCCGCTTGCCGTCTGCGACTGCCATATCGGCTATGTGCATCTGGAGTCGCTTCCGCTGTACGACGTGTTCGCGGGCGGTGTGCTGGAGCGCGTCCCGGCGCCGCCCCCGCCGGGCGCTTCGTGGTCGGTCGGTCACACTGCTTCCCCCTCGATCCCCCTGTGGTCACGATGAGCGTCACAGAGCCGGACGTCACAGAAACAGAAAATCCGCGTCCCCGGCCTTGGCCCCCTGGATGAAGCGTTTCATCTCCAGATGGGTGTAGATCAGGGCCGGTCCGTCCGGATCGGTCGACTGGCGCAGCGCCACCCGCCCGTCCGTCAGTCTCATCGCCTCGACGCAGCTTCCCCCGTTGCCGCCGCTCCATGGCTTGTGCCAGCCCTCGCTGCCGAGTTCCCTGGCCGGCATGCCGCTGTAGACGCGGCGGTTCCCGCATATGCGATCCATCGTTCAGATCTCCTTGCGAATGCGACTCAGAATGGCCTGAGTCGTCTGTGCAGGCGCGGCTTGCGCGCACATCCGGTCCAGGGCCTCCAGGAACGCCGATACATCATCGCGCTGGTCGAAGTAGGAGCCGCTGACGAGCGTCTCCGTATACGCGATATCGGGCAGCTCCGGGATCGGGAACCGGAAGATATGGAAGGGACCGTACATCGCCGGGTGCGGGCCGGCGTCGAACGGCATGATCTGCAACCGGATATGAGGGGCCTCGGCCTCCTCGATCAGCCGGGTGATCTGGGCACGCATGGTCTCGGCGCCGCCGATGGGGCGGCGCACCACGGTTTCGTCCATGACCACCCACAGCATCGGCGGGTTGTCCCGGGTGAGCAGGGCCTGCCGTTCCATACGGAGGGCGACATTGCGCTCGATCTCCGTCTCGGGCGCATGCGGCATGCCCGCGCGGAGCACCGCGCGGGCGTAGTCCTCGGTCTGGAGCAGCCCGGGAATGTAGTGCGGCTCGTAGGCCCGGATCAGATTGGCCTCGACCTCGAGGCTGACGAAGGTGTTGAACCACTCCGGCAGGACGTCACGGAACCGGTGCCACCAGCCGGCCTTGTTGGCCTCGCGCGCGAGCGAGAGGAACCCTTCGACCTCTTCGGGGTCGGCGACGCCGTACGTCCGCAGCAGCTTCTCGACGTACGGGAGCTTCAGGCCGACCTCGGCCTTCTCCATCCGGCGGATCGTGGCATGGGTGACGTCCAGTGCGCGCCCGGCCTGTTCGAACGACAGCCCGGCCTTCTCCCGAAGGTCCTGGAGCCGTTTTCCGAGCACGACTCGCAGGACGGTCGGGGCTCCGCCCGCCCGCGCATCCGCCACTACCGTCCCCCTCCAAGTACCTTCACGACACAGCAGTCTGGCATGGGCTCAGCATTCCGAACAGCCTGCGCTTGCGATTCTGTAATTTACAGATTGAACCTTGCCATACGCGAGCGTGACAGAGCATAGTGTCGGCGTGGCTCCTTCCTATGAGGCTCTCCGGTTAGGGCGCGGCGGCATCGTGGTCGCTCCGCCCCGCCACGACGTGTTTCGTCTTCCGGCGCTGAGCACGTCCGTCGGCGAGGCGAGAAGGCATGTCGTCCGGCGGCTGCGCTCATGGGGCATCGACCAGGACACCCTGGACAGCGCCGAGTTGATCGTCTCCGAGCTGTTCACCAACGCGGTGCGCCACACCTCCAGCGAGGAGGTTCGCTGCTCGCTCCAGCTCATAGGCACCCGGCTGCGGCTCGAAGTGGCCGACCAGGGGTGCGCGCGTACGGTGCCGGAGGCCCGCTCGGTGAGCGCGGACCAGGAGGGCGGCCGTGGGCTGATGCTGGTGGAGGCCCTCTCCGAGGCATGGGGGGTCAGGCCGAACCAGGGGGGCGCCGGCCGCGCGGTCTGGGCGTATCTGGCGGTCTCGGTCTAGCGGTACGGCGACGACGCGACGTACGAGCGGTGCCGAGGGAATAGGGGCAGCGACAGCGCACCAGGTGGTCGACCGCGGGGCGCCAACGGGGGTCTGCCCCTATTCCTCCGGGACCGCTTCGGGTCACGGAACGTTCAGTGCCGCAGCGGCAGCAGATTGGGCCGCTTGGGCTCCACATGGTCACCCGACGACTCTCCGCGCAGCCGTCGGCCGATCCAGGGCACCAGATATTCGCGCGCCCAGTGGATGTTGTCCCGGCGCACCTCGGCCGCGGTGCGCTGGCCCTCCGGGGGCCAGGGCTGATCGGGGTCGGCGGGGACGTCGAGCCCCAGCACCTGACCGGCCCTCAGCGCGACCCGGGTGTGACCGTCCGGCGACAGATGCAGCCGGTCGGCGTCCCAGGCCCGGCGGTCCTGCACCGAGCGCAGCGACCACAGGTCGAGCACCGGGCAGCCATGGCGGTCGGCGATCGCCCGCACATGCGCCGTATACGTGGCGATCTTGCCCCGTAGATGGCGCAGCACCGGCACCCCTCTGGTGTCGAAGCCCGTGCACAGCAGCACCGTGCCCACCTGCGCCCGGAGGTCGGCGACGGCCGTCTCATAGCGCTCGGCGACATCGTCGGGGTCGCTGCCGGGCCGCAGGATGTCATTGCCGCCCGCACAGAAGGTGACCAGATCCGGGCCGAGTTCAATGGCGCGCCGCACCTGCTCAGCCACAATCTGGTCAAGGAGTCGACCGCGTACGGCCAGATTGGCGTAGCGGAAATCGTCTTGGGGTCGTTGGTCGGACAGCAGGACCGCGAGCCGGTCGGCCCAGCCGACGAACACCCCATCAGGACCGGGGTCGCCGACGCCCTCGGTGAAGCTGTCGCCGACGGCTGCGTACGACCCGATGGAACCGTTGCTGAATCTCTCCTTATCGTCTGCCACGTCGGGACATCATTCACCCGATGGCGTGACTTACGCCACCGTAACCAGGGCTTGACGTGGGGTGATCTATCCCACCTGGTCAGTTTCGGCAAAGGCGGAATAGGCAGAACACGGCGGCGCCGAGGTCGCCGGAGGTCCACAGCCGGTCGGTCGGGCCGGCATGCCCGGATCGATCCGGCCACCACCCCCGAGCAGGGCCGGAAGGCCACCCGATGCCCGCGTTCCCGCGAGGCCGATTGCCTGTTGCACCCATGTCGTAGGGTCAGCTTCAGCCGCCTGTCGACGAGCCGCGTCGGCGGCCGATCGTGAAGGAGAGCCCGTGCCGCAGCAGTCCCAGTCGCCGCAGGTCCCCCAGGCCGAAACACCCCTGGTGGGGGTACGCAACTTCCGTGATCTCGGTGGACTGCCGGCTGCCGACGGCCGCCGCGTACGCCCGGGTGTGCTGTTCCGCAGCGGCCATCTCGCCCATGCCACGGAGGCGGACACGGCCTTCCTCGACGCACTCGGACTGCACACCATCTTCGACTTCCGCAATGCCGCCGACATCAAGCTGGAGGGCCCGGACGTCACGCTCCGCGGGGTCCGGAACGTCAATCTGCCGCTGTCCGACCCGGCCGACGGCGCCGGGTTCTGGACGATGGTGCGCGAGGGCGATCTGAAGACCCTGCGCGAGCTGCTCTCCGAGGGCCGGGCCGAGAAGCGCATGATCGGCTCCTATCGCTCCATCATCACCACCCGGCTGGTCGAGCACGGCCGGATCCTCAGCGATATGGCGGAGGACAGCTCACCGGTGCTGATGCACTGTTCGGCCGGAAAGGACCGGGCCGGGCTGTCCATCGCGGTGACCCTGCTGGCCCTCGGAGTCGACCAGGAGACCATCGAGGCCGACTACCTCGAATCGGCCGCCGCCCACCGCCGCTACAAGATCTGGCGCAAGGGCGATCCTTCGGACAGCTCCGACCCCATGTCCCCCGAGGTCATGGCGCTGCTGCTGCCGCTCTTCGACGCCCGCGCGGAATATCTGGCGGCGGCCTTCGCGACCATCGAGGAGACCTGGGGCGGCACCGAGCGCTATCTCGCCGAGGGGCTCGGCCTCGACCCCGAGCGGCGCGAGCGGCTGCGGGAGCGGCTGCTCACCGGCTGACGGCGCGCCCGTGAGCAGGTGAGCCCGTGAGCAGGTGAGCCCGTAGGGCCCTGGAGCCCTACGGGTTCACCACATGGTGGCGGGCCCGGCCTCGGGCTCGGTGACCCACCCCGCCGTCAGCACCAGACCGCTGGCGCGGTGCACGGCCAGGAAGCCGAACGGCCGCTCGTACCGCACACTGATCAGCTTGGCCGGGCGCCGCGGCGGCGCCGAGCCGGGGGCCAGGGAGAACGCGGTCACCGCCGCCGCCCAGAAGCCCTCCGCGCTGAACGAGGCGGTGATGGACTGCTCTCCGGAGGACAGCGCCAGCGCGGCGGGGCTGATCCCCGGGAAGTGGCCGCGCGAGGCGTCCTGGGCGGTGCGCAGCCCGAACAGCCCGGCCCTGCGCAGCAGATCGTGCCGCGCCCGCACGGTGAACCGCGGGGTGGTGAGCGCCATCCGGGGCGTGGGGTCCCGGCTCGGGACCTCCATGACCCGGACCCCGGGCCCCGCCTCACCGGGCGGCAGCGCCGAGCCGGGCCGCCCCTCGTACCGCCCGGCCACCGCGCCGATCCCGGCCTCCAGCACCTCGCCGCCGGGAACGCCCTCGGCGCCGAGGACCAGACGCACATCCAGTCCGTTGCCGCCCGCGACCCCGGAGAGGGTGAGCGGGCCGGCCGGGGTGTCGGGGACGACCCGCAGCGCCCCGTCGAGGTCCTCCGTGAACCGGGTGAGCCCGGCCAGCGACCGGTCCCGCCACGGTCCGCTCCTCGGCACCAGCGGGCCCGGCCGGAACGGCTGTACCCAGTCGGTCCGCACCGTGAGCGCTCCGGCCAGCACCAGCAGGGTGGCGGGGGTGAGCGGCACCGGCATCTCGGTGATCGCGCCCCGGGTGCGCCGGGACGCCCAGGCGTCCAGCTCCTTGCGGTCGCGCTCACCGTCCCCGGTCAGCGTGGCGCGTACGCCCGGCGGCAGCGCGGCCTCCCACCCGGACCGGATCGGCAGGTCCCGACGGGTCCACAGCCCGGTGGCCGCCTCGACGCCGGCCATGCCGTCCAGCGCCCCGAGCACCTCTCCGCCGAGCGCCGTCGCCGCGTCCGCGCCGACGCCCAGCGCGCCCTCCAGCTCCTGGCGGACGGGGCCGCCGGCACCGCCCGCGAGCAGGGCCAGCAGCGGCCAGACCCCGGCGGCGGCGAGGACCGTGCCCTCGTCCGCCACGGCCGCCCGCGCCCACCTCGCCGTCATCGCGTTGACGGCCCGTACGGCGGTCGCGTCGATCATGCCGGTCCCCCATCGGTCAGCGGTTGGCCACCGCCTGTTTGACGAGAGTGCGGCCGAACTCCCACATCAGGCCGCCGCCCTCGTGCGCGTCGTCCATGACCGCTGTGAACGCCTCGACGAAACGGTCCACTTCCCGCTCGCCGATGATCAGCGGCGGAATCAGCTTAATGACCTCCAGATGGTCGCCGGAGACCTGGGTGAGGATGCGATGGCGGCGCAGCAGCGGTACGACGACCATCTGCGCGAACAGCCCCTTGCGCGCGGTCTGGAGCATCGCCCACCGGCTGCGCAGCCCCAGTGAGCTGGGTCGGCCGAACTCGATGCCGATCATCAGCCCCCGGCCGCGGACGTCGTGCAGCAGCTCGTAGCGGTCCACGAGCGCGGCGAGGCGGTCGCGCAGCAGCTCACCGGTGCGGCGGGCGTTGGCCACCACCTCCTCGTCCTCCATGACGGCGAGGACCGCGAGCCCGGCCGCCATGGCCTGGGCATTGGAGCCGAAGCTGGCGGAGTGGACCAGCACCCGGTCCATCGAGGAGTAGACCCGTCTGAAGATCCAGTCCTTGCCGAGGGTCGCGCCGACCGGCACATAGCCCCCGGAGAGTGCCTTGGCCACGCACACCAGATCCGGTTCGACACCGTCCTCGTGCTGGTAGGCGAAGAAGTCCCCGGTGCGGCCGAGGCCGGTCTGCACCTCGTCCACGATGAGCAGGGCCTTGTGGCGGTGGAGCAGCTCCTGCGCGGCGCGCAGGAAGCCGGGCGGGGTCTCGTGCACCCCCTTGCCCTGGATGGGCTCCACCACGAACCCCGCCACGTCCCCGCGCGCCAGCTCCCGCTCCAGCGCGTCGAGGTCGCCCATCTCGATCGCGGTGTCGGGCAGCAGCGGGGCGAACCCCTTGCGGAAGCCGTCCTCGCCGTTGACCGACAGCGAGCCGGTGGTCAGCCCGTGGAAGGCGTGGGCGCAGTACAGGACGCGCGGCTTGCCGGTCACGAAGCGGGCGAACTTCAGGGCGGTCTCGACGGCCTCGGTGCCGCTGTTGCCGAAGAAGACCCGGTCCAGATGGGGGGCGTGGGCCAGCAGCCGCTCGGCCAGCAGACCGGGCAGCGGCTGGCAGTCGAAACGGGTCAGATCGGCCAGGTCGGCGTCCAGGACGTCGTGCAGCGCCTTGCGGACCACGGGGTGGTGGCGGCCCAGGCCCATCACCCCGAAGCCGGCGAGCATATCGAGGTAGTCCTGGCCCTCGTCGTCCCAGAAGTACGCGCCCTCGGCCCGTTCGTAGACCTTGTCGAAGCCGATGGTGTGCAGCATCCGGGGCAGCTGGTGGTTGAGGTGCCGGGTGTGCAGGTCGTACCGCTCCGACGCCCGCTCGGCCAGGAGCTTGCCCAGGTCGAAGCCCGAACGCCGCTGCTGCTCGGCTGCTGTCATGCCTGGCTCTCCTTGGCGGCTGCGGTACGGCCCCCGGCGGCGGTACGGGCCCCGGCAGTGGCGCCCGCCCGCTCCGGGCGGGCCGCGTCGATACGGGTCAGGGCCGCCCCGATCCGGCCCGCGATCTCGGCGGGGGTGAGCCCGATGTCGGCGAGCACCTCACCGCGCTTGGCATGGGCCAGGAACGCCTCGGGGATGCCGAACGTCCGCACCGGCAGGTCGACCTCGGCGTCGCACAGGGTCTGGGCGACCGCCGCGCCCACCCCGCCGGTGCGCACATTGTCCTCGACGACCGCCACCAGCCGGTGGCGCGCGGCGAGTCCGGGCAGCTCGGGGTCGACGGGCTTGACCCAGCGCGGATCGACCACCGTACAGCCGATGCCGCGCCCGGCCAGCAGCTCGGCGGCGCGCAGCGCGACGTCGGCCATCACCCCGGCCGCGACGAGGAGGACGTCCTCGCCCCGGCGCAGCACATCCATCCCGCCGACGCGGTCGATCGCCGGAATCGGCTCCCCCACCGACTCCTTGGGGAAGCGGATGACGGTCGGCGCGTCGGCCACGTCGATCGCCTCCCGCAGCTGGGCGCGGAGCTGGTCGGCGTCGCGCGGGGCGGCGATCCGCAGCCCCGGCACCACCTGGAGGACGGACATGTCCCACATGCCGTTGTGGCTGGGCCCGTCGGTGCCGGTGACACCGGCCCGGTCCAGCACGAAGGTCACCCCGCATCTGTGCAGGGCGACATCCATGAGCAGCTGGTCGAAGGCGCGGTTGAGGAAGGTGGCGTAGACGGCGAGGACCGGGTGGAGTCCGCCGGTGGCGAGCCCGGCCGCCGAGACCGCCGCGTGCTGTTCGGCGATGCCCACGTCCCACACCCGCTCGGGGTACGCCTCGGCGAAGCCGGCGAGGCCCACGGGGTGCAGCATGGCGGCGGTGAGGGCGACCACATCGGGCCGCTCGGCGCCGATCCGCACCATCTCCTCGCCGAACACCGAGGTCCACGAGCGGCCGCCGGAGGGGGTCAGCGGCGCGCAGGTGAGCGGGTCCATCGCGGCGACGGTGTGGAAACGATCCGCCTCGTCCTCCAGCGCGGGCCGGTAGCCCCGGCCCTTCTCGGTGAGGCAGTGGACGAGGACCGGGCCGTGGAACCGCTTGGCGCGGCGCAGCGCCGACTCGACCGCCTCGGTGTCATGGCCGTCGATGGGGCCGACGTACTTCAGCCCGAGGTCCTCGAACATGCCCTGCGGCGCGAAGGCGTCCTTGAACCCCTTCTTGGCGCCGTGCAGCGATCCGTACAGCGGCTGGCCGACCACGGGGGTGCGCTGGAGCACCTCCTTGCCCCAGGCCAGGAAGCGCTCATAGCCGTCGGTGGTGCGGAGGGTGGCGAGGTGGTTGGCGAGTCCGCCGATGGTCGGCGAGTAGGAGCGCTCGTTGTCGTTGACGACGATGACGAGGGGGCGGTCCCGGGCGGCGGCGATGTTGTTGAGCGCCTCCCAGGCCATCCCGCCGGTCAGCGCCCCGTCCCCGATGACGGCGACCACATGGTCCGTGCCCCCGCGCACCTCGTTGGCCTTGGCGAGGCCGTCGGCCCAGCCCAGCACGGTGGAGGCATGGCTGTTCTCGATGATGTCGTGCTCGGATTCGGCCCGTGACGGATAGCCGGACAGCCCGCCCTTGTGGCGGAGCTTGGAGAAGTCCTGACGGCCGGTGAGCAGCTTGTGGACGTAGGACTGGTGCCCGGTGTCCCACAGGATGCGATCGGCGGGCGAGTCGAAGACGCGGTGCAGGGCTATGGACAGCTCGACGACGCCGAGGTTCGGTCCCAGATGGCCCCCGGTCCTGGCCACCGCTTTGATCAGGAACTCCCTGATCTCCTGGGCGAGCGCGTCCAGTTCCTCACCGGTGAGCGCCTTGAGGTCGTGCGGGCCCCGGATGTTCTCCAGAAACGGCATGGTCGGTTCCCCTCCTCGGTGTATCAGCCCACGGTGACGTCCGGGGTGCCCGACGGGACCCCCTCGTCCTCCATGCGCCGCGCGATGTTCATGGCCTCGTCGATCAGGGTCTCCACGATCTTCGACTCCGGCACGGTCTTGATGACCTCGCCCTTGACGAAGATCTGCCCCTTGCCATTCCCGGAGGCAACACCCAGATCAGCCTCCCGCGCCTCACCGGGACCGTTCACCACACACCCCATGACCGCCACCCGCAGCGGAACCTCCATCCCCTCCAGACCCGCCGTCACCTGATCCGCCAG
>NZ_JBEZNG010000017.1:0-243479 GCF_040653035.1 Streptomyces malaysiensis subsp. malaysiensis
CCCGGCACGGTGACCTCCTTCGTGCCGCCCGCCGGGCCCGGTGTGCGGCTGGACGCGGGGGTGGAGTCGGGCAGTGTGATCGGTCCGGCGTGGGATTCGCTGCTGGCCAAGCTGATCGTCACCGGCGCCACCCGCGCCCAGGCCCTCCAGCGCGCCGCGCGTGCTCTGGCCGAGTTCCAGGTCGAGGGCATGGCCACCGCGATCCCCTTCCACCAGGCGGTGGTGGAGGACCCGGCGTTCACCAGCGAGCCCTTCACCATCCACACCCGCTGGATCGAAACCGAGTTCCACAACACCATCACCCCCTTCACCCCCACCGGGACGGACGAGGCCGAGGAGTCCGGCGCCCGAGAGACCGTGGTGGTCGAGGTCGGCGGCAAGCGGCTGGAGATCTCCCTGCCGGCGGTCCTCGGCCTGGCGGTATCGCCTGGGGAGCCCGCGGGGACCAAGAAGCCGAAGCGCAAGGCGGTCAAGAAGTCAGGGTCCGCCGCCTCCGGCGACGCCCTCGCCTCCCCCATGCAGGGCACCATCGTCAAGGTCGCCGTCAACGAGGGCGACACCGTCGCCGAAGGCGACCTCATCGTCGTCCTGGAGGCCATGAAGATGGAACAGCCCCTCAACGCCCACCGCAGCGGCATCGTCAAGAACCTGAACGCGAACGTGGGCGCCTCGGTCAGCTCGGGCGCGGTCATCTGCGAGCTCAAGGACTGACCAGCCGCCATGGCGTCCTTACGGCGGGCTCCGGCCGGGGCCCGCCGTAAGGACGGCCCTCGACGAGGCCGGTCTTCGAGACCGGTCCCCGAGGGGCCCAGAGGTTCCGCGAGGTCAGTCCTTCAGCGTCCGCTCCAGGAAGGCCAGGACGGTGTCCGCGTAGGTCTTCGGCTGGCTCTTGATCCCTTGCAGATGGTCGGTCTCCGGCAGGGTGTGCACCTCGGCCAGCGGATAGCGCTCGGCCAGCGCCCGTACCCCGGAGGCGGGGATCATGGTGTCGCGGTCACCGGTCAGGAAGAGCATCGGGGTGCGCTCGTACGCGCCCCCGACCGGCGGCGGCCACTGCACCCGCAGCATCGCCACGGCCGCCGACGAGGCGACCGACTCCACGACCGGGCGGGAGGGGCCCGTGCCCAGCGGGCCGGGGATGGGCACTCCGCCGGCCGCCACGAAGTTCCGGAACAGCGGGGCCAGTTCCAGTGCCGGACCGCTGTCGAAGACCAGCGCGTCGACCGGGCAGTCCTCCCTCTTGAGCATGTAGAAGGAGGGGAAGGTCGAGATGGAGAAGCCGTAGATCGCGATGCGCGCGGCGGCGTACTCCTCCATCGACCGCATATGTCGCACCACGGCGACCACATCGTCGGTGTGACGGTCGCTCATACCCCAGCCCGCCCGGTCCGCGACGCTCTTACCGTGGTTGCGGTGGTCGAACATCGCGACCGTATAGCCCGCCTCGTTGAGCATCCGGGCGTGCGCCAGGCTCGCGGACTTGCTCAGCCCCAGGCCGTGTCCGAGGACCACGACCCGCTCGGTGTCGCCGGGAATCAGCCAGACATGCAACCCGCGACCCTGTTGCCCGTTCAGCGGAACGTTGACATCGGTGCTGGTCAGGCTCAGGTCGGCGGGCTTCTTGTGATGCGGTCTGCGCGGCGGGTGGAAGATCATGTACGAGAGGAAGGCGCCGTACAACGGTGCCACCGGGAGGGTCACCGCAGAGGCCGCCTTCGCCAGGAATCCCGTCGCCATGGTCGCCAAACCCCCATCACCGATCGTGCCCGGACGTGCGCGATCGTAGTGCGCACGGAAGGTGACCGCGTCGGCGGGGAGGTGAACGTGGCCTAAGTCACCGGGTGTCCGTCATCCGCAACGCCGCCTCGGGTCAAGGGGGTTGGGGGCACGTGAACCCGCCGTGGCGGCGCGTTCCGACGGCGCGGCGCCGCGCGCGCCGCTGTACCGTCAGTACGTCCATAGCGAGCGCATCATCGGCCGATAGCACGGGGGAAGCGGAACAGTGTCCTTCAGCAGCCCGGTTCAGCCCGCACGGGAGCCCCGGGGCTGGGCCCCGGCCCGCGCCCTGCCCACCCCCGGAGACCGCCCCGGCCCCGGCGAGGTGGCCGTATGGCTGCTGCGGATCCCGCCGTCCGCCGCCGCTGCCGCCGCCGTCGCGGAGGGCACCCTGGACGAGGGGGAGCGCGAGCGCGCGGCGAGGCTGCGGTCCGAGGTGGCGCGCGAGCGCTATGTGACCTCCCATGTGGGGCTGCGGACGCTGCTCGGCGGCTATCTCGGCATCGCCCCGGCCGATGTCGTGTTCACCCGGGAGACCTGCGGAATGCCGGACTGCGACAAACCGCACGGCCGCCCGGCCCTGGCGGGCGAGGACACGCTGCACTTCTCGCTCTCCCACTCCGGGGACGCCGCCCTGTGCGCCGTCGCCCGGGCGCCCGTCGGCGCCGATGTCGAGGAGCGCGACCCCGGGCGCGTGGGGACCCGGCTGACGGGGCTGATCGGGCAGCTGCACCCCGAGGAGCGGGCGGCGGTCGACGCGCTTCCGGAGGAGCTGCGGGAGGAGGCGTTCCTGGGCTGCTGGGTCCGTAAGGAGGCGTACCTCAAGGGCATCGGCACCGGGCTGCCCGGCGGGATCGGCGCCCACCATGTCGGCCTCGCCGAGGGCCTGGCCCCCGCCGACGCGCCGTCCGGCCCCAGCGGCTGGGCCTTCGCCGACCTGGACGCACCGCCCGATTACCACGCCGCGGTCGCCGTACGGCACGAGGCCGCGCCCGGCGGCCCGGCGCGGCCGGTGGTGACCCTGTCCGGTCTGTCCCTGGGCTGATCGGCCCGGGTACAGTCGGCGCCATGCCGCATCTCGAGGTGGATCTCTCGGCGGGCACCGTCGAGTACGAGGACACGGGAGGCGAGGGCCCCGTCGCGGTTCTGCTGCACGGCGTGGCCATGGACGGCTCCCTGTGGCGCGATGTGGTCGCCGCGCTGAGCCCGGACATCCGCTGTGTCGTCCCCACCCTCCCCCTGGGCGGCCACCGCCGCGCGATGCGGCCCGACGCGGATCTGTCGGTGCTCGGGGTGGCCCGGCTGGTCGCCGAGTTCCTGGACCGGCTCGACCTTACGGATGTCACGCTGGCCATGAACGACTGGGGCGGGGCGCAGGCGCTGATCGCCGACGCCCGCGCCCAGCGGATCGGCCGGCTGGTGATCACCTCCTGTGAGGCATTCGAGAACTTCCCGCCCGGGCTGCCCGGCCGGAATCTGCGGATGGCCGCGAAGCTGCCGGGCGGGCTCAACGCCGTCTTCAAGCTGCTGAAGGTGGCGCCCCTGAGGCGGCTTCCGATGACCTGGGGCTGGATGACCAAGCGCCCGGTGGACCCCGAGGTGATGGACGCCTGGCTCCAGCCGCTGTGGACCTCCCCGGAGATCCGCCGGGACCTGCGGAAGTACGTTCTCGGGGTGCCACCGGTGGACGAGCTGCTGCGCTGGGCCGAGGCGCTGCGCACCTTCGACCGCCCCGCCCTGGTGGCCTGGGCGTCCGAGGACCGTGTGATGCCGCCCGAGCACGGTTTGCGCCTGGCGGGGCTGCTGCCCCGGGGCAGCCTGGTGGAGATCCCCGACAGCTACACGCTGATCCCCCAGGACCAGCCGGGGCCGCTGGCCGACCTGATCCGAGCCTTCGTCCTGGACGGCGCGGCCACGGCATAGGGACTGGCCGCCGTCGCATCGGGACTGGCCGCTATGCCATAGGGACTGTCGGACCCCCGGCGTACCGTCGTCAGTATGTGCAGATCCATCAAGACCCTTCGCCCGCCGTACGCCGAGTCGGTCACCGAGGCCGATACGCGCGCCGCGGCGCTTCAGTACGTCCGCAAGATCTCCGGCTTCCGCCAACCCGCCGCGCATAACGCGGAGGCGTTCGACAAGGCCGTCGAGGCCGTCGCCGCCGCCACGGGGGAGCTGCTGGCCTCGCTCGAGGTGCGGGGCGGGGCGGCACGCTGAATGGCCCGGGGCTTTTGAGCACCCGGGCCATCCGCTTGATCAGTTGTGCGCCGCCAGGGACTCGAACCCCGGACCCGCTGATTAAGAGTCAGCTGCTCTAACCAACTGAGCTAGCGGCGCCTGCTGACGAAATAAATACTACCCGGTCCGTAGGGGTGGTTCTGACCGTGCGCGGATGGGCTCAGATCGACAGGGAGAGCAGCATCGGGGCCGCCTCCCGGTTGAGCGTGTCGGCGGCCTGGCGCAGGCGGTGGGCGTGGGCCAGGGGGAGGGAGAGGGCCAGACAGCCCACCGAGCGGCCCGCGCTGATCGGGACCGCCGCGCAGACCGTGCCGATCGCGTACTCCTGGAGGTCGAGCACGGGCACGGTGGCGGGCTGGCTGTCCAGCTTGCGGAACAGCGCCTTTTCGCTGGTGGTGGTCCGGGAGGTGAGCCGCACCGTCTTGTGGCGGGAGATGTGATCGCGGCGGCTGTCGTGGTCGAGCTGGGTGAGCAGGCATTTGCCGAGCGCCATCGCATGGGCGGCGGAGCGGAAGTCCACCCACTCGTTGACCTTGGGGGCCCGCGGCCCGTCCGCGTACTGCGTGATCTTGACTTCGCCGTCCACATAGCGGCTGAGGTAGACCGCCGCGCCCACCGAGTCGCGCAAGGCGCTGAGCGACCGCTGGAGCTTGTCCTGGACGGCGTGACCATGGCCGGGACCCGCGGAGCCCAGCAGGGACAGGGAGCTGCCGCCGACATAGGCGCCGTCGGCGATCTGCTCCACATAGCCCTCGCGGCGCAGCATCCGCAGCAGATCCGCGAGCTGGTGGGCCGGCAGCCCGGTCTCCCGGGCGATCATGATGTCGCTGACGCCGGACGAGTGTTTGGCGACGACCTCAAGGATCCGGAGGGCGTGCTGCACCGAGTGGAACGGCGCGGTCGGCTCGGGCCTGAGCGCCACGATTTCCCCCCTCGCAGGTTGGCGTGGCTTTGTATCACGATAACCGCCAAGGGGCTTATCCGGATCGGCTGTTGAGGATATTGCCGGGGCGCCACAGCCCCGGTCAGCAGGGGCGTATTTCTGTGGCATATGACACAGGCATGCCCCCGCAAGCGGCTCGCGGGGGCAGTGCCGGTCGTGGCCCGGCCGGGGCCGGGCGATCTAGAGAACCGCGCTCAGGAATTCCCTCGTCCGCTCGTGCTCCGGCTCGGTGAAGATCTTCTCCGGCGGTCCGGACTCGATCACCCGGCCCGCGTCGAACATCAGTACATCGTCGGAGATGTCCCGGGCGAAGTTCATCTCATGGGTGACGCAGAGCATGGTGATGTCCGTTGTGTGAGCGATGTCACGCAGCACATCCAGCACCCCGGCCACCAGCTCCGGGTCCAGCGCCGAGGTCACCTCGTCCAGCAGCATCACCTGCGGCCGCATCGCCAGCGCGCGGGCTATCGCCACCCGCTGCTGCTGCCCGCCGGACAGCTGCGTCGGATAGGCGTCGCACTTGTCGCCGAGCCCGACCAGGTCGAGCAGCTCCCGGGCGCGGGTCTCGGCCTCGTCCTTGCCGAGGCCCAGCACATGCACCGGGGCCTCGGTGATGTTCCGCAGCACCCGCATATTGGGGAAGAGGTTGAACTGCTGGAAGACCATTCCGATCTTCTTGCGCACCTCACGGGTGTGCTTCTCGCCCGCCGGGACCAGTGTGCCGCCTCTGTCCTCATGGGTGAGGTAGTCGCCGTCGACCTTGATCGTGCCCTCGTCCGGCTTGATCAGCGTCATCAGCAGCCGCAGGATCGTGGTCTTGCCCGAGCCCGAGGGACCGATCAGGGTGACGTGCTTGCCGGAGGAGACCGAGAAGTCGAGGTTGTCCAGGACCGTATTGCTGCCGAAGCGCTTGGTCACCTGGTCGAAGCGGATCAGTTCACTGCCGTCCACGGCAGGGTTCGTGTGGTCGGTTTCAGTGGCCAAGACGACGCTCCAGGGCTCGCATGAGAAGGGAAGCCGGATAGGCGATGACGATGAAGGCGATGCCGACCATCGTGTAGGGCTCGATGTACTGGAAGGACGACGCGCCTTCCGCGCGCGCCTTCTGGAGCAGGTCGACGACGCCGATCAGCGCGAGCATCGGGGAGTCCTTCAGCATCGCGATCACGTAGTTGCCCAGGGCGGGCACCACCCGGCGGATGGCCTGCGGCAGGATCACCGCGGTCCAGGTACGGCCGCGGGAGAGGCTGAGCGCGGTCGCCGCCTCCCACTGGCCCTTGGGCACACCGTCGATACCGGCCCGGTAGACCTCGGCGGTGTACGTCGAGTAGTGCAGGCCGAGCGCGATCACCCCGGTGGTGAGCGCCGAGAACTTGATGTCCCAGGTCGGCAGCACGTAGTAGAAGAAGAACAGCTGTACCAGCAGCGGGGTGTTGCGGATGAACTCCACAACGGCCGCCACCGGCCAGCGGACGAAGCGGGTCGGCGAGCGGAAGGCCATCGCCCACACCAGGCCGAGCGCGAACGCCAGGACCGAGCCCAGCGCGGTCGCCTCCAGCGTGATCAGCAGTCCGCGGCCCAGTTCGGGGAGGAAGTCCTTCGCCACATCCCAGTTCCAGTTCACTGGGCACCTCCCGCCGTGATGATGTTGGACGACTGCTCGGCCTCCTGGCGCGAGGACAGCTTCCGGGTGATCAGCGAGCGCTTGCCGGAGTCCACCGGGGCCTGGCCGATGCCCGCCTTGGCGCGCCGCTCCAGCAGCCGCATCAGCCGGGTGAGCACGAAGGCCAGCACGAAGTAGAGGACCAGGATGATCGCGTAGATCTCCAGGCTGTCACCGGTGGCCAGCCGCGACAGCTGGGCGGCGAAGGTGATGTCGGCGACGCTCACCGCGGAGACCAGAGCGGTCGCCTTCAACAGCTCGATCAGCAGGTTGTTGAAGGGCGGGATCATCTCCGGGATCGCCTGCGGCAGGATCACCCGGCGCATCCGCTGTGCGGGGGTGAAGCTGAGCGCGATGGCCGCCTCGCGCTGTGCCGGGGCCACCGCGGCGATCGCGCCACGCACGATCTCCGAGCCGTACGCCCCGTAGGTGAGGCCCAGGGCCAGTACCGCCGCCCACATCGGCACCAGCTGGAACTGGAAGGCCAGCGGCATCACGAAGAACAGCCAGAACATCAGCACCAGGGCAGAGGTGCCGCGGAAGACCTCGACATAGAAGCCCGTCAGAAAGCGGACGATCCACAGCCGCGAGGTGCGGGCGATCCCGATGCCGAATGCCACGACGGCCGCGAAGATCGCGCTGTACAGGGTCAGCTGGATGGTGATCCAGACGCCCGGAAGAAGCCAGTTTTCCCACAGCCCGGCCGTCATGAGCACAGCTCCTTGGCGGTCAGATCGGTCATCTCTTCCTCGGTGAAGCCGAAGGGCCGCACGATGCGCAGCAGCTCGCCGCTCTTCTTCATCTTGTGCAGCTCCACGTTGAAGGCGTCCCGGAGCTTGGTCTCCTCCGGCCGGAAGGCGAAGCCGCCGGCGCCGATGTCCGGTTTGCCGTCGACGTACGCCTGGAACGGCTCGGTGGCCTCGGCCCGCTGGCTGTTCCGCTGCTTCACCACGTTGTGGACGGTCACGGTCGTGCCCGCGAAGACATCGGCCCGGCCCTGCTCCACGGCGAGCAGCCCGGCCAACTGGTCGGGGAGGATCAGCATGTCGCTCTGCTTGATCCCGGCGTCCTCCGCGTAGCCGATCTCGGCGTAGGCGGTGCCGGTGGCCATTTTGGCCTTCTTCTTAAAGATGTCTTCGTAATTGTGCAGGTTTTTGGGGTTCCCCTTACGCACGATGAACGCGTCACGCATGCGGTAGTCGGGGTCGGAGAAGATCACCTGGGCGCAGCGCTCGGGGTTGATGTACATCCCCGCCGAGACCACGTCGAACTGCTGCGACCGCAGGCCCGGGATGAGCGAGCCGAATTCGGTCGGCACGGGCTGGACCTTGGGCACTCCCAGCCGTTTGAAGATGACCTTCGCGATCTCCGGTGCCTCGCCGGTGAACTCGCCGTTCTTGTCGATGTAGCCGAATGGGATCTCCCCCGCTATTCCCAGTCGGACCGTGCCTTGCGACCGCAGTCGCTCCAGCAGATTGCCCCCGTCCTCGGTGCCGGAGGCGGACACCCGGCTACAGCCGACCGCGCCCAGCAGACCCAGGGCCGCGCCGCCGGCGAGAAGGGAGCGGCGGCTGGGTCCTATTTTTGCTATTTCTCTGCTATCGGTGTCTTTCCCACGTGGTGGAGCCATGGGCGCGCGGCTACCCGACTCCAACAGATGTATGCAGTCTGTTTCCGGCCCTTGATACAGCCGATGCGTGGGTAGGTCCCTGGGGCAGGACTGGTTCCTAAGCGACCTGGAGGAAAGTCGATGGTTGACCGAGCCGACCGGTTCATCGTGGTCTCGCTCGAGAAGCGCGGGGTGAGCTGTACGGCCAAGCTCCTTGACGAGCTCGCGCCGATCACCTGTGAGGCGGTGTGGAACGCGCTGCCGCTGGGAGGTGATGTGTATCACGCGAAGTACGCGCGCAATGAGATCTACGCGCTGGTGCCCCCCTTCGCACCGGAGGAGCCGCCCCTGGAGAACCCGACGATCACCCCGATCCCCGGGGATCTGTGCTACTTCACCTTCACCGACACCCAGCTCGGGACCAAGTCGTACGGATACGAGACCGAGGCCAAGCACCAGGGGCGGCGGCAGGTCGTCGACCTGGCGCTCTTCTACGAGCGGAACAACCTGTTGATCAACGGCGACGCGGGGTGGGTGCCCGGGATCGTCTGGGGCGCGGTCGTCGACGGCCTCGACCGCATGGCCGACGCCTGCCAGGACCTGTGGCGTGCCGGGGCGCTGGGGGAGACCCTGAGCTTCCGGCGGGCGTAGATCCTCGGTTTTCGCCGGGCGGGGACCTCGGTTGCCGCCCGGTGTGGCCCTTGGCTTCCGCCGGGCGCGGCTTGGGCATGAGCCGGGCCCGGGGCGGAGCCGTCCCGGGCCGGGCAGTGGGCTTTACGGCCAGTGGGCCTCAAGGCCGCCGGGGGCGGACGTATGGCTCGGCCGCCCCCGGGCGCACCCCGGGCGCTCAGGCCGCCCCCGGGCGCACCCCGTCCGCCAGCCCCGCCTCGAACAGCGCGTGCGACGCCCGCAGCACGAGCGCGTCCGCGTGGCGCGCGCCCACCAGCTGCACACCGATCGGCAGGCCCGCGCCGCTGAGGCCGCACGGCACCGACGCCGCGGGCTGCTGGGTCAGGTTGAAGGGGTAGGTGAACGGCGTCCAGCCCGTCCAGCGGGTGTGCTCCGACCCCTTGGGCACCTCGACCCCGGCCTCGAACGCGGTGATCGGGAGCGTCGGGGTGACCAGCAGGTCGTACGCGGAGTGGAACCGTCCCATGGCGTGGCCGAGAGCCATCCGCACATCCACGGCCGCCAGATAGTCCAGCGCGCTGTACGAGGCCCCCTGGGCGCAGATCTCGCGCAGCCCCGGGTCCAGCAGCTCCCGGTCCTCCTGCCCCAGCGGCTGCACCACCCGGGCCGCGCCGCTGAACCACAGCGTGTGGAACGCCTCGACCGGGTCCTCGAACCCCGGGTCGATCTCCTCGACCACCGCGCCCAGCTCCGCCAGCACATCCACCGCCCGCCGCACCGCCGCGGCCACCTCCGGGTCGACCGCGGCCGCGCCGCCGAGCGCGGGGCTGTAGGCCACCCGCAGCCCGTCCACCCCGCCCCCGCCGGGGGTGAGCGCCTCCCGGAAGCCGCCCTCGGGGGGCGGCGCCAGCTGGGACCAGTCACGCCAGTCCGGACCGGAGATCACATCCATCATCAGCGCCGCGTCGGCCGCGTCCCGGGTCATCGGCCCCACATGGGCCAGGGTGCCGAACGCGCTCGCCGGGTAGAGCGGAACCCTCCCATAGGTGGGTTTCAACGCGAAGATGCCGCAGAAGGCGGCCGGGATACGGACCGAACCCCCGCCGTCCGTCCCCAGACTCAGCGGACCCGCGCCCAGCGCGACCGCGGCCGCGCTGCCGCCGCTGGAGCCGCCCGCGGTCCGCTGAGGGTCGTACGGATTGCCGGTGACCCCGTATACCGGGCTGTCGGTGACGCCCTTCCAGCCGAACTCGGGGGTCGTGGTCTTCCCCACGAACACCGCGCCGTGCTCGCGCAGCCGCGCCACCGAGGGCGCGTCCTCGTCCCATGCCTGGGCATCGGGCCGCACGGTCCGCGAACCGCGCAGGGTGGGGGCGCCGCGCAGCAGGAGGATGTCCTTCACCGACACCGGTACGCCGTCCAGCAGGCCCGCGGGGGCCCCACGCCGCCACCGCTCGGCGGACTCCTCCGCCTGGCGCAGCGCGCCCTCGGCGTCCACCCTTGTGAAGGCGTTCACCTCCGGCTGTATCTGCTCGATCCGGTGGAGGACGGCACGGGTCGCCTCGACGGGGGAGAGCTCGCCGGAGGCGTAGCGCTCCAGGAGTTGAACGGCTGTCAGGTCGTGCGTATCGGTCATCCGGCTCTCCGTTCAGGTCGTGCGACAGGTCGTGCGATCAGTCCACCGGTACGTACCCGAGGCGTTTGTCGACGATGTTGAGCAGTGGTTCGCCCGCGCACCAGCGCTCGAAGTTGTCCTGGAACTGCTCGGCCAGATGGTCGCGCCATCCCACCGTGTCGCCGCTCATATGGGGCGAGACGAACAGCCCCGGCACGTCCCACAGGGCATCGTCCGAGGCCAGCGGCTCGTGTTCGAAGACATCCAGGGCAGCGCCGCCGATCCGGCGGGCCATCAGGGCCGCCGTAAGGTCCTTCTCGACGACCAGGGGGCCGCGGCCGATGTTGATGAACCGGGCGCTGGACTTCATCCGGTCGAAGACGGACCGGTCGAACATGCCGCGGTTGGCTTCGGTGAGCGGTGCCGCGCACACCACCCAGTCGGCCGACGGCAGCAGCCCGGGGAGCTCGTCACCGCCGCGCACGCCCTGCCGCGCGGAGCGGCCCACCAGGTCGACCACCACGCCGAGCGCGGCCAGGGTGGAGCCGATCGCCCGGCCGATGGGGCCCGCGCCCACGACCACGGCCCGCGTCCCGGCCAGCCGCATCGTCTCCCGGTGCTGCCAGCGGCGCTGCCGCTGTAGCTCCCAGGTGCCGTGGAAGTCCTTGGCCATGGCGATCACCAGGCCGGCCACATACTCCGCGATCGGCTGTTCGAAGACCCCCCGGGCATTGGTCAAAACCGTGTCGGACGCGATGAGTTCGGGGCAGAGCAGCCGGTCCACGCCGGCGCTCGCGGTATGGACCCACGCCGGCCGGGGGCCCTCGCCGGGCCAGGCGTCGCGGACCGCGTCGGAGGTGAAGTCCCAGACCAGGAGCACATCCGCGACAGGGAGCGCCTGGGGGAGCGATTTCTCGTCACAGACGAGCACCTTGGCCCGCTCGGCCACCCGGTCCAGGTGGACGGGTGGCTGGTCGCCGAAGACGACAACTGTGCTTTCGGACATAGGCGGGAAACCGTTTCGAAACGTGGGTGGGTTTGCCTGGAGAAGGAGGGGGCAGGCGCCTCAGTTTGAGGATTGACCACGCTAGGCAGCGGAAACTACCGTCGTCAACAACGGCATCTGTCCCGGCGTCCCGGCATCAGGCCGGTCTCTCTCCATCGAAACCTCTGGCCAATGGTCCAGTCCCTCCGTTCCGTATTGGGGCTCGCTTTGGACGTCTCTTTTCTAGGTGGCCCACAGCCGCAGCGCGGCGTGGGAGTGGTGGCACCGTTCGACTTCGCACTCGATCGTGAACTGTGGCGCTGGGTACCGGACGAGGTCTCCCTGCACCTCACCCGTACCCCGTTCGTACCCGTCGAGGTGAGCCTCGACCTGGCCCGGCTCGTGAGCGAGCACGAGACCTTGCACGACGCGGTGCGGGCGCTGGCCGCCGTGGCACCGGAAGTGGTGGCGTACGCATGCACCTCGGGCAGCTTCGTCGGCGGTGTGGCCGGTGAGCGCGCGATGTGCGCCGCCATGACCCAGGCGGGTGAGATCCCGTCGCTGACCACCTCGGGCGCCCTGCTGGAGGCGCTGAGAGAGATCGGCGCCCGGCGGATCGCGGTGGTGACCCCGTACACCCGGTCCGTCACCGACTCGCTGGAGGAGTACCTCGCCGAGGGCGGGATGACCGTCACCGGACGGGCGTACCTCGGACTGACCCGGCACATCTGGAAGGTGCCGTACCGCGATGTGGTCGACATGGCCCGGCAGGCGGTGGTCGGGGCGACCGACGCGCTCTTCATCAGCTGCACCAATCTGCCGACCTACGACGTGATCCCGCAACTGGAGGCGGAGCTGCGGATGCCCGTGCTGTCCGCCAACCAGGTCACGATGTGGGCGGCGCTGCGGGCGATCGGCGCACAGGCCGTCGGGCCGTACCAGGCGCTGCTCGACCCGGTCGCCCGGTCCGGTCCCGCGGGGATGTCGGTCTCGCCGCTGCGCGGCCCGCTCCCGATGACGGACCCGGTCGTCGAGTCGGTGATCGAGGCCGTGGAGTCGGTCGAGTCGGTGGTGGACGAGCCGGAGGCGGCGCTGGCCGGGGCGGCGTCGCCCGGGTCGGACGGCGATCCGGTCGACGGACTCGACCCGGGCTTCGGAGCCGGCCTCGGCGAGGGCCCCTACCTGGACGATTCCGGAGGCCCGGCAATGGGGTGACGGGGAGGCCCGTCAGCCGCGCGAGGGGAGGCCCGTCCCGATGCGAGGGGGCGGGCGTCCCGGTGTGAGGGGAGGCTCGTCCCGGTGTGAGCGGGGGCGGGCGTCCCGGCGTGGCCGGAGGCCCGCCCGGGCGGGGCGGGCAGGCCCATCACCTGACCGAGGGGCGCTGTGCGGCGGATGGGAACCCGCCGGGCGTCCGCGGTGTAGGGAGAAGTGACAGCAGTGCAGGGGGCGGCGCTCGCGGGGGCCGCCAGTGAAGGAGGCAGTCATGGTGGACTCGACGCGCCCGGCCCCGGACACGGTGGGCTTTCTTTACCCCGGATACTCCGCCGAGGACGAATATCCGCGCCTGGAAGGCATGCTCGGCGGCGACAGCGGCGACATCCGGCTTCCGCTCGTCCACACCGACATCGGCGAGGACGCCCACCGGGTGGACGCCCTGCTGGAGATGGGGTCGGCGGCCCGTCTCGCGGCCGGGGTCGCCGAGCTCGCCGAGCGCGGTGCCCAGGCCGTGGTCTGGGCGTGCACCAGCGCCAGCTTCGTCTTCGGCTGGGAGGGCGCCAAGGAGCAGGTGCGCGAGCTGAGCCAGACGGCCGGGATGCCCGCCTCCAGCACCTCCTTCGCCTTCGCCCACGCGGTGCAGGAGCTCGGCGCCGAGCGGGTGGCCATCGCCGCCACCTATCCGGAGGATGTCGCCGACTACTTCAGGGCATTTTTGAAGGCGGCCGGAGCCGAGGTGGTCTCGATGCGCGGCAGCGGGATCATCACGGCCGCGGAGGTCGGCACCTGGGGGCGGGAGGAGGTGCTGGAGCTGGGCCGCGCCGGGGACCACCCCGAGGCCCAGGCGGTGCTTCTGCCCGACACCGCCCTGCACACCGCCGCCTGGATTCCGGATCTGGAGGCGGAGCTGGGCAAGCCGGTGCTCACGGCCAACCAGGTCACGGTCTGGGAGGGGCTGCGGCTGCTGGGCCGGGATCCGGTCCATGACCGGCTGGGCACGCTCTTCGCCCGGAGCGGCGGATAGCGGAAGGCGGTGCGGCCGCCGGCGGGGGCGTATCGAGATGGCCGAGGAGCCGATGACAGGGAGCTGAATCCGGGCGGAATTCCATGTCGCTCTTTCGCCATCGGGGCATTCCGCTTATCGGACTGCGCCTAGCATGCAGCCGTGCGTCGCCATCATCTCTCCCCGGTCCCGCCGGCACGTCATCTGCTGGTCGCCGGTGCGGTGACGGTGGCCACGGCCGTCGGGATCGGCGTGCTGGCGGTCGGCGGAGGGTCCTCGGACGGCCCCCGTGCGAACCCCTCCGCGAGCGCGAGCGCGCCCGCGAAGGCCCCGGACGGGCTCCGGCACACCTCCGTCGAGGTGTCCGAGGGCGGCTGTGGCCATGGCTGGACCGATGCCACCCGTGGCAAGCAGGTCTTCGATCTGCGGAACACCTCCAGCAGACCGGCCGAGGTCTATCTCACCGATCCGGCGAACGGCGCCGTCTACGGAGAGGTGGAGGGCCTGGGCCCCGGCACCAGCAGACCGATGGGCGTCACGCTCGGCGGGGGCTCCTACGCCTTTGTCTGCCTGCCCGAGGACGCGGACGCGGTCACCGGGCCCACCGTCCGTGTGCCCGGACCGGCGCGCGGCGGTGGACCGGCCGCGGTCCCGGTCAGCCAGCAGGATCTGATCCCGCCCACCATCGCCTACCAGAAGTGGGTGGCGGGCCGGATGGACGAGCTGGTGCGGCGTACGGACGCGCTGCGCTCGGCCATCCACTGCGGTGAGCCGGCCACGGCCCGTGCGGCCTGGCTGCCCGCCCATCTGGTGTACGAGCGGATGGGCGCCGCCTATGGTGCCTTCGGCGACGCCGACGGGGCGATCAACGGCACCACGGCGGGGCTGTCCGGCGGGGTCCACGACCCGGACTTCACCGGCTTCCACCGCCTGGAGTACGGCCTGTGGCACGGTCAGTCCGCGAGCGCTCTGCGCCCGGTCGCCGACCAGCTCGTCAAGGATGTCCGAAAGCTGAGGGAGGACTGGTCGCAGGCGCGGATGGACCCGGCCGACCTGGGCCTGCGGGCGCACGAGATCATGGAGAACACCGTGCAGTTCGAGCTGACCGGCCGCACCGACTACGGCAGCGGCACCAACCTGGCCACCGCACGGGCCAACCTCGACGGCACCCGGGCCGTGCTGCGCCGGCTGGAGCCGCTGCTGAAGCCCCGCGCCCCCTGGCTGCCCGAGCTCAAGAGCGACCTGGACCGCACCCAGCGGACCCTGGAGCGCTCGCACCACGGGGACCACTGGACCCCGCTGGACCGGCTGAGCCGCACCGGGCGCCAGCGGCTCAACGCGGACGCGGGCGCGCTGGTGGAGCGGCTGTCGCGGGTGGCGGCGCTGATGGATGTGCGGAGGACCCGGTGAGCGAGGTGCTGCGCAGGGGCTTTCTGCTGGGCGCTGCCGCGGGCACGGTCGGCGCGGTGGCGGGCGCTGCCGCGGGCACGGCGTCCGCGAAGGAGGAAGGACCGGAGAAGAAGCCCACCCGTGTCGCCTTCCATGGCACCCATCAGTCCGGCATTCTCACCCCGCCCCAGCGGGCCGCCGCCTTCATCGCGTTCGACGCCATGGCCGAGGGGCGCGAGGAGCTGACCGACGCCTTCCGCACGCTCACCGAGCGGTGCCGTTTCCTCACCACCGGAGGCACCCCCGACCCGGTCGGGATCACCGCGCCGCCCGCCGACTCCGGCACCCTCGGCCCCCAGGTGGCCGCCGGCCGGCTGACCGCGACCGTCGGCGTGGGCGCCTCGCTCTTCGACGGGCGCTACGGATTGCGGGATCGCAAGCCCCGGCGGCTGAGCACGATGGAATCCTTCCCCGACGACGATCTCGACCCCGACTGGTGCCATGGCGATCTGAGTCTTCAGCTGTGCGCCGACAGCCCCGACACGGTGCTGCACGCGCTGCGCGACATCGCCCGGCACACCCGGGGCGCGCTCCAGATCCGCTGGCGTATCGACGGCTTCGTCAGCCCGCCGCGTCCGTCCGGCACCCCGCGCAACCACATGGGGTTCAAGGACGGCACCGCCAATCCGGACACCGGCGACGCCCGTGCGATGGACCGTCTGGTGTGGGTGGGCGCCCACTCAGGGGAGCCGGCCTGGGCGACCGGCGGCAGCTATCAGGCGATCCGGCTGATCCGGATGCTGGTGGAGTTCTGGGACCGGGTGTCGATCAGCGAGCAGGAGCGCATGTTCGGCCGCAGCCGCGACTCGGGCGCCCCGCTGGACGGTCAGCATGAGTTCGACACCCCGCGCTACGCACAGGACCCCAAGGGCGACATCATTCCGCTGGACAGCCATATACGGATGGCCAATCCGCGCACCGCCCGCACCGAGGACCAGCGCATACTCCGCCGCCCCTACAACTACGACCGGGGCATGGACGGCAATGGCAACTTGGACATGGGGCTGCTGTTCTGCTGCTATCAGCAGGATCTCGTGCGTCAGTTCGAGGCCGTTCAGAAGCGGTTGGCGGGCGAGCCCCTGGTGGACTACATCACCCCCTTCGGCGGCGGCTATTTCTTCGCCCTCCCCGGGGTGAGAGACCGCTCCGACTGGCTGGGGCGCGCCCTTCTGGCCTGACACCGCCCCACCTTCCGGTCAAGAACACCTCAAGAGTTCCTTGGATTCTTCTGACCCTCTATTCACTCGGCCGCCTCCATGGATTCCATCGGAGAGTCCGGCCCGCGGCACAGGATCAGGCGCAGGCGTGAATCGCGAATCATGTGGAGGCATGACATGGGCGGCACGGCAGGATCCGTAGGCGGCCGACGGCGCGGCCGGGCCATGCGCTGGGGCGCCCTCGCCGGCGCCGCGGCCCTGGCGACCGTGGGCGGGGTGGCCCCCGCATGGGCCGCGCCCGCCAAGGGCGGCGGCACCGCGACCCCGGTGAAGCATGTGGTGGTGATCTTCGACGAGAACATCTCGTTCGACCACTACTTCGGCACCTACCCCAAGGCGGCGAACACGGACGGCACCACGTTCACGCCGGCCAAGGGCACCCCCAAGGACATCGACACCCTGGCGCACGCCGGGCTGCTGAAGAAGAACCCCAATCTCTACAAGCCCAAGCGGCTGCGCAGCGACCAGGCCATGACCTGCGACCAGAACCACTCCTACGGCCCCGAGCAGTACGCGGCCAACGCCGGCAAGGCCGATAAGTTCGTGGAGAACACCGAGGTCAGCAAGTGCACCGGGCTGTTCGGCGAGCCCGGTCTGGTGATGGACTACTACGACGGCAACACCGTCACCGGGCTGTGGAACTACGCCCAGCACTACGCGATGAGCGACCGCTCCTTCAGCTCGGCCTACGGCCCCTCCACCCCCGGAGCCCTGGAGCTGGTCTCGGGCCAGACCCACGGTGTGATCTCCACCGACCCCAAGTCCTCCACCGAGAACCCGATCCAGACCGACAAGCCGGACGCGTACACGGTGGCCTCACCGGACGCCAAGGGTGTGGGCACGATGATCAACGACCCGGACCCGGCCTACGACGACTGCTCCAACAAGGACCACACCAGCGGCAACGCCCTGGCCGTGATGCAGGGCAGGAACCTCGGCGATCTGCTCAACGACAAGGGCGTGACCTGGGGCTGGTTCCAGGGCGGCTTCCGGCCCAGCACCGCCTGGGACGGCCGGCAGGACCACTACGCCAAGTGCTCAGGCACCACCCACAAGAACGTCGGCGGCGCGGAGTCGGTGGACTACAGCCCGCACCACGCCCCGTTCCAGTACTACAAGTCCACGGCCAACCCGCATCACCTCCCGCCGAAGAACGTCCAGGAGATCGGCCGGAGCGGCCGGGCCAACCACAACTACGACCTCACCGACTTCGGCGCGGCGCTCAAGACCGGCCATCTGCCGGCCGTCAGCTTCCTGAAGGCCGCCGAGTACCAGGACGGCCACGCCGCCTACTCCGACCCGGTCGACGAGCAGCACTTCCTGGTCGAGCAGATCAACGCGATCCAGAAGTCCCCGCAGTGGAAGGACACCGCGATCGTCGTCGCGTACGACGACAGCGACGGCTGGTACGACCACGCCTACGCCAAGCCCCTCAACGGGTCGACGGACAAGACCGCGGGCTCGGGCGGCAAGGCCACCGACAGCCCCGCCTGCCAGTCCGGCCCCAAGCCCGCGGGCGGCTACCAGGACCGCTGCGGCCCCGGCCCCCGGCAGCCGCTGCTGGTGATCTCCCCCTTCAGCAAGTCCAACAAGGTCGACCACACCCGGACCGAGCAGACGTCGATCACCCGCTTCATCGAGGACAACTGGCACACCGGCCGGATCGGTGACGCCTCCTTCGACAGCCGGGCGAACTCCCTCTCCGGGCTGTTCGACTTCCGTCACCCCAACAACACCCAGGTGCTGCTGAAGTCCGACGGCTCGGTCGCGTCGGTCCACAAGGCCGGTCACTACACGACCTCCGCCCTGGCCGCCCACGCCCCGATCGTCAACGCCGCGGCGGCCGACGCCCTGACCACCCGGCGTCTCGCCGACGACCAGGGCACCTCCGCCGCCCTGCCCATCGGCATCACGGCGGGTGTGCTGGTGCTCGGCGGCGCCGGTACGGCGCTGGCCCTCCACCGCCGCCGCACCGCGCGGACCGTGGGCTAGCCCCGGTCCGCCGCGAGAGACGGCACACCGCCGTCGGGTCCGCCGCCGCACTTCCTCCCCAGGTGGCGGCGGGCCCGGCCGTCCGCCGGGGGCCCGGGGAATAAAGCGGAGCCTTTCTCCGGTTGAATGTGCCCGGTAGACGTAGAGGCGTAGAGCCGAAGACGTACGAGCAGACGCACAGGCGTACGCGCACCGCAGCGCGACCAGGGAGGCGGGCCACCGTGGCCGATGAGCAGGACCGGCGAGACGACCAGCGCGACCCCATCCGGGCCCGGCCCCTCGGCAGCGCACCGGTGCCCCTGTCGGTGCTGGACCTCGCGACCGTCGGCAGTGGCGTGACGGCCGCCGAGGCGCTGCGCACCACCACCGAGCTGGCCCGGCTCGCCGAGCGCCGGGGCTTCCACCGCTTCTGGGTCGCCGAGCACCACTCCATGCCCGGGGTCGCCAGCTCCTCCCCGGCGGTGATCCTCGCCCATCTCGCGGCGCACACCGAGCGGATCCGGCTGGGCTCCGGCGGGGTGATGCTCCCCAACCACGCCCCGTTGGTCATCGCCGAGCAGTTCGGCACCCTGGAGGCGTTCGCCCCCGGCCGGGTGGACCTCGGCCTCGGCCGCGCGCCCGGCACCGACGGGGCCACGGCCGCCGCCCTGCGCCGCACCGAACGGCTGCGCGAGGGCGCCGACGACTTCCCCCAGCAGCTCGCCGAGCTGACCCGCTTCCTCGACGACTCCTTCCCCGACGGCCACCGCTACGCCCGTATCCACGCGGTGCCGGGGCCGGTGCAGGGCACCGTGCCCGGCGGGGTCCAGTCCGTCGGCCGGCCCTCGATCTGGCTGCTGGGCTCGAGCGGCTTCAGCGCCCGGCTTGCCGGGATGCTCGGGCTGCCGTTCTCCTTCGCGCACCACTTCTCCGCGGCCAATACCGTGCCCGCGCTCGACCTCTACCGCGAGACCTTCCGGCCGTCCGCCGTGCTGGACCAGCCGTACGCCTCGATCGGCGTCTCGGCCTTCGCCGCCGAGGACGAGAAGGAGGCCCACCGCCAGGTGCTCACCGGCGCCCTGGCCATGATCCGGCTGCGCACCGGACGCCCCGGCCTGGTGCCGACGCCCGAGGAGGCCGAGGGGTACGAGTCCAACGAGATCGAGCGCGACTTCATCAACAGCTGGCTCGCCAATGTCGAGTACGGCACCCCGGACCAGGTCCGTGAGGGACTCGACGGGCTGATCAAGCGCACCGGAGTGGACGAAATCAAGATCACCGCCAATGCCCACGGCCGCGAGGCCCGTCTGCGCTCGTACGAGCTGATCGCCGATGCCTACGATCTGCCGACGGCGCAGACGGAGGCGTAGCTACCCCGACGCCGGGCAGGTGGTGATCATCGCCTGGATGCGGTCCGGCGGCACCGGACGGGAGTAGAACCACCCCTGCCCCGTGTCGCAGCCGATCCGCCTCAGCCGCTCCGCCTGCTCGGCGCTCTCCACGCATTCGGCCGTCACCGTGAGGCCCAGCCGGTGCGCGAGCTGCACCAGCGCCTCGACGATGGTCTGGTCGGCCGGATTCGGATGCTCCTCCGCCCGGAACCCCTGGACGAACGAGCCGTCCAGCTTGAGCGTGGAGACCGGCAGCCGGCTGAGATAGGCGAGGTTGGAGTAGCCGGTCCCGAAGTCGTCGATCGCGATGGCCACCCCCATGTCGCTGAGCTGCTGGAGCGCCTGGAGCGGACGCCCCGTCGAGCCCATCACCGCCGACTCGGTGAGCTCCAGCTGAAGCAGATGCGGCGGCAGCCGGGTCTCCGCCAGGATCGCGCCGACATCGGCCACCAGATCGGAGTCCCACACCTGGCGGACCGCCACATTGACGCTGACCACCAGCGGATGCGTCGGATTGGCCAGCTGCCAGGCACGGGCCTGGCGGCAGGCGGTGCGCAGCACCCACCGGCCCAGCGGCACGATCGCGCCGTTCTCCTCGGCCAGGGGGATGAACCGGTTCGGCGACAGCCGTCCGAACTGCGGATGGTCCCAGCGCACCAGCGCCTCCACCCCCCGTACGACCCCGTCGCCAAGCCCCACCAGCGGCTGGTAGTCGAGCACGAACTCCTCCCGCTCGACCGCCGGGCGCAGGGTGCTGGACAGCGCCTGCCGGGTCATCCGATGGGCGTTGCGCTCTGGGTCGAAGAGGGTCCAGCGCGCCTTGCCGTCTTCCTTGGCCCAGTACAGCGTGGTGTCCGCGGCCTGCATCAGCCAGGTGGTGTGGGTGCCGGCCGCGGGCCGCTCCACCACGCCGATGCTCGCCGACACCGACAGCCGCTGCCCGCCCACGTCGAACGGCTCCTGAAGGGCGGCCAGCACCGACCGGGCGAGGTCGCACAGCTGCTCGGTGCCGGTGGAGTTGCGGACCAGCAGGGCGAACTCGTCCCCGCCGAGCCGCGCCACCAGATGGCCGCCGGGCGCCGCGCAGTCGATGAGCCGCTGGGCGACCGCGCCGAGCAGCCGGTCGCCGACCCGGTGGCCGAGGGTGTCGTTGACCGCCTTGAAGCCGTCCAGGTCGAGATAGCAGAGCCCGATCCGGCCGGTGCCCTCGTGGTCGTAGGTGGCCGCCTCCAGCGCCGAGGTCATCCGCTCGAAGAACAGGCTGCGGTTGGGCAGCCTGGTCACCGGGTCGTGCATCTGGAGATGGCGCAGCCGCCCCTGGAGATCCCGCTGATCGCTGATGTCGGCCATGGACAGCAGCAGGCTGCAACTGTCCGGCGCCGGCTCGACGGTGATCTCGGCCCACAGGGCATGGCCGTCGGCGCGCAGCAGCCGCCGGGTGCGGCGCAGCCGCGCGAGGCGGCCGCCCAGGACCTCCCGGTACTCCCGCCAGGTGCGCGGATCCTCGTGCAGATCGGCCAGGTCGGCCGCGCTGCGGGTGGTCAACAGGCCCGGATCGGTGCCGAGCAGGGCGCCGAGCGCGGGGTTGGCGTCGAGCACCCTCCCCTCGCGGTCGACGACCGCCATGGCCAGGCGCGCCGCGTTGAAGGCGGCGCGGTAGTCGCCGGGCGCCGGGCCCGGGGTGTGCCCGGCGCCCGGGGGCGTGACCGGGCTCGGGGGCGCGCCCGGGACCGACGGCGCGCTTGGGGCCGGACGTGGTGCGCCGGGGTCCTCCGCGACAGGGAGGACGCTCGGGATGGCATCACGCTCTGTGATCGCGGGCAGCGTCGCGCCCGGGGCGCGGCCCTGCCCGTCGGGGGTTCCGCTCACCGCTCGCTCCCGCGTGGCGTTTGTTGTTTCCAAGTTGTTCGTACACATCTTGCGCATGTCTCACACCGGGTGCCGGGCAGACCGTAATTGCCTGCCTGAAGGGGGATTCCCCGCTGAAGATGTGCCGATCATAGGGGCTCGTACTTCGGGCGTTCCATCGACGTCATCGCGCTCACCGCCGCCTTGACAATGTGTTTGGTCGTATCTGTTCGACTCTGCGCGTGCAAACAGCCGCTCTGACCGAATGTGACCGTCTGTTACGTACCCGGATAGCGGCCTCTTCACTCGACCAGCCCAACTCAACAGGGCGTACCCCGCCAATTCACCTCAGGGTGGAGTGGGTGTTCCGACTACGCCCGGGAGGTCGACATGGTGCGTCCTCAGGTACCCGAGGGAGTGCACCAGCGGCCTCGGCTGCGTCGGACCCAGGCCCTGCTGACCTCGCTGAGCGCGCTCATCGCGACCACCGTGGTGGCGGGGCCCGCCGTCGCCGCCGGCCCCGGCGGACCCTGTGACCTGGAACGCACCGACGCCCACCACTCCGAGGGCCTGGACACCTGGAACTCCCGCTATCCGCGCCCGGTACGCCGACTGGACGCGGCGATGGTCTTCCTGTCCTTTCCCGACGCCAGGCCCAGGGTGACCCCCGCCCGGCTGGCCGCCGACCATATCCCCGCGACCCCCGACTTCTTCAAAAGGGCCTCCTACGGGAAATTCGCGCTGCGCGTACATCCGCTGCGGCGCTGGATCGCCATGCCCCAGCGGTCCACCGCGTACGCCATACAGCGCGACTGGAACGCCCAGCGGCGGGCCGCCTATCTGCGCGACGCCATCGCGTCCGCCGATCCGCACCTCGACTTCGGCCGCTACGACCTCGTCTATCTGGTCGCCGACCCCGATGCCCCCGGTGTGGACGCCGATGCGACGAAAGTGGTCAACTTCGAAAAGCCGCTGCGCGCCGATGGTGTCGATCTGCGTCGTCTGGTCACCGTTTTCGAGCACCATCCGCCGGACCGCAATGTGCTGGCCCATGAGACCGGGCATGTCTTCGACCTTCCCGACCTCTACCACCGGCCGAAGGACACCGACGGTAACGCCGAATGGGATACCTACGTCGGCGACTGGGACCTAATGGGAAGCCAGTTCGGGATGGCACCCGATCCGTTCGGCTGGCACAAGTGGAAGCTGGGCTGGCTCGGCGCGCGCCAGGTGGCCTGCGACCGCCTCACGGGTCCGCGCAGATACACCCTCCAGCCCCTCAGCGCCCCCATGGCGCGCGGCGGGCCCGGCGCCGACCTCCGCACCCGGCTGGTCGTGGTCCGCACCGGGCCCACCACCGCGCTGGCCATCGAGGCGCGCGGCGGCCGCGGCAACGACGCGGGCACCTGTACCGAGGGCGTGCTGGTCTACCGCGTCCACAACGACAAGGCGTCCGGCGACGGCCCCGTCCAGGTGCTGGACGGCCACCCCACCACCTCCGCCTGCTGGAACGAGTCGGTCTATCCCGAACTCGCCGACGCCCCGCTCGGCGTCGGCGACACCCTGTCGGTCAAGGAGGACGACGTACGGATCACGGTGGCCGGCCGCGCCGCCGACGGAGGCTGGACCGTACGGGTCAACCGCCAGGCGCCCGGATGACGCGGCGGCCCGCCGGCCGAAGGCGCCCGTCCCGGCCGGGACCTGGCCGCCTTCCCGCACCGCTGCCTGCCGGGGTGGTGCGGCATGACAAGGGGGCGCGCGATCGCGCTCGTGCTACGGGATATGCGTTCGACGGGCGGATTTGCCCGCGAATCGATGGAAGGTCCGGGAGAGCGGGGGAATAATCGTCATGCGGGGGAAGCCGGGCGGGTGGAGCAGGGGGCGGCATGGTCAGGGTGCTGATCGCGGAAGACATGCATATGTTGCGCAAGGCCCTGGTCGCCCTGCTGGAATTCGAACCGGACATCGAGGTGGTGGCCGAATTCCCCGACGGGGCCGACATCCTGCCGCGCGCCCGTGAGCTCCGCCCGGATGTCGCGGTGCTGGACATCGATCTGCCGGGTATGGACGGGCTCACCGCCGCGGCCGAGTTGAGCACCGCCGTCCCCGAATGCCGCACCATGATGCTCACCAGCCTCGGCCGCCCCGGGAATCTGCGCCGGGCGCTGGCCGCCCATGTCTCCGGCTTCCTGCTGAAGGACAGCAGTCCGGAGAAGCTGAGCGAGGCCATCCGCGCCGTCGCCAAGGGCGAGCGGGTGATCGATCCACAGCTCGCGCTGGCCGCCCTGGACGACGGTCCGCAGCCGCTGACCCCACGTGAGCTGGAGGTTCTGCGGTTCGCCGCGAAGGGGGAGGACTCCGGGCAGATCGCGGCCAAGCTGTTTCTGTCGGTGGGCACGGTGCGCAACTACCTGACGTCCGCCGTGACCAAGCTGGACGCCCGCAACCGCGTCGACGCCATCCGGATCGCCCGAGAGGCGGGCTGGCTGTAGCGGCGACCGGGCCTTGCCGCGCGGCCACAGTCTCGCCGCGCCGCCCCGGTTCTCGCCGCGCCGCCCCGGTTCTCGCCGCGCGTCGCGGGCCACGCCGCCACGGGCCTTGTGACGCCGCCACGGGCCCCTGTCACGCCGTCACGGTCGGCCCCGGGCCGTACTCCTCCTCCGAGCCGCGCTCCCGGCCGCTCCGCCGCGGCGCGGCCACGGACACATCCAGCTCCGCCCGTAACTCGAACCAGCCGTCCGACCGTACGCCCGCGCGCAGCCGCCCGCCGAGGTTCTCCACCCGCACCCGGAGGTTGCCGATTCCGCTGCCGCCGTCCGTGCTGTCGGCGCGCAGGATCGTGGACGGCCGGCCGACCCCGTCGTTGACGAGGGTCAGCCACACCCGGTGGCCGCTGCGCCGTGCCTCGAACGCGCAGTGGTCGGCCTTGCTGTGGCGCAGCACATTGGTCAGCCCCTCGCGCAACACGCTCGCCAGCACCGTGTCCACCAGCTCCGGCAGCGGTGCGCAGTCGATCTCGGCCGTGGCGCTGATGCCCGCCGCGGCCAGCATCGAGCGGGCCGTGGCAGCCTCCGCCGACAGCGACATCTTGCGATAGCCGCTGGCCACGGCCCGTACGTCGGCGAGGGCCTGACGGGAGGTCTGGAGGATCTCCGAGAGCTCCTGCTGGGCGCGGGAGTTCTGCCGGGGCACCAGCCGGTGCACCAGCTCGCATTTGAGGGTGATCGTGGACAGGCTGTAGCCCAGCAGATCGTGCACATCCCGGGAGAACCGCAGCCGCTCCTGGGCGACCGCCAGCCGGGCCAGTTCCGCCCGGGACCGGGACACCTCGGCGACCAGCCCGGACAGCCGCGAGAGCCCGAAGACCACCAGCCCGGTCAGTGCGGTGGAGACCGAGGTGTACGCGACCTGGCCCCAGCCGAAGCCGACCTGGAACAGCAGCACGTCCGTGCACAGCAGGATGGCCGCGAACGCGGGCCATGCCAGCGCCGGAACCAGCACCAGCAGCGAGGAGCCGGCCAGGAAGCCCGGCATGCCCAGCCAGGCGTGCTTGAAGATCGCGAACGGGGCGAAGGTCAGCACCGCCTGGAGCGCCAGCGTCCAGTGCCGGGCGCGGCTGAGCCGGGGCGCGAGGCCGGGGAAGGAGTGCAGCATTTGGAGGCAGAGCAGGACGGTCATCGGCAGCAGCGCCAGCGCGAGCATCGCCGCGTCGATCGTCCCGCCCGAACGATTGCCGTCGACCACATAGGTGACGGCCACGGAGAAGTAGCCCACCAGCACGATGACCGTGATGACCACGGCCAGACGCGGCGCCAGATCGTCATGGTGACGCGGTGGGTGGTTCCCGGCACCGTCGGGCAAGAGGCTCCCCTGCACTCGTCCTCCGGATGGTCGAGCCGGATTGGGTGGCTTGCCCGAGAGTATCCGATCTTCGGTGGAGGTGGAGAGGCCGCGTAGAAGGCTCATGGTGTACGCAGAGTTACCGGGTGTCACGGGGAATCACAGGAAAAACGGAATCGGGTTGAGGTCCGCATAGGGCGTGGGGGCCGACAGCCGGCCGAGCGCGACGGGTACGTCGAAGAGCCGGCCGGGCGCGAACCGGGCCCAGTGCGGGCGCATCCCGGGCATCAACACCTTGGCCACCGGCAGTCCCACATCCGGCCGGGTCTGGTCCAGCACCAGCAGCTCCATCCCGCGCCCGCGCGCCAACTCCCTTACGGCGGCCGTCGCGTCGCCCTCCGGGGGGCCGGATATCGGGGGCGGCGGGGCGGCCGGATCGGGTGTCAGATACGGGTGGTCGGCGAGGGTCGCGGTGCGGAACCAGCGCAGCGCCTCGGGCTCGGCCGCGCCGTAGCCCCCGCCGTCGGCACGGGCCTCGACCACCGCCGGAAGCATCTGGTTGAGCTCGGCGAAGGCGTGGCAGAGCGCGGTGTGCCGGTCGAAGTGGGCGCCGAAGCCGAGGGTGATGTCCTCGGCGGGCTTGTCGAGGCGCCGGGAGAGCGCGGCGACCACCGGAATGCCGAAGTCCGTGGTGAGGTCCAGGGCCCACACCTCGCGCCGCACGCCCCGGTGGGCGGCGCGCACCTCGGCCAGCCAGGGGTCGTCGAAGGCGCCGAGGGCCACGGCGGGCTGCCGGGTGCGGTTGTACCACCACAGGGCGACCGCGTCCCGTTCCACCAGCTCCAGAAAGCCCCGTACGACGGCGTCGGCCAAAGTGCCGCCGGCCGCCGCGCCGTTGGAGTCCGCCCGGCAGCAGCGGCCGCCCGGGGGTTGCGGGGCGCCGTAGTACAGCAGCGCGGTGGGCAGCAGCCGGTGGCGTTCGGCGGTGAGCGACCACACCGGGGTCCAGTCCAGCTCCGCGCCCTCGTCGAACGGATCGTTGATCCGGTGGCGCGCGGGGAGGGCTGGGTCCCGGAACTGCCGCGGATCGAAGAGCTGGACGGTGTCCGGATGCACCGCGTCGTCCGGGCGCAGATCGCGATAGCGGGCGCGCTGACGGGGCTCGTCCCCCTGGAAATGGCCGCTGTAGTGCTCCAGGGCCTCGCACAGCGCGCTCGCCCGCGCCTGTTCGGCCGTGCGGCCCTTACCGTGGGCGGCGGCCCGCAGCCCCGCCCTTACGGCGTCCAGACCGCTGTGGGGGCCCGCCCCGGCGTACGAGGGGTGGCGGGCGTGGAAGCAGTTGAGGACGGCCGGGCCGCGCGGATCGCGCCGGATCTCGGTGACCAGCCCGGTGACGGGGTCCACCAGATGTCCGTAGCGCTCCATGATCCCGCGCGGGGAGGTGTCGGCGATCCCGCGCGGGGAGGTGTCGGCGTCGGTGCCGATGAGCGGGTCCCGTGGCGACGGCAGCGACAGGGGCGCCCGTATCCGGGCCGCGACCAGCGCCGGATCGCCGCAGCCGGCGCATTGTGGCCGGCGGGCGAGCGGATGGCGGTCCACGGTGGCGGTGAGGCTGTCCAGGGTGCGCAGCTCCCGCTGGCCCGGATGCCGGTGCCCGGCAAGCCACTTGGCGGCCTCCAGGGCGGCGAGCTGGAGCGCCGCGGCGCGGCTCGCGGGCAGGGAGGCGGGCGGGCGCGGCACCGGCCCCGGGCGGCCGAGCCGGCGCTGGAGATACGCCTCGGCCTGCCGTCCGCGCCACAGCCGGTCGGCCAGACAGACCCAGCACGGATCGTCGGGGGCGCCGAGGAACGGACCCAGCCACGCCTGGGTGCCCACCGGTTTGACGGGCAGCCAGCGAAGGCCGGCTGCGCGGTGCGCGGCGTCCACGGCGGCGAGCCGGGGATCGAGGTAGTCATCGCACACCACAAGGGTGAGTTCCGTGTCGCCATGTTGACGAGGGGCGATTTGACATATCTCTCGGCGAGGAGTAGCGGCCCCGGAAACCGTCGGATCGCCGTCCACCGCCCCCCGGTCCGCCGCGGCCCCGCCCACGGTCCTCGAGGCAGCGGTCCTCAGCCCCGCGGCGCGCAGCGCCCGGACCACTTCGCCCGGATCGGCCGAGCCGAGGACCAGCGGGGCCACGGCGGGGCGGGACGCCCGGGGCGCGGGCGCCGAGGTGGGGCCGCCCACGGCGGTCGGCCCCGCCAGCTCCCAGTACGCCGCCTCGGGGGTCGAGGCGCGCTTCCGCTCGGAGACCAGCCCGGCCGCGCGGAGGCGGGCGATGACGCGCTCGGCCTGCCCGGCCGGGACCGCGCCGGCCGGGCCCGCGGCGCGGGCGGGCGCGGCGGCCTCGGTGAGGATGTGGGCGAGGTCCCGCGACCCGTCGAGCAGCGGCGCCAGCGCGGCGATCGCTTGCCCGTGCAGCGCCGTGACCCCGTGCTCGGAGACGAGATACACGGCCTCGCCCGGCACCGGCTCGACCCGCAGATGTGGTGTGAAGCCCAGTTCGCCGGTCATCGGCCGGTCATTCGGCGCCGACGGTGCAAATGCAGATGCCGGCCGCGGGGACAGCCCAGACGGACTCGGAGAGGTCCTCGATGACCAGGTCGTCCGCCTCGGCGGGCGGATGAACGGCCTCGGCGGCCCCGACGGCCCCGGCGCGCTCGGCGAACCTGACGCGTTCGGTGATCTCGGCGACCCCGGTGACCTCGGTGTTCTCGGCGGAATAAGCCAGGCCGGCGGGGCTCGTGGACTCATTTGGGACGGGCGTATCGGTCATCGCGGACTCTCTCATCGCCAGGGGTGTGAATTTGTCATGGTGCGGGGCTCTGGAACTCATATCGAGCTCGTTACTCCGGCACTGGCCGCACAGGCCGCCCACAAGCGAGGCTCTTAGATGCCTCGGTGGCAGGGCCGCGCGGCCAGGAGGCACTTGACGGACCGTTGACGGAGGTACACGACCATGGACATCAAGGTGTTGGGGCCGCTGAGCGTCGAGGCGTGCGGTCAGTCGATCGTGCCGAGCGCGGGCAAGCCGCGCCAGATCCTTGCATTGCTTTCCGTCTACGCCAACCAGATGCTCCCGGTGCCCACTCTTATGGAGGAAATCTGGGGCACACAGATGCCACGCAGCGCGCTCACCACTTTGCAGACCTACATCCTTCAGCTGCGCCGCAGGCTGGCCGCCGCCTATGGCCCGCAGGCCCCGCAGGCATCCAAGGATGTGCTGGCCACGCGCTACGGCGGATATGTGCTGGAGGCCCAGCCGGGTGCGGTGGACATCCATGAGTACGACCGGTTGGTGGCCGCGGGGCGGGAGGCGCTGGACGCCGGGGACGATGTACAGGCGTCCCTGCTGCTGCGCGAGGCGCTGGCCGTGTGGCGCGGCCCCGCGCTGGTGGATGTGAAGGTCGGGCCGGTTCTGGAGATCGAGCTGGCCCGTCTGGAGGAGAGCCGGCTCGGCGTCCTGGAGCGCCGTATCGAGGCCGATCTGCGGCTGGGCCGCCATGCCGAGCTGCTCACCGAGCTCACCGAGTTGACGGCCCGCCATCCGCTGCACGAGGGGCTGCACGCCCAGTGCATGGCCGCGCTCTACCGCGCGGGCCGCCCCTGGCAGGCGCTGGAGGTCTACCAGGGGCTGCGCGCCAGGCTGGTCGAGGACCTCGGGCTGGAGCCGTCGCCGCGGCTCCAGAAGCTCCAGCAGGCGGTGCTCGCCTCCGACCCGGCGCTCGATCTGGACCTGGACGGCCACTGGCGCCGCCCTGTGCTCGACCTGTTCGCCGCATAGTCCCTCGACCGAATAGACCGACAGCCGACAGCTACAGCCGACAGCCGACAGTCGATCCCTGATACCGCCCTCGTCCGAAGTCTCGTGGGTCCGGTTCCCACAGGTCTCGTAGGTCCCGTACCAGCCGTCCCCGTCCGATGAACCATCCCCCCAAAAACGCCCGGCGCCGCCCTTCAGCCGGGCCTGCTACGGCTCCGCTGCCCGATCCCCCCGCGCGGGCAAGCGGAGCCGTAGCGCGTCCAGGGAGCGTCAGGGGGTGTCACTGGCGCCCGGTGCCCAGGCCCTGGAGCCCGACCAGCAGGAGGCGCGATGATGCGCGAGATCGACACCGATGTGTGCGTGGTCGGGGGCGGCCCGGCCGGTCTGGTGCTGGCGCTGCTGATGCTGCGGTCGGGGGCCCGGGTGACCGTCCTGGAGTGCGCCCGCGCGCATCAGCGCGTGGTCCGCGGCGAAATCCTCCAGCCCGGCGCGATGGAGTTGCTGGACGCGCTCGATGTGCTCTCCGGCGCCCGCGCCCGCGGCGCCCATGAACACCACCGGTTCCTGGTGATGGAGGGCGAGCGGGTGCTGCTGGAGGCCGACTACCGGTTGCTTCCGGCCCCGTACGACCATCTGTTGAGCGTTCCGCGCCCCCATCTGCTGGATGAGCTCCTCGCCCGCTGCCGCCGCTCGCCCGGCTTCCGCTATCTGCCCGGACGGCGGGCCGGTGGTCTGCTGCGGCGGGATGAGCGGATCGCCGGGGTGATCGCCGACGGACCCCCGGGCCGTTGTGCCGTACGGGCGCGGGTCGTGGTCGGCGCGGACGGCCGGTTCTCGCGGGTCCGGCGGCTGGCGGGCATCGGGGCGGGCCGCGCCGAGGCGTTCGCCCAGGATGTCCTGTGGTGCGCGCTCACCGCGTCCCCGGAGGAGCCGCCGGTCCGCGATGTGCGGGTGTTCCGCACCGGCGGCGGCCCGGTGCTGGTCTACGGCTCCTGGCCGAACCGGATCCAGATCGGCTGGACCCTGCCGCACCGGCGCTACGGCCATCTGGCCGCCCTCGGCCTCGACCATGTCAAGGAGCGGCTGGTGCGCGCCGTGCCGCGGTACGCCACGCTGATCCGCGACCAGATCCGGACCCCGGCCGATCTCGGTGTGCTCGATGTCTTCTCCGCCCGTGCCGAGCGCTGGGCCGCCGACGGTCTGGTGCTGATCGGCGACGCGGCCCACACCCACAGCCCGATCGGCGCCCAGGGCATCAACCTCGCGGTGCAGGACGCGGTGGTGCTGCACCCCCTGCTGACCCGTGCCCTGGCCGAGGGCGACACCAGCGCCGAGCGGCTGGCGGAGTTCGAGCGGCGGCGCGGGCCCGATATCGCGGCGGTCATGCGGATGCAGACCTTGCAGAGCCGGGCGATCCTCTCGCAGGGCGCGTTCACCACCCGGGTGCGCCCCCGTCTCGCGCGGGCGCTGCGTCGTACACCGCTCTATCGCAAGATCCTCCAGCGCATGGCCTACGGCAATCCGTCGATCCGTATCGCCGACGCCGGAGTGTGCGGCCGGACATGACCCGAAGCGCAGTGGCCGGAATTCGTGGGTGGACCGGCTTCTCGCCACCCCGGCGGTGGTGCCATAGGCCGTACGGCCTAGGTTGAGGCCATGCACACTGTCGTGATCCTGGCGCTGGATCAGGTGATCCCCTTTGATCTGGCCACCCCGATCGAGGTGTTCACCCGCACCCGGCTCCCCGATGGCCGCGAGCCCTACCGGGTCCGGGTCTGCGGGCCCACCCCCACCATCGACGCCGGGGTGTTCGCCCTCCAGGCGCCGTACGGGCTCGAGGCGCTCGCCGAGGCCGACACCATCGTCGTGCCCGGCCGTAGCGACCCCCTGCTCCCGGTCCCCGCCGAGGTGAACGACGCGCTGCGGGACGCGGCCGGGCGGGGCACCCGTATCGCCTCGATCTGCTCCGGGGCCTTCACCCTCGCCGCCACCGGGCTGCTCGACGGGCACTGCGCCACCACACACTGGCTCGGCGGCGCGCTGCTCGCCGAGCTCCATCCGAAGATCCAGGTCGACCCGGATGTGCTCTATGTGGACAACGGCCAGTTCCTCACCTCGGCGGGCGCCGCGGCCGGGCTCGATCTCTGTCTGCACATCATCCGGCGCGACCATGGTTCCGCCGTGGCCGCCGACGCCGCCCGGCTTTCCGTGATGCCCCTGGAACGGGAGGGCGGGCAGGCTCAGTTCATCGTCCATGACCAGCCGCCCGTACCGCGCGGATCGCTGTTCGAACCCCTGCTGCGGTGGATGGAGGACAACGCCGCACGGGACCTCACCCTCACCGAGATCGCCGCCCATGCCGGCATGAGCACCCGCACCCTCAACCGCCGCTTCCGGGAGCACACCGGGACCACCCCGCTCCAGTGGCTGCACCGCGCCAGGATCCGCCAGGCGCAGTATCTGCTGGAGGCCACCACCCACCCGGTCGAGCGCATCGCCACCCAGGTCGGATTCGGCTCGCCCACCTCCTTCCGGGACCGCTTCAAGCGTGTCGTCGGCACCAGCCCGCACAGCTACCGCTCCGCCTTCCGGCGAAACGCCGGATAAGCCGCTTCTGCGAAACGCTGGAAGCCGTTCGGCGAACGCCGGACGGCCGCCACATCCCGGCAGGGGCGGGCGCGAGTCGAGGCTGCCTCGAGTCACGGCGGCGACCATGGCCTTCTCAGTGGGAACGACCGCGAGGAGTGCCCATGTTGGACCTCGGCCTGGAGGGGCGCACGGTCCTGGTCACCGGGGCCACCGGGGCCATCGGCCGGGCCGCCGCGCGCGCCTTCGCGGAGCAGGGCGCCCGGGTCGCGCTCGCCTTCCGGCACCGCCGCGAGGCCGCCGAGGCGCTGGCCGACGAGCTGTCCGGATCCGACCGGGGCAGGGCCTTCGCCGTGCCGTATGCCCTGGACGACGCCGCGTCGCCGCGCTGGGTCGTGGCCGCCGTGGAAGAGCGCTGGGGCGGGCTGGACGTGCTGGTGGCGACCGCCGGGCGAAGGGGTGCGCGACGCGAGCCGCACACCCGGTTCGAGGACGTGCCGGAGGAGCACTGGCGGCCGCTGGTCACCGACGGCTTCGCGCCCGCGATCCGCACCGTCCAGTGGTCCCTCGCCGGGATGCGCAAGCGCGGCTGGGGCCGGATCGCGCTGGTGGCCGCGCCGTACGCGGCGGACGGCGATCCCGGCGGGGAGTTCCACGCGGTGGCACGGGCCGGGCTGCACGGTCTGGTCCGCGGTCTGGTGGACGAGGTGGGTGGCGACGGAGTGCTGATCAACGCCGTATGCCCCGGGCCCACCCCGCCCGACCGGCCGCCCACCACCCCCGAGGACATCGCCCGCACCCTCCTCTTCCTGTGCTCCGCGGCCAACGGCACGGTCACCGGCGAAGCGCTGACGCTCGCGGGGCGCCGCTGAGCCCGCCGAGGAGCGCGGGATGCGATGAGTCGGCTCGGTGTCATGTCCATCGGCCGGACGGGGCGGTCCGGCCGGCTCGACTCCGCGGGAGGTCACCGTGCGCGTCCTGTTCACGACCTGGGCCTCGGGTGCCCATCTCGTCCCCATGGTGCCGCTGGCGCGCGCCCTGCTCGAGGCCGGGCATCAGGTGCGGGTCGCGGTGCCGTCCGCATGCGCGGCGGCCGTCGCCCGCGCCGGCCTGGTGCCGGTGCAGATCTGCGCCCTGCCCATGGCGGTGGTCAGGGCGCCGGACGCGGCGCGGCGCCCGCGCGGCGTCTGGCCGACGGACTGGCCGGTGCGGCCCGCCGCGCTCACCCCGGAGCAGCACGGAGTGCTGCGCGCGTGCGGCGATCGTCAGGTGCGGATCGCCGAGGCGATGGCCCAGGGGCTGGTGGCCTTCGCCCGCTGCTGGCAGCCGGAGGTGGTGGTGCACGACGCGAGCGCCTACGCGGGCACGGTGGCCGCGGGGGCGCTGGGGGTGCCCGCCGTCGGTCAGCTGTGGGGGAGCGCGGCCGTCCTGCGGCTGGACCGGCAGCGGCTCGAAGGCCCGCCGCTGCCCGGCTACGCCCGGCTGATGCGGCGCTACGGCGCCGACCCGTCGCGCGAGCCCGATCTGTGGCTCGACCCCTGCCCGCCGAGCCTCGCGCTGCCCTCGCGGGCGCGGCGGCTGCCGGTGCGCTTCCTTCCCCAGGGCGGATCGCCGCCGGGCTCGCCGGGTGCTACGCGCCCGCTGGGGTTGCCGAATTCCCTGGATGAGGCGCCGTCGCCGTACGGGGCCCGCCGTGCCGGGCCGTACCTCGGGCGCCGGGCCGCCGCGTCGAACGGGCGGCGCGGACCGGGCGGCCCCAGGCGCTCCGGACCGGTGCGGGTGTGCGCGGCGTGGGACGACGCCGGTGGTCCGCCGGACGCCGTACGGGTCGCTCTGTGCGCCGCCGAGGCCCGGGGCGTGGAAGTCGTCCGGGTCGGAAGCGCCGCCGAGGGGCGGCCGCCCGCCGGGCCGCTGCACCGGGTGCTGCCGGGCTGCCGGGCGCTGCTCCACCAGGGTGGGGGCGCGTCGGTGCTGGCCGCCGCCATGGCCGGGGTGCCGCAGCTGGTCGTCGCGCCCCGTCTGGAGCACCAGCTGAACGGGGCGCGGCTGGCGCGGGCGGGCGCCGGGATGTATCTGCCCGCCGATGCCCTCGACGGCACACGGCGCGGGGCGGGTGCCGCGGGGGCCCGGCTGGCGCTGGACCTGTTCGCACTGCTGGAGCAGCCCTCGTACGTCGCGGCGGCGCATGTGCTGCGCCGTGAGGCGCTCGCGATGCCCGGCCCGGACAAGGCGGTGCGGGCGGTCACCCGGCTCGCGGGCCCGGCCGTATGAGGGCCGTCATGCGCGACCCGGCCTTGAAGCGGCCGTGATACGCGAAGGCCCCTCCCCGCGCGTGAGGCCATACGAAAGGCCCCCCACCGAAGTGAGGGGCCTTTCGCTGTCTGTGCGCCGCCAGGGACTCGAACCCCGGACCCGCTGATTAAGAGTCAGCTGCTCTAACCAACTGAGCTAGCGGCGCCTGCTGACGTAGGAGACCTTAGCACCCGGACGCCACGGAGTGAAAATCGATAAGTTTCAGCTCGGAAAGACGGCGGGTGCGCTGGTCACAGCCGTGCCGACAAGATCATTACCGGCGGTGCGGGCCGCCCTCACACAGGCCCACAGCAGCACCTCGGGGCCGGGCAGCCAGGGATTGCGGACATCGGGCGCTACCAGCCAGCGCGGCGATGGCGCCGGAGTGGACTCCCGCGTTCCGCCGGGCTCCGGGACGGCGGGTTCCGGGAGGCCGGGTTCCGAAGCGCTGGACTCGGGAGTGCTGGACTCGACGGCGCCGGACTCCATGGCGCTGGGCTCCGGAACGCCGGACTCCGGGGTTCCGGGCTCCCTCGCGCCCGGCTCCTGGGCACTGTGCTCCAGGGCATCCTGCTCCAGCGGCGCCGTCGCCGGTGGATCGGGGTCCGGCGGGAACAGCGGCGGCACGGTCACCGCGTCGCCCCGCCCGTAGCAGAGCAGCGGGGGAGCGGCTGCGCGCCACTCCTCCCAGCCGAGCAGCGCCGGCAGCCGCTGGGCGGTCCCCGGGGTGGCGAAGAGCATCACCCGGCCGCCCTGGGCCGCGACCGGCCCGGTGCCGGGCCCGTCGGTCCATAACCGGCCCACCACCCGGCGGCCGAAGAGCGCGTCCATGCTGATCACGTCGAACGCCGTGCCGCAGGGCAGCGTCACGGGGGCGGTCGGGGCCCCGGCCCACAGGGCCTGCACACCGCGCGGTGAGGCGCTGGCCGAGGCTAGCCAGTCCGCACCGGCCGGGGTGACGAAGACGGCGGCGTGAAGTGAGTCCTGAGGCGTTCTGCTCATGTTTCCACCTTTACCGTCGGCGATGACGGTGTAGAGAGATGAGACGAAACCGGGACATCGGGTGGCGGTATCCGGTACCTTCCGCCCGCATATGCCCCGGGCTCACGCCTGCCGTCCGTCCGGTGCCGTCAGTCCGGCACCTCGCCGCCCCGCATCAGCTCACGACCGAACTCGACCATCTTCTTGGCGTAGTCCTCGGTCCACTCGGCGCGCTCGGCGATCACGGCGGGGGTCAGCCGATCGAACCGCCTCGGGTCGGCGAGCTGCGCGGCCGCCATCGCCTGGAACTCCATGGCCCGGTCCGTCGCCGCACGGAACGCCAGCGCCAGCTCCGTCGAGCGGGACAGCAGCTCACGCGGGTCTTCGATCGACTCCAGGTCGAAGAAGTGCGCCTCGTCCGAGGCCGCGGCGGCCGGTTCGAAGAGCAGGGGCGCTGGTTTCAGCCGCCGGGGCGCGGAGCCATGCCGGCCGTGAGCCGATTCCGGCTCGGGCATGTGATCTCTCCTCCTGGGTCGTGAGGCACATACGGTTCGTGGTGGTCCTGTTGTCTCCATTGTCGCGCGTAGGACAAGGGCGCCCCCGCCGTACGCCGCCGACCTGGGGTCTCTCCCCACCCCATCGCCCCCTGAACCATGGCCGGACCCCTCACTCCCGGTGACGAACCGTACGCCCGCCGCGGACGCGCCGTCCTCACGCCGCCGGAGTCGCGCCTCACGCCCTTACGGCCGCCATGCCACGCGGTGCTCGGCCAGATGCGCCAGCACGGCGTGATTCGCCTCCCATCCGTCCGGGAACTTCACCGTCACGCCCAACTGCACCGGCTCCGTGGACGGATGCTCGTCCAGCAGCTCGGTCACGCCCGCCCGGCACACCACCACACACGCCTGCCGGTGCCGCGACGTCAGCACGCACAGCCGCCCGGTCTCCAGATGGAAGGCCGTGGCGTCCGGCCGCCCCGACAGCGGATGCAGAACGACCGTGACATCGAACTCACGCCCTTGGAGGCGGTTGGCGGTGTCGACGGTGACGCCGGAGACCCCGAGCCCCGTCAGCGCGGCCCGGACCGCGGCCGCCTGGTCCCGGTGTGCCGTGCCCACCGCGATCCGGTCCGCCGCGACCGGCAGCGGCTCTTCGGACCGCTCGCTGACCGCCACCGCGCCCCGGTCCAGCAGCCGCCGCACCACCTGCGCCACGGCCGCGACCGCCTCCGGGTCGGTGCGCGGAGTGCGCCGGGCGGGCAGCTCCAGCAGCCCCCAGCCGGACGCGGCGGCCTCGTCCAGCACCCGGTCCGGCCCCGAGCCGTCCGAGGCCACCCCGAAGCTCAGCCGCCGCTCGCCGTGGCCGGTGCCGCTGCGGAACGGCGTGTACGGATAGAACGCGTCCGAGACCAGCGGCGCCGCCGAGGCCGGCAGCCGCCAGGACACCGGCAGCCGGTGCTGCGGAAGCCGCGGATTGTGCGCGAGCAGAGTGGTGACCGCGCTCGCCGACGGATCGTACGAAAGCCCCGCCCACTGGTCGGCGCCCACCACGCTGAACGGGTCCAGCTGCCCCGGGTCGCCCACGAACAGCGCCCGCTCGAACAGCCCGGCGACCGCCAGCAGCGCGTCGGAGCGCATCTGGTACGCCTCGTCCACGATCGCGTGCCGCCACGGCTCGACGTTCTTGATGTGCGCCCACTTCGCGGCCGTGGAGACGACGATGTCGAGCCCGGCCAGGTCGGCGATCTTCGCGGAGGCGCGGACCGCCGCATGCCCGTCGAGCACCGGGTCGTACGGATGGGGATCGCTGCTGTGCAGCCGCCCCACCGGAAGGTCGGGATCCGCCGTGGCCAGCCGGTCCACCAGGTCGTCCACCTGGGCGTTGGTCTGCGCGACCACCATCAGCGGCCGCCCGGCGGCGGCCAGCTCCCGCGCCGCGCGCACCACCAGCGTCGACTTGCCCGCACCGGGCGGGGAGTCCACCACGACGCCGCGGTCCGCCCCGTGCAGTGTGTCCCGCAGGATCGCCTCGGTCGCGCGCGCCGCCGCGGCCGAGGGGTCGAACGGCTCGCCCGCGCGGGCACGGCCCGTGTGGGCCGCGGCGGCGGCCGGGTCCGCGCCGATCACAGATAGTCCTCCTCGGTCATCGGGTCGGGCTCAGGGCCCTGGGCCGGGGCGGCGGCGTCCGGCGGGCCGCCGTGGGTCCATGGCGTGCTCTCCGGGTCGGGCAGCTCCGGGCCGCCGCGCGGGGCATGCTCGAACAGCGTCCAGCACACCCGGTCGCCCTTCCCGGGCACCGTGCCCGGCTCGGGCTGCTTGCCCCGGCCCATTCCGCCGGTCAGCCGCACCACCAGCGCACGGGCCGCACCGCCGGGGCCGTCCTCGGCGCCCGAAGCACCCGTATCGTCCGAAGTGTCCGCGCCATCGGCTGCGCCGCTCCCGTCGCTCTCACCGGACTCGTCGGCTCCGTCAGCCCCGTCCATGTCCGCGAAACCGGCGAACTCCCCGCTCTGCGCCTTGCCGTCGGCCACGACCCGGTGCAGTTTGACCCGCTCGGCCAAGTGCGGACGGTCCTCGGTGCGGACCGTGACCAGCGGGCGCGGACGCGGCACCTTCGCGTCCGACCAGGCCATCTCCACATCGATCACCTCGCCCGCGAACGCCTCTCCGGCCAGCCGCCGCCCCGCCATGACCAGCGGATCGTCCAGCGCCTCATGGGCGTCCAGCTGGGCCTGCGCGGTCTCGCGCGCGGCCAGCTTCTGCGCGGCCGTCACCGCGTCGTCCCGCTTGGGCTGCGGCGGCTCCCCGGCCCTGACCCGGTCCCGGTGGCCGGTGTAGGACCAGCGGTCGCGCCTCCAGCGGTCCGCCACCCGCGCGCCCTCCGGGAGGGAGCGCAGCAGGTCCACCCCGCGCCACAGCGCGTCCCAGGTGGGCCGCAGCTGTGACGCCAGCAGCCGGCGCAGCTCCGCCTCGGCGAGCCGCAGCCGCGCCTCGCCCCCGGCCACGCCCTGTGACACCTCGGCACGCGCCGCGTCGTAGCGGGACATCGCCGGTGCCAGCAGCTTGTTGTCGAAGGCGGGGTCGGTGGCCGGACCGGCGGGCGGGCAGCGCAACTGGTTGTGCGCGTCCCGCTCCGACTCCGCCCGCAGCGCCGCCTCCGCACCCGGTACGCCCTCCGGGGGGTCGATCCAGGCCAGCAGCGAGCCCAGGTGCTGATCCTCCAGATTGCTCTGCCCGGTCGCCCAGTGCCGGCTCAGCAGCTCGGTGAGCGACAGCAGCAGACATGAGCCGGGCACCCGCGACCGCTCCCCGTAGTGGGTCAGCCAGCGGCCGAGCAGCGGCACCCGCGCGGGCGCGGGGAAAGGCGTCTCCGGGTCCTGCTCGGCGGTCCGCCGGAACCGCATCGAGCGGCCCAGCAGCCGGACGAACGCCACGCCCGCGGCGCTCGGCACCAGCAGCTGCGGCGCGTCCTCACAGAGCTCGACCTGGACCGGCACCTTCTTACCGGTCTCCGGATCCGTCTCCTTGCGCTCCTCCAGCTCGATCCCGTCCGCGTACGAGTCCAGATACGGCTGGATCTCCTCGGCGAGCTCGGCGAGGAACGCGAACCGCAGATCGCGGTCGCGCGGCTGGGCCACGATCAGCAGCCGCGGCGCGTCCCGGTCGGTGCCCACCATCGCCCCGAGCGGCGCGCCCGCCTCACCGGCGGTGGTGAGCGGGACGAACGCCAGCGGGCGCTCCGACAGATGGCGGTGGCGCACGGTGGTCAGGGGCTGGGCCCGCCCCTCCCGGACCGCCTCCATCCGGGCCAGGGTGGTGATCAGCGACATGGCACCGCCTCGGGGCGGGACGCCAGCGCCTCGGCACGCAGGGCCGCCGCGCGGCGCAGGGCGTCCACGGCGGGGTCGCCGGTGGGGGCGTCGTCGGCGGGGCGCTCCATGGCGGCCGTAAGGACGGCGTCCACGGTGGTGAGCCCGCCCAGCTCGCCCCGGACACCACGGCCGAGCGCCTCGACCAGGCCCGCCCCACGGGACCGCGTCCGGCAGTGGGCGGCCAGCTCACACGCGGACAGGCACTCCGGGGCGTACGCCGCGTCCACCGCGTCCACGGCGGCCGTCAGCTCCTCCAGCGGCCGGGTCGGGGTCCGGCCGTCGTCGGTGAGCCGGAGGTCGAAGGTGGTGCCCTCGGGGAGCGCGGCGGCGATCTCCTCGATCCGGGTCAGCCGGTCCAGCTGCCGCCGAGTGACCGCCAGCTGCTTGCGCACGTCGACCATTTCGGCGGTCGGCAGGTTGGAGAAGTCCTTGGGGCATACGAGCAGCACCTGATGACGCACCCGGCCCCGCGCAGGGGCCGGGCCCGCCGAGGCGGCCGGACCCTCCAGGGCTGTGGCTCCAGCCGGGTCTGCCGCCTCAACCGGGGTTACCGCCTCCGCCGCGTCCGCCGGGGGCGCAGGGACCACCGGGCCTGCCGCGTCCGCCGGGTCTGCCGCGTCCGCCGGGCCTGCTGCCTTCGCCGTCCCGGCCAGGGCCGTCGCTTCCGCCGGGACCACCGCGCCCGCCGCCCCCGCCGGGACCACCGCGCCCGCCGCCCCCGCCGCGTCCGCCGGGACCACCGGGCCTGCCGCCTCCGCCGCCCCCGCCGGGCTCGCCGCCCCCGCCGCCCCGGCCGTGTTCGCCGGGCCCGCCGCGCTCGGAGTCATCGCCGCGTCGTCGCCGTCCTCCGGCGGTTCGCCGATCATTGACGCCACCCGCTCCAGCGCCAGGGCGTAGACCGCCGACTGCCGGGCGGCCGCGCCCACCTTGGCCGGGTCGGCGGAGCCGTCCACCATGGGGAAGGACTTGATCTCGACGACCGTCCACGATCCGTCGGGGTGGACCACCACCGCGTCCGGCTCCAGGAAGGCGGGCGAGCCCGCGACGTCCAGGCTCACCATCGGATGGTCCAGCAGCGCCCAGCGCCCCGCCTCCGTGGCCTCGCGCAGCGCGAGCGCCGTACGGGCCGTGCGGCCCTGTGGGCCGGGCGCGGTCAGATCGGGGGTCGCCACGGCGCCGGGGCCCGGCGGCTCCGTGCCGTCGCGCAGCCGCTCGTGCAGCAGCCGCACCAGATCCGCGCCGCCGTCCGCCTTGACCCGGGCCTCGAAGGAGTTGCCGCGCTGATGCGCGAACTGCGACTGCCCGAAGTTCGCGGGAGCCCCCAACGCCTGCGCGAGCGCGCCCTTGTCGACCCCGGCCCCGTCCAGCAGCGCGCGGCGGCGGCAGCCCGGGTTGGCGGCCAGCGCCGCCAGCGCACGGGCGTCCAACGGACGGGGAGTGGTGGCCGGGCCGCGCAGCTCAGCGAGCCGCTGCCGCAGCCCCGTCGCCTGCCGCGGGGGCCGTGCCGCCCGTGGCCGTGGTGCTCCGGCCGCCGGCACCGGCTCCCCGGCCGCCGTCGTCCGCGGCACCGTCCTTGCGTCGCCTGTCCGCGCCCCCGCCCTGCTGCCGGGGGATCCGTTCCCGTTCACGCGCCGAAGTCTCGCACTTGTCACCGACATTCGCGGGCACACCGGCGGTTCGGGCGGCGGTGGCCGTCTCGCGGGCCGGGCGCAGGCGGGTGCGCACCGTGTCGGCGAGCCGCAGCGCCGGGCCGGTCAGCAGCGCCCCGAGCCCCATGGCGGCGGCGCCTGCGGCGGCGTCCAGGAAGTAGTGGTTGGCGGTGCCCATGACCACGATCGTGATCGCCAGCGGATAGCCGACCGCGCCGATCTTGGCCCACACCGAGCGTCCGTGCCGCCACAGGGCGATCCCGCACCACAGCGCCCATCCCACATGGAGGCTGGGCATCGCCGCGTACTGGTTGGTCAGCCCGCCGAGCCCGCGCGGAGCGCTGGCGTCGCCGCCCCACCAGCCGTACGAGCCGTATTGCGCCATGGTGTCGACAAAGCCGTGGCTCGCCTCCAGAAGGCGCGGCGGGCAGGTCGGGAGCAGCGTGAAGCCGATGAGTCCGATGATCGTGGAGACCAGCAGCCAGGTGCGCAGAAAGCGGTAGTCCGATGCCTTCCGGCGCTTCCACAGCCACATCAGGATCGCCGGGGTCAGGACGTAGTGCAGTGAGGCGTAGGCGAAGTCCGCGGGTATGCCTATCGCCGCGTGGGCCGTGAAGATGTCGTTCAGCGGCGACTCGAAGTCGATGTTCAGCCGCTGTTCGAAATGGAGGATCGCCAGACCGTGATCGACGGCGGTGGACACATCGCCGCGAGCGAGCAGCCGACCGGCCGAGTACGCGGCGTACACCACCGCTATGAGCGGCAGTTCGGTCCACCAACGGGGCCGACTGCCCTGTGCTGCTCCGGCACGGGGCACGGTATGGGGCATTCGGACGCTCTCCAAAGATCAGGCGGCCACAAAAAGGCGCGCGGTCAACCGTACGGTGTAGGCGAAGCGACCCACGCACCGCCCCCGTCCGCGTGCGCGCCCGCTCCGGGACCCCCCCGGCGGACTCGCGCGCAGCCTGGAAGACGCCAGGAGCGACCCGGAGGTTGCCCGCCGATCACGTGCGCGATGATGGGGGGATGGCGACCGGCCATGTGCCGGTCCCGCGAAGTGCATGAAACCGCAGGCAGCGGCGTGTAATGGCGCACGGCGGGGCGGCGGTGCGAAACCGCTGAAAGAAGGCAGTACCCCATGGCACCACGCATCCTCCTGGCCCGGCACGGACAGACGCGGTGGTCGCTCTCCGGGAAGCACACCGGCCGTACGGACATCCCGTTGCTGGACGAGGGGCGGCGCGGCGCCAAGCTGCTCGGCGAGCGGCTGCACCACGGCCCCTGGGCGGGCCTCCCGGACACCGAGGTGTGCACCAGCCCGCTGTCGCGGGCGAAGGAGACCTGTGACCTGGCGGGCTTCGGCGACCGCGCACGGGAGTGGGACGCGCTCCTGGAGTGGGACTACGGCGCGTACGAGGGGATGACCCCCGCCGAGATCAAGGCCATCCGGCCCGACTGGCTGATCTGGCGCGACGGGGTGCCCGAGGGCGAGCCGATCGCCTCGATCGAGGCACGGGCGGACGAGGTCGTGGAGTGGGCGCGCTCGGCCGACCGCGATGTGCTGGTCTTCGCGCACGGCCACATCCTGCGGACGCTGGGCGCCCGCTGGCTCGGCTACGACGCCTCCTTCGCCGCCCGCATCCGGCTCGATCCGACGTCCCTGTCGGTGCTCGGCTGGGCCTACGGCGAACCCGCCATCGAGCGCTGGAACGACACCGGCCATCTCGCCTGAGAACCCGGACCGGCGTCAGACCGGGCTGGTGCGGCCGGCCGCCTCGGGACGGGCGACGGCCGCCTCATGGCGGGCGAGGAAGTCCGCGACCGATTCATCGCGACCGTAAGGACGCAGTATCCGGGCCGTGTCGTCGAGCATCCGGCGGATCCGCGACGACTTGACCTGGTCCAGCAGGCTCAGCGCCCGGCCCGCGGCGGCGGCGGCCGCGTCCGGCGCGCCCCCGGCCACCAGATCGCTCGCCAGCTCCGTGGTGAACAGCGCGATATTGCGGGTGAAGTGGGGGTTCTGGAGGGCGACCGCGCGCCGTGCGTGCTCCACGGCGCGCTGCCAATCGCCGAGCGCCGACCAGCACTGCGCCTCCAGCCCCTCCAACTCGGCCTCGCCGAAGAAGCTCATCCACTCGGGGTCGGCGTCGCAGGGCCCGCGCCCGAACAGCGTCCGGGCGCGCAGCAGCGCCCGCTCACAGCCGCCCCGGTCGGTCAGCCAGGCGAGCCCCCCGGCCTCGCGCAGCGCGAGCAGCGACAGCAGCCGTGGTGAGGCGAGCCGCTCGGCGACCCGCTGGGCCGCCTGTGCCGCCCGTACGGCCTCGCGGGGGCGTCCGGCGTCGCGGGCGAGGAAGGCGGTGTTGCAGAACGCGTGTGCCTCCAGGGCGGCGTCACCGGAGACGCGTGCGGTGGCCAGGGCCTCGGCGTAGTGGGACCGCGCGTCGGACAGCCGTCCGGAGTCATGGGCCAGCCAGCCCACCGAGATGGCCAGTTCACCGGCGCCCGTGCAGAGCCGCTCGGCGATCGAGCGGCTGTAGCCGCCCGCGTCGAGCAGTGCGTAGGCGGCGCTCAGCGGTTTGGCGGTGTGCGCGTAGAGGGGGTCGGCGCCGTGCCGGTCGTCCAGCACCCGGATCCGCCGTACGGCCTCCTCCACGGCGGCGGCCTCGGCCTCGCCCACTCGCCGCCCCGTCCGCTGAGGCGGCGTCCCAGCCCGGGGAGCGGCGGCCACGGCGGCGGCCGCCGCCCCACCGGCCACGAACGAGCGCCGTAGGAGTTCGCTCTCCTCGAAGATGTCGACGGTCCCCTCGCCCTCGGGCTCGGGGGCCCCGAGCCGCGGGCCGGGTACGGGGACAGGGACGAAGGGGGCGGAAGGGCACACGGGGCCGCGGGCTCCATGGCCGCGCACCGACTCCCGGGAGGCGAAGCCGAGATCCGTAAGGGTGCGGCCGGGGAACATATGGCGGAACACGCGCTCGTAGGCGTAGTTGGGGCAGCGGATCGCCCCTGACTCGACGCGGCCGATATAGCGGGCGTCGCAGGAGACCTGCTCGCCGATCTCACGGGCCGCACGGCGTACGGACGCCGCGAACTCGGAGGGCGAGAGCTGTCCGCGCAGCCGGCGGAACGCGGTGTTCGGCCGGGGCGGCGAGGGCTCTGGAAGCGGCGCCATCTGAGCCTCTCCCTTGGTGATGCCAGGTGGGCGGGGGAGAACCGTACCGGCCATGGGATCGGCGACACTCGGAGATTTCCGGCAAACGTTACATCCCTCCCATGATCTGCCATGAACTGCCATCCTTTACGGCGGCATTCGGCCGTAGCCGTTGACACCGCCGCGCGTTGAACCGGGTGCGACCCGATGAAGAGGGAGGCCGGAGTGGATATCAGCCGCTCACGGACGACTACCCAGCACCCCCAGCACCCCCAGCACGCTCAGCGCCAGGACTGCGATCTCGTCACCGTGCCCGCCCGGCAGGGGCTGGAGGCGGTGGACATCCTGCGTCGTGCGTGCGACGGCCTCGGTCCCGTCCTGCACGACAACGCCTGCGACACCCTCGGCTTCCTGGTCCCGCCCGGTACGGCGGACGGCTGGGACCTGCCGGGCTCGGCGTGCACCCAGACCTCCGGGCGCGGGATCCGGATAAATACCGGCTCCGGCACCGGCGCCCCCGCCGAAGCCGGAGACCCCCCGGCCGAAGCCCCCGCACCCGGCGACTTAGCGGCCGCGGCGGCCGGGGTCGAGGCGCCGCCGGGCACCGGCACGGGCTGGCTGGTGCCGCCCGACGCGGCGTACACGGTCGCCACCGACCCCGCCGAACTCCGGGCGGCGCTCGGCGAGGCGGCCCGCACGATCGAGGCCGTCGACCGCTGCCAGTGAACCCGGGTGACCGCCGCCGTCGGTGATGAGCACCGGCCATCGGCGGTGACCAGCCGCGTCCTCCACACCGGCGACCCGCTGTCAGTGGTGCGCCGCATACTGGGACACATGGCGAAAGGCACGAACAAGCGAGCCGCGCGCGGACGCGGAGCGGCACGGGGACGCGGCCCCGAGCCGGCCACCGCATCCGTCGACGGGGGGCTCGCCGAGCTCGTGCCGGACCGGGACCGGCCCCGCGGCTGGACGCTGCTGCTCGACGGCAAGCCGCAGTCGCATGTCGATCTCGACGACCCCGCCCATCTCGACTTCGAGTACCAGCGCAGATTCGGCCATATCGCCGATCTCGCCGCCCCTCCCGGCCGCCCGCTGCACGCGGTCCATCTGGGCGGCGGCGCCTTCACACTCGCCCGCTATATCGCGGCCGGCCGCCCCCGTTCCACCCAGCAGATCATCGAGATCGACGCCCCGCTCGTCCAGTTCGTCCGGCGTGAGCTGCCGCTGGACCCCGGCGACCGGATACGGGTGCGCGGCGCGGACGCGCGGACGGGGCTCGCCAAGGTGCCCGACGGCTGGGCGGATCTGATCGTCGCGGATGTCTTCAGCGGGGCCCGCACCCCCGCCCATCTCACCAGTGTGGAGTTCCTCGCCGAGGTGCGGCGCGCCCTGCGCCCGGATGGGTTCTACGCCGCGAATCTCGCCGACGGCCCGCCGCTGGCCCATCTCAAGGCCCAGATCGCCACCGCCCGCGCCGTGTTCGCCGAGGTGTGTCTGACCGCCGACCCCGCCCTGTTGCGCGGCCGCCGCTTCGGCAACGCCGTGCTGCTTGCCGCCGACCGCGAACTGCCGTTGGCCGAGCTCACCCGGCGCGCCGCGGGCGATCCGTACCCCGCCCGGGTGGAACACGGCCGTGCGCTCACGGACTTCACCGGTGGCGCGGCCCCGGTCACCGACGCGACCGCCGCTCCCTCCCCGGCCCCGCCGCCCGCCGTCTTCACCTGACCTGACTCGACCTGACCTGACCTGACTCGACCTGAGGCGGACCGGAACGGAGCGGAGCGGACCGGAGGGTGCCGAGCGGAGGTGCGCGGAGCGCTCAGTGCTCGTCGATGCGGACCTTGGGCGGGCCGTCGTGCCAGGTGCAGAAGATCGTGGTGGTGTCGGCCCCGGAGACGAAGTCCACCCGGATCCACTCGCTCTGCTTCCACACCTGCATCTGCCATCCGCCGTCCGGTGTGGCCGATACCAGCTCCGCCGATGCCGCCCGGATGTCGAAGACCGCCCGGCCGCCCTTGGCCGGATAGCTGCGGACCTCGCCGCTCTCCTCCGGCCGCGCCGACTCCCGCCGGGTCGGTGCCTGGGTCGGCTTCCGGGTGCCCCCGGCCGAACCGGACCCCGTCTTCCCGTCTCCATCGGCTCCCTCGGCTCCCTCGGCTCCCTCGTTGTCCGACCCGGGGCGCGAAGGCGAAGACGGGGCGGACGGTGAAGTCGCGGCGGGCGAAGGGGGTTTGGGCCGATGCGTCGAGGAGGACCAGGCCCCGCTCGCCGAGCGGGAGCCGTCCGTGATCGGCAGCGCCCGCGGCGGATCGTAGGCCGTACCGGTCAGCACTGTCCGCACGCCGTACCACGACAGCGTGACCGCGGCGCCGGTCGCCAGCACCCACGCCAGACATTGGACCAGACCTCTTTGCATCTTCCTCATCTTGCCTCACCCGAATGGCGTACGGTGCCGGTCATGGCAAGTGTGCTCGTGGTCGAGGACGACCAGTTCGTACGCTCAGCCCTCATACGGCAGTTGACCGAGGCGTCCTATACCGTGCGCAGCGTCGGCACCGCCCTGGAGGCATTGCGCGAGGTGGCGCAGATCGGGTTCGACGTCGTCATCCTGGACCTCGGCCTCCCCGATCTGGACGGGGCGGAGGCGCTCAAGATGCTGCGGGGCATCACCGATGTGCCGGTCATCGTGGCCACCGCCCGTGACGACGAGGCCGAGATCGTCCGGCTGCTCAACGACGGCGCCGACGACTACCTGGTCAAACCGTTCTCCGTGGCCCATCTCTCGGCCCGGATGACCGCGGTGCTGCGCCGTGCGCGCGGCGGCGGGGCGGGGGAGCCGGGCGGTGCGGCGGCGCTCCCCACGGTGCTCCGGGTCGGTGGGCTGGCCGTCGATCCACTGCGCCGCCAGGCCCAGTTGGACGGGGTGACGCTCGATCTGACCCGGCGCGAGTTCGATCTGCTGGCCTATCTCGCCGGGCGGCCCGGTGTCGTCGTACCGCGCAGGGAGCTCCTCGCCGAGGTCTGGCGCCAGGCGTACGGGGACGACCAGACCATAGACGTCCATTTGTCATGGCTGCGCCGCAAGCTGGGCGAGACCGCCGCCCGGCCGCGCTACCTCCACACGCTGCGCGGGGTCGGCGTCAAACTGGAGCCACCGGCGGAGCACACGTGAGATGGGCCCTGGTCAAGGTCTGCCTGGCCGTCACCGCGATGGTCGTGGTGGCCTTCGCCGTCCCGCTCGGCCTCGTCGTCAAGGAGCTGGCCCGGGACCGGGCGTTCGCCGACGCCGAGCGGCAGGCCGCCACCATCGGCCCGGCGCTCGCCATCACCACCGAGCGGGCGCGGCTCCAGCGCGCGGTCGCCAGCACCCAGGCGGGCGGGGACGGCCGGATGGCGGTGCATGTCCCGGATGATCCGGGCGAGCCGGGCAGCGGCTACGACCTCGGCAAGAGCCGTGCGCCCAAGGGCGAGCTGACCACCGCGCGGCGGCTCGGCCGCGCCTCGGTGTCCGATGCCCCCGGGGGCTACGCACTGCTCCAGCCGACCGCGCTGAGCAGCGGTCAGGTCGCGGTCGTGGAGGTGTATGTGCCGCGTGCCCTGGTCACCAGCGGGGTGACCACGTCCTGGCTGGTGCTGGCGGGCGTGGGCCTCGCGCTGATCGTGGGCGCGGTCGCCATCGCCGACCGGCTCGGCACCCGGCTGGTGCGCCCGGCCGGGCAGCTCGCCGAGGCCGCCCACGACCTGGGCCGGGGCGAGCTCGGGGTGCGCGTCCCGGAGGACGGCCCGGCCGAACTCCGGGCGGCCGCCACCGCGTTCAACTCCATGGCCGACCAGGTGGTCCAACTGCTGGCCAGCGAGCGTGAGCTGGCCGCCGACCTCTCCCACCGGCTGCGTACCCCGCTCACCGTGCTGCGGCTCAACGCCGCCTCGCTGGGCGAGGGACCCGCGGCCGAGCAGACCCGCGCCGCCGTGGCCAAGCTGGAGCGCGAGGTCGACCAGATCATCCGCACCGCGCGCCAGCAGAAGACGCACACCCCCTCCGGCTGTGACGCCTCCGAGGTGATCCGGGAGCGGATGGAGTTCTGGTCCGCGCTCGCCGAGGACGAGGACCGTACGGTGCGGCTGGCCGGGGTCGACCGGACCGTACGGGTGCCGGTCGCCCGCCCCGAACTCGGCGCGGCCCTGGACGCCCTGCTCGGCAATGTCTTCCGGCACACGCCCGAGGGCACCGCGTTCGCGGTGGACGTCCACGATGGTGGGGACGCCAGCAATTCAGTGATCATCCTGGTCTCCGACGCGGGCCCCGGGATCGCCGACCCGGACGCGGCGCTCCGCCGCGGCCACGGCGACGGCGGCCCCGGCTCGACCGGCCTCGGGCTGGACATCGTGCGCCGGGTCGCGGAGTCCACGGGCGGCGATCTGCGGATCGGACGGTCGGTGCTGGGCGGCACCGAGGTACGGGTGTGGCTCTCGCTGAACGGCGGCGGCCTCGCCGGCCCGGGGCAGCGGCGGCGCGGCCGTAAGAAGAGGACCCGTGGCCGTACTAGGGAGCCCGCGGAGCATTAATCGCCGCCGATGGGTTCCTTAAGGCAGCCATAAGATCCGTGGCCGGTGCACGGATCCTGCCGTTTGTCCGACTTCCCCTCGCTAGCGTGTCGCCCGCACCATCTCCCCCCACATCCGTACAGCGAAGGCAGGCACCTGATGAGCAGTACGCACCGTCGCATGACAAACCGGACCACCAAGGTGATCGGCGTGACCGCCGCCGCCGTCCTGGCCGGTGGCACGGCGTTCGCGCTCAGCGGGGCGGCGAACGCGGGAACCGTCTCCGAGAAGCCCGCCGCGGCGGCGGCCGGCGGCTTCGCCCCGTACATCGACACCTCGCTCTACCCCGCCTACGACATGGTGGGCGCCGCCGAGAAGACCGGCGTCAAGCAGTTCAACCTCGCCTTCATCACCTCCGGTGGCGGCTGTACCCCCAAGTGGGGCGGCGTCACCGAGGTCGGCGACAACGAGGTGGCCAACCAGACCGAGAAGCTGCGGGCGGCCGGCGGTGACGTCCGGGTCTCCTTCGGCGGTGCCTCCGGCTCCGAACTGGGTCTGGCCTGCACCTCGGCCGACGAGCTCGCCGCGGCCTACGGCAAGGTCGTGGACGCCCTCAAGCTCACCAAGGTGGACTTCGACATCGAGGGCAGCGCGCTTCCGAACAAGGAGGCCAACACCCGCCGCGCCCAGGCCATCGCCAAGCTCCAGGAGCAGCATTCGGACCTGGACGTCTCCTTCACCCTGCCGGTGCTCCCGACCGGTCTCACCCAGGACGGTGTGGACCTCGTCGCCGACGCCAAGAAGAACGGGGTGAAGGTCTCCTCCGTCAACATCATGGCGATGGACTACGGCGCCTCCTTCGACGGCGACATGGGCCAGTACGCCATCGACGCCGCCACCGCGACCCAGGGCCAGATCAAGGAGGCCCTCGGGCTGAGCGACGACGAGGCGTGGAAGGCCGTCGCGGTCACCCCGATGATCGGCGTCAATGACGTCAAGAACGAGATATTCAAGGTCGACGACGCCTCCCAGCTGGTGGAGTTCGCCAAGTCCAAGGGGCTGGCGTGGCTGTCGATGTGGTCCGCGACCCGCGACAAGCAGTGCCCGAGCCCGCAGGACACCGCGTCGCCGACGTGCAGCTCGATCGACCAGGAGGAGTTCGCCTTCGCCAAGGCGTTCGCCGCCTACAACAGCTGACAGCCGCTACAGCTGACAGCCGCAATAGCTGACAGCAGCGACGGCTGACATCGGGGCGGCCCCACACCGCCCGTCGGCCGCATAAAGCCCCACATCACCCACCCCCCACGGCACCCCCCACACGGCGGGGCGCGGACGGAATCCCCCACCGCCGCGCCCCGCCGTTTCCGTCGCCCCATGGCCATCGGGCGCTCATAGTGCAAGGACCCCTAAGGCCGCTGGGGTTCCTCGGCCCGCTCCGCCTCCTCATGCTCCTCGTGCTCCGCCACCTGCTCCTTCGTGGGCTTGGCGATCTGGCCGTTGAGGCCGAAGTAGCTCCGGGACAGCGAGACGCGCAGCCGGTCCTTGAAGGGGATCTTGCGGACGACCCCGGCCTCGTCGACCGATGGCGGCAGCTCCAGCGGCTCGTACTGCTCGTACGCGCTCAGCGTGTACTTCTCCGCCGGTGTCAGCGGCTCATGCACTTCGAGGTACTCGCCGTGCGGCAGCCGCTGGATGATGCCGGTCTCGCGGCCGTGCAGCAGTCTCTCCCGGTCCTTGCGCTGGAGGCCGAGACAGACCCGCTTGGTGATGATGAAGACCACGACCGGCACCACGAAGAAGCCGATCCGGGCGGCCCAGGTGATCGCGTTGATCGACAGATGGAAGTGGGTCGCGATGAGGTCATTGCCGCCGCCCGCCAGCAGCACCGCGTAGAGGGCGGCCCAGGCGGCGCCGAAGGCGGTGCGGGTCGGGGCGTTGCGCGGGCGCTGGTTCAGATGGTGCTCGCGGTGGTCCCCGGTGATCCACGCCTCCAGGAACGGATAGAGCCAGATGACCAGCAGCACCGTGGGGAAGACCAGGAACGGGATCAGCACCCCGAGCACCAGGGTGTGGCCCCAGAGGTTGATCTCCCAGCCCGGCATCAGCCGGATCAGCCCTTCGGAATAGCCCATGTACCAGTCCGGCTGGGCGTCGGTGGAGACCTGGTCGGGCCGGTAGGGGCCATAGGCCCACACCGGATTGATCTGGGCGATGGCCGACATCAAAGTCGTGACGCCGAAGACCAGGAAGAAGAAACCGCCGGACTTGGCCACATAGATCGGCCACAGGGGCGGCCCCACGATATTCATGTTCTTCTTGCCGGGCCCCGGGTGATGGGTGTGCTTGTGGTAGACGAGCAGGATCATATGGAGCGCCAGCAGCCCGAGCATGATGCCCGGAATCAGCAGTACATGCACGGTGAACAGCCGTGGCACGATCGACTCTCCCGGGAATTGGCCGCCGAAGAAGAAGAACGACAGATAGGTGCCGACGATCGGAATCGACAGGATCGCGCCTTCCATGAAGCGCAGACCGGTGCCGGACAGCAGATCGTCGGGCAGTGAATAGCCCATGAATCCGTCGAACATCCCCAGAATCAGCAGACCGGCGCCGGAGAGCCAGTTGATCTCGCGGGGTTTGCGGAAGACGCCGTTGAAGAACGTCCGCATCATATGGGCGAGCATGCTGGCGATGAAGACGATCGCCGCCCAGTGGTGGACCTGCCGCATCAGCAGTCCGCCGCGCACATCGAAGCTGATGTTCAGCGTGGACTCGTACGCCTGCGACATGCGGATGCCGTTCAGCGGTGTCCACCGGCCGTTGTAGACCACCTCGTTCATCGCCGGTTTGAAGAACAGGGTCAGATAGACGCCGGTCAGAATGATGATGACAAATGTATAGAGGGCGATCTCACCGATCAGGAAGGACCAGTGGTCGGGGAAGACCTTGCGCAGATTGGCCTTGGCCATCTTGAACAGGCCCACCCGGCCGTCGAACCAGCCGGCGAGGGCCTCGCCTTTTCCGGCGGGCGCGCGCCGACCGGATCCCTCATCGCGGAACCTCTGCCGGCGCTCCGGAAATGCTCTCATGTCTCTATGGGTTTACCAGGCATTCCCCCGCGGTGACGGCGCCCTTCCGCCGGGTGGATCAGGGTGTAATCCCTTTGAAGGAAGAAGGCGTCCGCCCGGTTGCGCCCGTGCCCGCGTATCCACTGCCGTCCGCGGCGCCGCCCGCCCCCCAGCGGGCGGCGCCGCGGACGTGGGTCCCGTTACGCCGAGGGGAGCTCTCCGGTGCGAGCCACCTGGGCGTACCAGCGGGCACTGGACTTCGGCACCCGGGTCTGCGTCGGGTAGTCGACGTAGACCGCGCCGAAGCGCTTGCTGTAGCCGTACGCCCATTCGAAGTTGTCCATCAGCGACCACAGGAAATAGCCGCGCAGATCGGCGCCGTCCGCGATGGCCTGGTGGGCGACGGCCAGATGGTCCCGGAGGTAGTCGACCCGCCGCGGGTCGTGGACCGCGCCCTCCGCGTCCGGCTTGTCGTCGAACGCGGCGCCGTTCTCGGTGATGTACAGCGGTACGCCCGGGGCCTCACGGCTGTAGCGCATCAGCAGGTCGTGCAGTCCGGTCGGGTCGATCGTCCAGCCCATCTCGGTGCGCTCGCCCGCGGTCTGGTGGAAGGCCACCTGCTCCGAGCCGGGCCAGGGGGAGTGGGCGCTGGCGCCGTGGCCGTCGTGACGGGCGGGCGAGTCGGCGCTGTCGGTGCCTGCTGATACCAATGACGGTGTGTAGTAGTTGATGCCCAGCGCGTCCAGGGGGTGCTTGATGACGGCCAGATCGCCGTCGCGGACGAACGACCAGTCGGTGATCGAGGCGGTGTCCTTGATCAGGTCGCTGGGGTACGCACCGCGCAGCAGCGGACCGGTGAAGACGCGATTGGCCAGCGCGTCGATACGCCGCTGGGCGTCCAGGTCCTCGGGCTTGTCGGTGAGCGGCCGGACCACGGCCGGGTTGAGGCTGATGGCGAGCTGGGCGCGGGCGGGGAGCGCGGCGCGCAGCGCCTGGGCGCCGAGGCCATGGGCGAGGTTCAGATGGTGGGCGGCGCGCAGCGGGGCCAGCCGCTCGGTGCGGCCCGGGGCGTGCACCCCCGAGCCATAGCCCAGGAAGGCGCTGCACCACGGCTCGTTGAGGGTGGTCCAGAACTCGACGCGGTCGCCGAGCGCCCCCGCCACGATGCCCGCGTACTCGGCGAATCGCTCGGCGGTCTCGCGCTCCGGCCAGCCGCCCGCGTTCTCCAGCTCCTGGGGGAGGTCCCAGTGGTAGAGGGTGAGCACCGGCTGGATGCCCGCGCCCAGCAGCTCGTCCACCAGCGAGCGGTAGAAGTCGAGCCCGCGCTGCACGGCCGGTCCCCGGCCGGTGGGCTGCACCCGTGACCAGGACACCGAGAAGCGGTACGCCCCCAGGTTCAGCTCCGCCATGAGCCGGACGTCCTCGCGGAAGCGGTGGTAGTGGTCGACGGCCACATCGCCGGTATCACCGGCGAGCACCCTGCCTGGCGTATGGCTGAAGGTGTCCCAGATGGATGGAGTGCGGCCGTCCTCCTGGGCGGCCCCCTCGACCTGATAGGCGGCCGAGGCAGCGCCCCACAGGAATCCGGGCGGGAAGGTAAGAGACATGGAAGCGCTCCCATTCGAGGTCGTGGGGGAGGAGGGGAAACGGGGAGGGAGGACGGACTGGTGGTCGCGGGCGGCTCAGCCCTTGACCGCGCCCTGCATGATGCCCCCCACAATCTGCTTGCCGAAGAGTACGAAGGCGATCAGCAGCGGCAGGGTGCCCAGCAGCGCCCCCGCCATGATCAGTGACTGATCCGGGGTGTATCCACGGCTGAGACCGGTCAATGCCACCTGCATGGTCGGGTTGCCGTTCTGCGTGAGCGCGATGAACGGCCAGAAGAAGTCGTTCCAGGATTGGACGAAGGTGAGCATCCCCAGCACCGCCATCGCCGGACGCGCCGCCGGGAAGACGACATGCCAGATGATCCGCAGGCTGCTCGCGCCGTCCATCCGCGCCGCCTCGATCAGCTCGGTCGGCAGCGCCTGGGAGAGGTACTGCCGCATGAAGAAGACCCCGAAGGCGCTGACGAGCGTCGGCACGATGACCGCCTGGAGCTGGTCGGTCCACTCCAGCTTGGCCACCATCATGTACAGCGGCACCACGCTGAGCTGGGGCGGCACCATCATCGTCCCGATGGTGAGCATCAGCAGGATGTTCTTGAAGCGGAAGCGCAGCTTGGCGAAGGCGAAGCCGGCGATGGTCGAGAACAGCACGGTCGACGCCGCGACCGTGCCCGCCACCACCGTCGTGTTGAGCAGCGCGGTGCCCATGTGGGCGCCGTTCCACGCCTTGTCCAGATTGTTGAAGAGGTTGCCGCCGAACCACAGGGGAGGAGGTGTCTGGGCCAGCCTGGTGTTGGTGCGGGAGGCGGCGATGGCCGTCCACACCAGCGGGAAGAGCGAGCCGACGGTGAACAGGATCAGCACGGCGTAGGTGATCTTGCCCCCGTGCAGCTGCCTGCCCGCTCGGCCGCGGCCCTTTCCACCGTGTGGAGCGGTGCGCACGGGAGCCGCCGGATCGCGTGTCCGCCGGGAAGAGACAGTGATGCTCATGGTTCTCCTCGTCTCCCTCACTGGCTCTTTCGCAGCCGTCGCGCGAACAGCGCGTTGGCCGCGGCGATCAGCAGCAGGATCAGGAACATCGTCCAGGCGATGGCGGAGGCCCGGCCGAGGTGCAGATTCACCCAGCCCTGTTCGTACATGTACAGGCCGAGCGTCTGGTACTGGTGATCGGCGCCGCCGGTGGCCGTCCCCGCGGTGTTGAACAGCAGCGGCTCACCGAAGAGCTGGGTGGCCCCGATCGTGGAGACGACGACCGTGAAGAGGATGGTGGGCCGCAGCGACGGGACGGTGACATGCAGGAACTGCTTCCAGCGCGAGGCCCCGTCCAGCGCCGCCGACTCGTACAGATCGTTCGGCACGGCCTGCATGGCGGCCAGGTAGATCAGCGCGTTGTAGCCGGTCCACCGCCAGATGACGATCGTGGAGACCGCGATCTGCGAGGTCCAGCTGCCGTTCTGCCAGTCGATGCCGTCCAGCCCGACCAGCCCCAGCGACCAGTTGACCATGCCGTAGTCACGCCCGAAGAGCAGCGCGAACACCAGCGTGGCGGCAGCGACGGAGGTGGCGTACGGGGTGAGGATCGCCACCCGGAAGAACATCGAGGCGCGCAGCCGGTAGTTGAGCAGATGCGCGATCCCGAGAGCCATCATCAGCTGGGGAACGGTGGAGATCACCCCGATGGTGAAGGTGTTCCGCAGCGCCTTCCAGAAGAACTCGTCTTCCCACAGCCTGGAGAAGTTGTGCCATCCCGCCCACTCCATATGGGTGGGGTCGGTGAGCTCCACCTGGTGCAGCGAGGCCCACCCCGTGTAGAGCAGGGGAAAGAGGCCGAAGGCGGCGAAGAAGATGAAGAAGGGGGCGACGAAGGCGTACGGGCTCCATCGCACATCCCAGCGGTAGCGGCGGCTGCGCCGGTCGCGACGCCGCTGCTCGGCCGGGTCGGGCGCCTGCGCGGTCGCGGCGCGCGGGGCCGCGCCCCCCTGCCCTGCGGGGGGCGCGGCCGTATCAGGGGTAAAACCGGAGGTTGCTGTCATATCCGGGTCACTGATCCAGCGCGTTGTCGTTCGTCTTGATCGCGGCCTTCCAGCCCTCGGCGGCGGACTTGCCCTGCTGGTCGACCTGGAGCAGGCCGACATCGACGAAGTTCTGCTTGATGACGGCGTCCTTCGGGCCCAGGACCTGCGTCGGGCTGTCCTTCGCGGCCTCGGAGAAGATCTTGCCGATGGGCGCGTTGTTGAAGTACGGGAGCTTGGCGTCGGCCACCTGGGGCAGGTCGTACGCGGCCTGGGCGCTGGGGAAGCTCGCCTGCTTCTCGAAGAGCTTGGCCTGCTGCTCGGGCGCGGTCAGCCAAGTGGCCAGCTTGACCGCCTCGTCCTTGTTCTTCGCCGCCTGCGGCACGGAGAGGAAGGAGCCGCCCCAGTTGGCGGGCTTGGGGGCGGCGGCGACGTCCCACTTGCCGCTGTACTTGTCCCCGGCGTACTCCTTGATCTGGCCGAGCATCCAGGCCGGGCAGGAGGCGGTGGCGAACTTGCCGTTGGCGAGCGCCTGCTGCCAGGGCTTGGTGAACTCCTGGAGCCCGGCGGAGAGCTTGGACGCGGACGCGTCGGTCGCCAGCTTCCACGCCTTCTTGACGGCCGGGTTGTCCTTGTAGATGGGCTTCCCGCTCTTGTCGTAGTAGACCTCGGAACCGCCGGAGACCGCCGCGTTGAACAGTCCGCCGGCCGAGTCCAGGAACGCGGCTCCGCCCGGCGCCTTCTTCGCGAAGTCCTTGCCGGCGTTGAGGTACTTCTGCCAGTCGCCCGCCCAGAGCTTGGAGACCGCGGCGCGGTCGGTCGGGAGCCCGGCCTGCTGGAAGAGGTCCTTGCGGTAGCAGATCGCCATCGGGCCCACGTCCGTGCCGAGGCCGATCGTCTTTCCGTCCTTGGCGGTGGCCTGCGCCCACTTCCAGTCGAGGAAGTTTTCCTTTTTGACGCCGTCCGCCTTCGAAAGATCAACGAACTTGTCGGCCTGGGTGGTGGTGACCTCATTGATGTTGCCGACCTCGACCGCCTGGATGTCGGCGAGCCCGCTGCCCGAGCCGAGGTGGGTCAGCAGCTGCGGGTAGTAGTTCGACGCCGGGTCGATCACATTTTCTTCGATCTTGATATTGGGGTGCAGCTTCGTGTACTCGTCATAGAGCCCGGCCTGCTTGAAACCCATGACGCCGTACGTGCCGACCGTCACGACCGTCTTGCCCTTGCTGTCACCGCCGCCGGACGAGCCGGCGGATCCGTCGTCGCCGTCGTCGGCGCAGCCGCTGAGCAGTCCGGCTCCTAGAGCGGCGACGGCCGCGAGGACCACGGCTCTGCCGCGGTGACTACCAGTGCTCCTGCGCATTCCGTCCTCCTAGCGCCCCGCCCTACGGCTCCGGCCGAAAGGTGGTGATTTGCGACTCTTTAAGATGCATCGAGCCGGGCGGGTATCGTGCGGGTTATGTATGGCTTTATGGCTCAGGTACGGTGGGAGCGCTCCCAGCTGTGATGTGTTGAAGGGTCGCGGCTCTCCGCTGGGGTGTCAAGGGAGTACGCGAAACCAGTTCCCGAAACGACACTGCTGTTGAATGTCCCCGCAGCCGCCCATTTGGGGGGTTGCTGCTGGGTACGGACGGCTGGAGGCGCGATATGGCAGGAACGCGGCGGCATGGCGCGGGGCGGGGACGGCCGACCCTCGAGGAAGTGGCGGCCCGCGCCGGAGTCGGCCGTGGCACCGTCTCCCGGGTGATCAACGGTTCGCCCCGGGTCAGCGACCGCACCCGCACGGCCGTGGAGCAGGCCGTCGCCGAGCTCGGCTATGTGCCGAACCGGGTGGCCCGCGCGCTCGCCGCCAACCGCGCCGACGCCGTCGCCCTGGTCATACCCGAGCCCGAGACCCGGCTCTTCGCCGAGCCGTACTTCTCCGACATCATCCGCGGTGTCGGCGCCGAGCTCGCCGACACCGATCTCCAGCTGCTGCTGACCCTCATCCGCACCCCCAAGGAACGGCAGCGGCTCGCGGACTATCTCTCCGCGCACCGGGTCGACGGGGTGCTGCTGGTCTCCGTGCATGCGGATGATCCGCTTCCGGATCTGCTGGAGCAGATCGAGATGCCCGCGGTGCTCAGCGGGCGCCGCTCGGCGCATGAAACGGTTCCATACGTCGACTCGGACAACACCGGGGGCGCCCAGTCCGCCGTGGAGCACCTCATCGGCCGCGGCCGCTCGACGGTCGCCACCATCACCGGCCCGCTGGACATGTATGTCGCGCAGTGCCGCCTGGAGGGCTACAGCGCCGCGGTCCGGGCGGCGGGCCGGGAGGTGGATCCCGGGCTGGTGGCCTCCGCGGACTTCACCGAGGAGGGCGGCCGCAGCGCGATGCGCCGGCTGCTCGACCAGCGCCCGGACCTGGACGCGATCTTCGCCGCCTCGGATGTGATGGCCGCGGGCGCCCGCCAGGTGCTGCGCGAGCACGGGCGCGGCGTCCCGGACGATGTCGCGATGGTCGGCTTCGAGGACTCGGCCGTCGCCCGCCATATGGACCCTCCGCTCACCAGCGTCCGCCAGGCCACGGAGGAGATGGGCCGGGCGATGGTGCGGGTGCTGCTGGAGGAGATCGAGGGGCTGTCGGACCGCACCTCCAAACGGCCGCAGGTGGTGCTTCCCACCCAGCTGGTGCGGCGGGAGTCGTCCTGAGGATACGGCTTGCGCCCCGGGGTGTCGGGGCCTTCCGGCCGGAACACCTCCCGGCAGTGGCCGGGGGAGGGCCGAGGCGCCCCGGCGGGGGCACCTCCCGGCGGTGGCCGGAGGAGAGCCGAGCCCCGTGAAGAAGGGGCCGGTGGACGCGGAGGAAGGCGTCCACCGGCCCCGGATTTCAGGGGACGGGTCGTGCGGTTACAGCGCCGGGTAGGCGTTCTTCAGCAGCTCCTGGAACTGGGCCGAGAACCAGTGGCCCGACACCGGAGCGTTCGCCAGCGCGCCCGACGGGTTGTTGCCGTTGCGCGGGTTGCCGGTGTACGTCGGGTCGCACATCCGGTCGAAGCCCTTGCCCTCGTCGTTCGGGATCTCGGAGCTCGACCCGTCGGACTCGCCCGGGGGCTTCATCCACACATACGCGTCGATCCCGGAGGCGGGTGCCGCCTTGGGCCGCTCACCGAGCCCGGCGCCGGCCTGGTTGCACCAGTTGCCGATGTGGATGCGGCGGTCGTAGCGCCCGCCGTTGACGTAGGTGTCGACGTCCGTCTTCGCACCGGGGCCGCTGGGCCGGGCCGAGCCGCCCCAGCCGTTGCGGGAGGTGTCGATCAGCGCGCCGATGTTGCTCGGGAAGCCGACGTTGACCAGCTCCTGGCGGAACGCCTGGGCGAAGGAGAGCTCGTCCACGTACTTGTTCCAGTCCACCCACTTCGACTGGCGCACGGTGGTGCCGTTGACCGAGTCGTTGACGGTGAAGTTGTTCTCCTTGAGCGTGCTGTAGTTGGCCGTGTTGACGATGATGCCGGCCACCTTGTCGACCGTGCTGCCCTCGGCCGTCGCCGCCTCCTTGATCACCTGGGCGCTCGGGTTGAAGTTGTCGTCCCAGCCGATCCAGCCGTGGTGGCCGGCGTCCACGTAGTTGTAGACGTTGCCGATGGCACCCAGCTTGTTCAGGGCGTAGCCGACGCCCTTCACATAGTTGCCGTTGGCCTTCATGGTGTCGCACTGCGGGGTCGCGGTGGGGCGGCTGCCGGTGTTGGTGACCAGGTTGGGCAGCGAGTCGATCTCGATCGTGGTGACGATCCGCAGATTGGAGTTGGCGTACTTCGACTCGGAGAGGATCGACGCGATCGGGTCGATGAACTGCGTCTTGTACTTGTCGATCTCGGTCGGGCCCAGCTCGCCGTTGGACGCCAGTGCGGAGCAGTCACGGCCGGGCAGGTCGTAGACCACTAACTGGACGACGGTCGGGCTGCCGCCGGACTGCTGGAGCGCCTGGTCGAGGTGGGCGCGCAGCCCCATCGCGCCGCCGGTGCCGTTGATCGCGGCGATCCGGTCCAGCCAGATGCCGGTCGGCTGGTTGGAGATCTTGCTGCCGCCGGGTTCGGCGGCGGCCTTCGCCGACCAGTCGGGGTTCACATACACCTTGGCGCCCGAGTAGGGGTTGTCGACCTTCGCGGCGGCCGCCCTGCCGCTGTCCCCCTGGGCGGACGCCACGCCGGTCAGCGCCCCCATGGTCAGCGCGGAGGCGGCGAGCAGAGTGCCCGCCATTCGGATTCTGCGGCTCATTGCATTCCCTTCAGGTGATCGCGGAGTCCCACGCCGAAGTTGGTCGGCGTGCCGTTGTAGTCGCTGATCAGGGACGGCCCCGAGGAGCAGTCCCAGGTGTTCCAGGTCCACCCCAGATACGAGGCGCCCTTGGCGTCCAGCCAGGCCATGACCCGGTCGATATAGCCGTGGGAGCAGGTGTTCTCGCCGATCTCCCCCGCCACGAACGGGACCTGGGCGATGACCGGGGCCAGCTGTTCGTCGAAACAGCTCTCGCTGGAACAGGTGTTGAAGTTGTAGGTGTGCCAGGCGGCGGCGAGGTTGCCCGCCGGGTCGTCCGGCCGGTACGTGAGCCACTGGCGCAGATCGTTGGAATAGGCGACCCCCGGGATAAGGACCAGATTCCTGGCGCCGGTGGACCGTACGGCGTTCAGCAGGGTCTGCGTCCCGGCGACCCGGAAGTCGATTCCGGGGCAGTCGCCGCCGTCCCGCCAGCATGTCCACGCCGCCGTCGGGTCGGAGGTGGCGCGGTCCGGGAACGGCTCGTTGAACAGATCGAAGACCACGGCCTGGTCGCCTTTGAAGGTCTGGGCGACCGAGGTCCAGAACGCCGGGGTGTACTGCGCGTTCGGCATCGGCTTCTGGCAGGTGGCGTACTCGGTGTCGGGGCAGTGGCTGTCCCCTCCGGTGTATCTGCCGTGGGACCAGTGGAGTTCGACGATGGGTGTGATGCCATTGGCCTCCAGCCGGGCGACGAGTGCCTTGACCGCCGCGATGTAGTTGGCCCCTCCGTAGGCCGCGTCGATATGGGAAAGTCCCAGCCAGCACTCCTCGTTGAGCGGGACCCGGACCGCGTTGGCCTTCCAGCCCGCGATGGCCTTGATGGACGCGTCGTCCACCGGGCCGTCGAAGATGCCACGCCCCTGGACGCACATGAACTCACCGCCGGAGCGGTTGACGCCCAGCAGCCGCCGGGTGGCTCCGCTCTCGTCGACGAGCTTGTTGCCCGAGGCGCGGAGCTCCGGTGGTGCGGCGTTGGCGCGGAACGGCTTTGACGGCTGTGCCGACGCGTCGGCCGAAGCGGTCGTGGCCGGGCCGCCCGCCGCCGAGGCGGCGGCGGGCACCAAGGCGGTGCCCGCCACGGATAACACCGCGGCGGCCACCAAGGCATAAAGGCGCGGGGGTGCTCGCATGGAGCGACTCCTCGAGGTCCAAGCGCCGTTCGATACGGCGCAGACTGCTGGAACCGCTCCCACTGGTTGAGGTGACGGTAGCGCTCGACGGGCGCATGTCAACAGACCTCGTTCACGAATTATCGGTCGAAGGTGTCCGACGACCCGGTGTTGTTCAAAGACTTGACACTCCCTCAGGCTGACACGAACCTTGGGAGCGCTCCCACTGGTTCGCACATCCCCCACCACCGCACGAACCGCGAGGAGGTCCCCCGATGCGCGTACAGCGTGGCTCGCCCTTATCCGGGGCACGACGACGAATGAGACGGCTGGTGACCGCCCTCGCCGCCGCGCTCTCGCTCCCGGTGGCCATGACCGCCGCGGGCGGCGTCGCCCCCGCGCACGCCGCCGCCGTCCAGTGCGGGGTCGACTACAAGACCAATGACTGGGGCTCCGGCTTCACCGCCGATCTCACCATCACCAACCCCGGCGCCGACGCCATCGACGGCTGGACGCTGACCTACGACTACGCCGGAAACCAGAAGCTCGGCAACGGCTGGAACGGCAGCTGGTCGCAGTCCGGCAAGACCGTCACCGTCACCAACGCCGGGCACAACGCGAAGATCGCGGCCGGCGGCAATGTCACCACCGGCGCCCAGTTCACCTATAGCGGCACCAACGCCGCCCCGACCTCCTTCGCCGTCAACGGAGTGGCCTGCCGGGGCGCCCATCAGCCGCCCATCGCGGTGCTGAGCAGCCCGTCACCCGGCGCCGTCTTCTCCTCCGGCGGCACCGTCCCGATGACGGCCACGGCAGCGGCGGCCGACGGGGCGACGATCACCAAGGTCGAGTTCTACAGCGACACCAAGCTCCTCGGCACCGACACCGCCTCCCCGTACGCCTTCGACTACAAGGACGTCCCGGCGGGCGACTACTCGCTCTATGCCAAGGCGTACGACAGTCAGGGCGCCTCCGCCGAGTCCACCCCCGTCGGCATCCATGTGGCGGCCGGGCCCACGCTGGTGGCCAGCCCCGGTCAGCTCGGGGTGCAGCAGGGCAAGACCGGGACGTTCGGCGTCAAGCTGTCCACCAAGCCGTCCGCGAACGTCACCGTCTCCGTCGCCCGCACCTCGGGCAACACCGGACTGACGATCTCCTCGGGCGCCTCCCTCACCTTCACCCCCACCAACTGGGACACCGCCCAGCAGGTGACCGTGGCCGCCGCCGCCACCGGCACCGGCGCCGCCACCTTCACCGCGACCGCGGCCGGCCACATCAAGGCCGAGGTCACCGTCACCCAGCTGGCCGCATCGAAGGTCTACGACGCCCGCTTCCTCGACCTCTACAACAAGATCACCGCACCCTCGGCGGGCTACTTCTCGCCCGAGGGCGTTCCGTACCACTCGGTGGAGACCCTGATCGTCGAGGCCCCCGACCACGGCCATGAGACGACCTCCGAGGCGTACAGCTATCTGATCTGGCTCCAGGCGATGTACGGCAAGGTCACCGGCGACTGGGCCAAGTTCAACAACGCGTGGGACATCATGGAGAAATACATGATCCCCACCCATGCGGACCAGTCCACCAACAGCTTCTACGACCCCTCCAAGCCGGCCACCTACGCGCCCGAGTGGGACCAGCCCTCGCAGTACCCCTCCCAGCTCAACGGCAATGTCCCGGTCGGCCAGGACCCCATCGCCGGCGAGCTGAAGAGCGCGTACGGCACCGATGACATCTACGGCATGCACTGGATCCAGGATGTCGACAACGTCTACGGCTACGGCAACGCGCCCGGCAAGTGCGAGGCGGGCCCGAGCGACACCGGCCCGAGCTATGTCAACACCTTCCAGCGCGGCCCGCAGGAGTCGGTCTGGGAGACCGTGACCCAGCCCACCTGCGACAGCTTCAAGTACGGCGGCAAGAACGGCTATCTGGACCTGTTCACCGGCGACGCCGCGTACGCCAAGCAGTGGAAGTTCACCAACGCCCCCGACGCCGACGCACGTGTCGTCCAGGCCGCCTACTGGGCCTCGGAGTGGGCCAAGGCGCAGGGCAAGGGCGGCCAGATCTCCGGCAACATCGCCAAGGCCGCCAAGATGGGCGACTATCTGCGCTACGCGATGTACGACAAGTACTTCAAGAAGGTCGGCAACTGCGCCGGTGAGACCACCTGCCCGGCGGGCAGCGGCAAGAACAGCTCCCACTACCTGCTGTCCTGGTACTACGCGTGGGGCGGCGCCACCGACACCTCCGCGGGCTGGTCCTGGCGCATCGGCTCCAGCCACGCCCACGGCGGCTACCAGAACCCCATGGCGGCCTGGGCCCTGAGCTCGTACGCCGACCTCAAGCCCAAGTCCGCGACCGGCGCGAGCGACTGGTCCACCAGCCTCAAGCGCCAGCTGGAGTTCTACCGCTGGCTCCAGTCCAGCGAGGGCGCCATCGCGGGCGGCGCCACCAACAGCTGGCAGGGCCGCTACGCCACCCCGCCGTCGGGCAAGTCCACCTTCTACGGGATGTACTACGACGAGAAGCCGGTCTACCACGACCCGCCGTCCAACCAGTGGTTCGGCTTCCAGGCGTGGTCCATGGAGCGCGTCGCGGAGTACTACAACCGCACCGGTGACGCCTCCGCGAAGACGGTCCTGGACAAGTGGGTCAAGTGGGCGCTGTCCGAGACCACCGTCAACCCCGACGGCACGTACCAGATCCCGTCCACCCTCCAGTGGTCCGGCCAGCCCGACACCTGGAACGCCTCCAGCCCCGGTGCCAACGCGAGCCTGCACGTCACCGTCGCCGACTACACCAACGACGTCGGCGTGGCGGCCGCGTACGCCAAGACCCTGTCGTACTACGCCGCCAAGTCCGGCGACACCCAGGCCAGGGACACCGCGAAGGCGCTGCTGGACGGCATGTGGAGCAACTACCAGGACGACCTGGGCATCGCCGCCCCCGAGTCCCGCGCCGACTACAACCGCTTCGACGACCCGGTCTACGTGCCCAGCGGGTGGACCGGGACCATGCCGAACGGTGACAAGATCGACTCCAGCTCCACCTTCATGTCGATCCGCTCCTTCTACAAGAACGACCCGGCCTGGTCGAAGGTCGAGGCGTATCTGAAGGGCGGCGCGGTTCCCACCTTCACGTACCACCGGTTCTGGGCACAGGCGGATATCGCGCTGGCGATGGGTTCGTACGCGGACCTCTTCGAATAGCCGGTTCCGGCGTCCGACCGGCGGGGCTCCCGGGCTCGGGAGCCCCGCCGCTCACGCGAGTTCGGCGCGTGCCCCGGCCCCGTACACCGCGCGCACATTGTCCTTCGGCCGCGGCTTGTTCCTGCCACAGGGCCCCGCCGCGAAGGCGCGCAGCAGATTCTCCGTGGTGCGGGTGACGAAGGCCCTGGTGCGTGCGTCCATCCCATGGTTGCGCCCGTTCTCATGGGTCCCCGCCATCAGGGCCTCCACCCAGCGCATCGTCCCCGAGGCGAAGACCCCGGCCCCGCTCGCCACCGTGTAGTACGCGGAGTCCGAGTGGCTGTGCCGCCCCCGGCAGACCAGGGGGGAGTGGGCGATGATCCGCAGCGGCGCCGGGGTGGGATCGCCCGGAGTGACCCGGTCGTACTCCACACCCACCAGGTGGTCGAAGGAGTCGCCGTCGTCCACCCCGGTCCCGGCGAACAGCCAGTGACCGCTGTCCAGGACGACGTACGGGGCGTCGGTCGGGAAGCCCTCGTAGAGGACGCCGGTCAGCGAGGACTCGGGATCGGACGCGGGGGGCTGGCGGAAGTCGGTGGTCGCCAGGTCGCCATGGTTCACCAGGTACGGGTCATCCCGGTAGGCGGTCTTGTAGCAGACCACGGTGCGCGCGGGGGCGCCTCCGGGGCCGGGCTCCAGCCGGATCCGGCGGAAGCAGGTGTTGGCGCCGAGGAAGGCCAGATTGGTGCCGTCGTCCCGGGCCCGGGTGACGTACTGCCGCTGCTGCGGGGTCCAGTACTCGTCGTGACCGAGCGACAGGGTGGCCGAGGCGTCCTTCAGCACGGCCGGTTGCAGATGGACGTCCACGCCCGTGGTGTACGCGAGCGGAAGGCCCAGCCGCTCGGCGAGTACCACCACGGCCCGCTCGTAGACCAGGAACTTCTCCGCCCCGCTGCTCGCGTACGGCCGGTCGAAGCTGACGGCCAGCGAGCGCGTCCCGTACGCACCGTCCCGGCCCTGGTAGAGGCTGTAGCCGCCCCAGGTGTTGTACGCCTGCCAGGTGGCCGGTGCGTGCATCAGCAGGGTCCGGCCCCGCGCCTGCCGTGAGCGGACGATCAGCGGTACGTAGCGCTGATGGCCGTTCGAGGCGTCCAGCCGCAGCAGATACGCGCCCTCCGGCCAGTTCCGGGCGCGGACCCGGAGCGAACGGTCCCAGTCGGCCCGCACCGTGCGGGTGGTGTCGAGGAACAGGGGCGCGCCCTGCTTTCTGCCGTCCACCCGGCCCGACCGCCACACCAGCCGCGCCTGCGTCCCGCCGTACCAGCCGATCCGGTAGGCCGATACGCGGAAGGCGGGGGCGGTGGTCGACACATGAAGCCCGAACTCCCCGTCGGGCAGCACGCTCACCCGGTCGGTATAGCCCTCGATGGCGTCGGGCGGCCCCGCCGAGCGGATGCGCCAGTCGGCACTTCCCGGCCGGGCGCGCTCCGCCTCCTCCGCCCGGCGCGCGGCGTCGGCGCGACGGGAGGGGCGGGCGCGCGGGCCGTTCCGCTCGGCCGAGGAGTCGCAGCCCGTCGCGGCCACCCCGGCGGCCCCGGCACCTGCCGCCGCGGCGGCTCCGAGGAAGCCCCGGCGGCCCATCCCGCCGGCTATCGGGCCATGTTCTCCGTCCACCGGGCCATCGTGGGCCGCGCCGCGGGCATCGGCGAGCCGGTGCGGTCCGACGGAGTGCCCGGCCGCGCGGTCCGGCGGCTCCGAGGTGCGGTGAGGGGGTGTGGGGAGCAGCCTTGGACATATGACCGAATCCCAGGCCCCGCGCATCCACCGGCCTCCGATCGTGGTGCTCGGCGTTCAGCACGACGAGCCCCCGTTCCGGCTGGTCGAGATCGCCGGTGAGCTGGCGGGCAAGGCGTATTCGGTCCTGGACGTCATCGAGATCGCCCGTGAGGTCGGCCTGGACGACGTCGATCTGGACGATCCGGATGTGGTCCGGTGGGTGGGCGGCGACAAGTTCACCTGGACTTCGTTCTGGCCCCCGCATCAGTCGCGCTCCGGGCACCAGGGCTAGGTGGATCGGCGGAGGTCGGCTGCGGTTCGGTGGCGCCCCGAAGGGGCGCGGGGCCGTGTCGATGTGCGGCTCCGCCGCGTGGGCGCGACCAGCCACGATGGTGCCGCAGACGATCGACGGCAGGTCGGGGCACTTCCAGCTAAGCGCTCAGGCGGTGCTCGCACCGGATTCACTGTCAACCCGACGTTGACAGTCACTAGGGTGTCAACCTATGGTTGACACATGACGAAACCAGTCGGATCCACCCATCCCGTGCGTCTCGACGATCTGATCGAGGCCATCAAGAAGGTCCACACCGACGCCCTCGATCAGCTCGCCGACGCGGTGATCGCCGCCGAGCACCTCGATGAGGTGGCCGACCACCTCATCGGCCACTTCGTGGACCAGGCCCGCCGCTCCGGCGCCTCCTGGACCGACATCGGCGCGTCCATGGGGGTCACGCGGCAGGCCGCCCAGAAGCGCTTCGTGCCCAAGGCGTCCGAGGTGATCCAGGACCTCGACCCCAGCCAGGGCTTCGGCCGCTACACCCCCCGCGCCCGCAATGTGGTGGTGGCGTCCCAGAACGAGGCCCGCGCCGCCTCCAGCGCCGAGATCGGCCCCGCACACCTCGTCCTCGGCCTTCTCGCGGAGCCCGAGGGCCTGGCCGCGAAGGCGATCCTCGCCCAGGAGGGCGTCCTCCTGGACACCGTCCGGCAGGCCGCCACCGAGGCCCTGCCGTCCGCGGCCGAGTCCTTGCCCGCCCTGATCCCGTTCGACGCGGACGCCCGTAAGGTCCTGGAGCTCACCTTCCGCGAGGCGCTCCGCCTGGGCCACAACTACGTCGGCACCGAGCACATCCTGCTCGCCCTCCTCGAACACGAGGACGGCTCGGGCGTGCTCACCGGGGTCGGCCTCGAGAAGGCCGGTGTCGAGGAGTCCATCACCAAGACGCTGGCCCGAATCGCGGAGGCCATCGAGGACGAGCAGCAGTCGTAACCGGGCGGCGGCCGCAACCGAGCGGCGAAGGAAATCTGGCGGCGGCACCGGAAACCGGACGGCAGGGGCCCCGGCCGCCCGGCGGGGCCCCTGCCCCGCCGAACCCCGGCTCGCTTCTCCGCGCTCGACTACCTTGAAATACTCTGAAATCCATCCTTGACGTCAGAGGCAGAGGCAGGAGTCACGGTGCGCATCGGCGAGCTCGCCGCCCAGACCGGCGTCAGCGTACGGGCGCTGCGCTACTACGAAGAGCAGCACCTGCTCACCTCGGAGCGCAGCCCCAGCGGCCAGCGCCACTACCCGGACACCGCGGTCGACCGCGTCCTGCTGATCCAGTGCCTCTACGCCTCGGGCCTGTCGAGCAGGACCATCCGGGAGCTCATCCCCTGCACTCAAACCGGTGTCGCCACTCCCGACACCATCAACCGTCTGACCGCCGAACGCGACCGCATGAACGACCGGATCGCCGACCTGGCCATGGCCCGCGACCGCCTCGAGGCCGTCATCGCGGCGGCCAGTGGCACGGTCAGCTGCGAACCGGTCTGCGTTCCGCAGAGCGCTTGACGTCACGGCGAAGCCACCGTGAAGTCACCGCGCCGGAGCGCTGCCGGCCGTCGCGGGGGTGAGTCCTGGCCACGGCCCTGACTACGGTCCTGACCGCGGCCCTGACTGCGGTCCGGCCGTGCCGGTGGCGGTTCCGGAGGGGCGGGTGACGGCCCAGGCCGCCTCGATCATCCGGAAGATCTCGTCGAGCGCGGTCTCCGGATCGGCCGCCTCCCGGGCCAGCGCATAGGCGTCGATCACGAATCTCGCGATCGCCCGGCAGGCCGTTGTGTCCTGTGGCAGGCCGGGGTCGGCGGTGATGGCCGTTGCCAGCGATTCCGCATGGCGCAGCCTCATCGACTCCTCGTACTCCCGCAGGGCGGGTGATTCCTCGACCATGCGCCAGATCGGGGTGGCGCTGTCCGCCGTGCAATGTCGCACCAGGGCCTGGACCTCATGGCGCAGCGCGGGGATGAGCGGCTCGTGCGGCGCCCGGTCGGTGACCGCCTGAGTGAGGCGGTGCTCGAAGTCCTCGTCCTGCTCGAACACCAGGGCCTCTTTCGAGGCGAAGTGGGAGAAGAGCGTGGTGACGGCCACGTCGGCCTCGGCGGCCACGTCCCGGATGCCCACCGCGTCGTATCCGCGCTCCAGGAAGAGCCGCAGGGCGGTGTCGGCGATCTTCTGGCGGGTCGCGGCCTTCTTGCGCTCGCGGCGTCCGGGCGGCACGGTCATGCCCTGACGCTATCAGATACAAAGCCGAAACCGTTTTTAAAACCTAACCGTTAGTGTTACGGTCGGCCGCATGAAGAGAGTGAGCTTCGCCGAGTTCGGCGGTCCGGACGTTCTGCAACTCGTGGACGCCGAGGAGCCCCATGCGGGCCCCGGCCAGATACGCATCGCCGTGCGGGCGGCGGGGGTGAACCCCGTCGACTGGAGGATCCGGGAAGGCCAGATCCTGAAGGCCCATCCGATCGAGTTGCCCGCCGGAGTCGGGCTGGACGCATCCGGGGTGGTGGACGAGATCGGCGCGGGCGTCGAAGGGGTCGAGGTCGGCGACCATGTATTCGGCGAAGGCTTCAGCACCTATGCCGAGTTCGCCGTGCTGTCGGCCTGGGCCCGTATGCCCGAGGGGCTGACGTTCGAAGAGGCGGCCGGGTACCCCTCCGTGGTGGAGACCGCGCTGCGTATCATCCGCGAGGTCGGTGTGCGGCCCGGGGAGACGCTGCTGGTCAGCGGGGCGTCCGGGGGAGTCGGATCGGCGGTTTTGCAGATCGCCCGCGACCGCGGCATCACGGTGATCGGCACGGCCGGGGCCGCGAACCAGGATTATCTGCGGAGCCTTGGTGCCCTCGCCACGACGTACGGCGAGGGCTGGGTCGAGCGGGTGCGGCGGCTCGGCCATGTCGACGCGGCCCTCGATCTGGCCGGCTCGGGCGTGATTCCCGAACTCGTCGAGCTGACCGGGGATCCGCGGAAGGTGATCTCCATCGCCGATCTCGGCGCGCCGGAGCTCGGCGTCCGGTTCTCCGGCGTGGCCGGGAGCGTGCCGGAAGCGCTCGCCGAGGCCACCGGCCTCATCGCGCGGGGCAAGCTCCATATCCCGGTCGAGAAGTCGTACCCGCTGGCCGAGGCCGCGGCGGCGCATATCGACAGCGCCGCGGGCCATACACGCGGGCGCCGGGTCATCGTCGTCTGAGGGCCGGCCGCGCGTCGTCCTCGAGCGGAATCGAGGACGACGCCGGTACGCCCGTGTCGGCCATCGGCCCGTCAGGGCGCCGCCTCATTTGTCGATGATCACGCCCCTGCGCGCGTAGAAGGTGTCGAGGTGTTCCCACGCGACCGTGGCGTACTCCTGGGAGTCGCCCGGCAGTCCCGATGGGTTGTGAATGATGACGCCTTCCGCACCGGCGCCGACGGCAAGCACCAGATGCCCTCCTTTGCCTGGTGGCGGGAGTTCAGGCGTCCGGATCGCAGGGTGGACGGACAGCAGCGCCAGGCGTCCGCTCGCGATGGTCGCGGGGATCCGCTCCGGCGGCAGGTCGGGGACCGACCGGGCGTCCAGCCCCCACCGTGCCTTCACATGCTCGGCGAAGGGCTGGTAGATCAACCCCCGTACCGTGTCCCCGTCACGGACGTAGGCCCCGGCCTCGCTCAGCTCCCGCACCAGTGGCACGGACGGCGGGACCTGGTGTCCCCAGAAGGCCAGCGCCATCCGCAGGCACGCCACACCGCACATCCGCCGGGCCCAGAACGCGTACTCATGTGGATTGTCCGCGCCGGACTTCTGCCACAGCGGGTCATCGGCCGCGTCCAGGCCGGCGAGGAACTCCGGGACCAGGGACGCCGATTCCCATTGGGAGTAGTAGGGAACGGAGTGCCGGGTGGTTGGGACATCCATGCGCCCCAGTCTTGCCTACGGCACGTACACCGGTTTGGCGAACGCGGTCCGCACGGGATGTCGGGTCAGCATGCGGCGCTCAGCACGCAGTGCTTGGAAGTGCTTGGAGAAGACGAACGCGGGGGCTCCGGCCTCACGGCTGCGCCTGCTTCGGCAGGGTGAGGATTTCGGCTCCGTCGTCGGTGATGGCGATCGTGTGCTCGCTGTGGGCCGTCCGGCAGCCTGTCGCGCTGCGGAGGGTCCACCCGTCGGCATCGGTGACCAGTTGAGCGGTGTCCGCCATGACCCATGGCTCCAGGGCCAGCAGCAGCCCGGGGCGCAGCTTGTATCCACGGCCGGGCCGTCCGGTATTCGCAACGTGCGGGTCCTGGTGCATCGTCGACCCGATGCCATGACCGCCGAATTCGGTGTTGATCGGGTACCCCGCCTCGCTGAGGACCGTGCCGATGGCATGGGAGATATCGCCGATGCGGGCCCCGGGCCCGGCGGCGGCGATCCCCGCGGCCAGCGCGCGCTCGGTCGCGCCGATCATCGCGACGCTCTCCGTGGGCCTTGCGTCGCCCACGATGAAGCTGATGGCGGCGTCCGCGGCGACTCCGCCCAGGGAGACGGCGAGGTCGAGCGTCAGCAGATCGCCGTCGGCGAGTGAGTAGTCGTACGGCCGACCGTGGAGCACCGCGTCGTTGACCGCGGTGCAGATGTAGTGGCCGAACGGGCCGCGCCCGAAGGACGGCGCGTAGTCGACGTAGCAGGACTGCGCTCCCGCTTCGACGATCATGGTCTTGGCCCACCGGTCGATGTCGAGGAGGTTGGTGCCGACCGTGCTGCGGCCCTTCAGCGTGTGCAGGATGTCGGCGACCAGGGCGCCGGTGTCCTTGGCTCGGGCCAGCCGGGTGTGGTTCAGGATCTCGATCATGCGGCGTCTTCCTCATGCGACCAATAATTATACCGGCCATACTATACCGGTACTAGAATCGGGGTCATGGTCAGGTTGCCGCTCACTCCCGCAGAGGTCGAACGCGGACAGCGTCTCGGCGCCCTCCTCCGTCGGGCCAGGGGAGAGCGCTCGATGCTCGAAACCGCGCTCGACGCACGTGTCTCACCGGAGACCCTCCGGAAGATCGAGTCGGGCCGTGTCGCCACCCCTGCCTTCCCGACCATCGCGGCGATCGCCGATGTCCTCGGCCTCTCCCTCGACGCGGTGTGGGCCGAGATCAATCAGCCCGAATGTGGCGTCGTGCCGGCCGACTCCGGTCGCACCGCACATGAGCAGTTGACCTCGTAAGGCTCAATCCCGCAGCGGCGCCGGAGGGGTCGGCGAGAGGGAAAGCGGGGGCGCCGGCGGTGCGGTCCGGGCGGCGGCAATGCGCAAGTACTCCAGTTTTTCCTCGTCAGTGGTACCCGGCTCCGCCGTATAGGTCACGATCCGCACATCGTGGTCAGGCACCTTCAGTACATCGTTGTCGAGGCTTATCTCCCCTACGAGAGGATGCTGGAGGCGTTTGCGGCCACCCAGGCGTGAGCCGAGCGCCGGGGTGCTCCACAGGGCGCGGAACTCTTCGCTTTCGCTCATGGCCTCGCCCATCAGAACTCTGAATTCCTCATCATGGGGATACGCTCCGTGTGTGATCCGAAGGTCTGCGACGAGAGCGGCTTTGAATTCTGTGGTGCTCTGCTCCATGAGAAAGAGCGGATGGCCCGCGTCCGATGGCTTCTTGAACACCGCGCGTACCAGGTTTCGTTCTTCCGGCGGTCGACGGGACGGGTCACCCAGCAGCGCCGCCCACATGGATGTCCACGTCAGCAGGGTCCATGAGGCGGAGAACACTCCCACCGGAATGTTCCCCCAGCGGCTGACGAGCCGTTGTACACCAGGCGGCAGCTGATGCGGGATGTTTTGGGGCGTCGGCGGAAGAAGCCCGGCCACCAGATGAAAGTGACAGGTCTCATTCGTACTCAGGCGCAGTGCGCGGGCGAGTGAGGCCACGACGTCTCGAGATGGGCGCAGGGCCCGGCCCTGTTCGAGGCGCAGAAGGTAATCCGTGGATATCCCGGCCAGAGAGGCGAGTTCTTCGCGGCGCAAACCGGCGGTGCGTCGCCGTCGGGTGGCCGGCAGCCCGACGTCTTCAGTCGTGATCCGGGCACGCCATGCGCGCAGCGTGTTACCCAGCGAGTTCTCTGGACGGCTCATGTCCCCATTGTCACCGACCCCGCGGTCGATAGCGTGGTACTGCCGTTCCTGGGATAAAGTTCCTGGGATAAATGGGGCGATTGCTCTGCCGGCCGCGGATACTCCCGCGTCGACCGCCGGGGAGCGGGCTGCCGTGGGAAGGCTCCGCCCGAGCGGCGGAGCCTGTCGATCCGCCTGAATGGCGAACCCGCTGCCGTCCTAGGGTCTGTCGTCAAAGGGGGCGCCCGGCCGCGAGCAGGGGGCACCTCCCAGCGGTAGCTGGGGGAGGCTGGTGCGGTCGATCGCAAGGCGGAGCGTCGCCCTCGTACTGGGCGTACTCGGGTGACGCGACAACGCGGCGAGCGGCCGTGCCAGGCGTCGGGAGCAGGGCGCCCCCTTTGACGACAGGCCCTAGCCGCGGTGGCCGAGATGGGCCGTCAGGAGATTCGCATCCCCGCCTGTGGTGAGCGCACCGCTGGCGACGTAGACCGTGTCGCCGTCGACCGCCACCGATGTGGTGTTCTGTAGGCCATCGCTCTCATCGAGGACGATACGGTCGGCCTTGCCCGGAGTGATGAGGACCACCTTGTTCGGGATATTGAGCGCGGCCAGCAGCTGATCGCCGCGACCGGTGAAGGCGAAATCGTCGACGCTGTCGAGTCCGGATGCCTTGACCTGATGGGGGCCGGCTGTTCCCTTGTCCGTCAGCGGTATACGAAGGATCGTGCCCCGATCGATGTTGGAAACCCATACGGCTCCGTTGTGCACCTTCACGCCATTGGCGCCGAAGAAATGAACCGGGGCGAGATCCTCTCCCGCGGCCCAGAGCTCGGCGGTTCCGCCGTGCGGCCCGACCTGCCAAACCCTTCCCTGTGTGGAGTCGGTGATGTAGAAGTTCCCCGTACGGTCGTCCCTGGCAAGTCCGTTGAGAAAACTCGCGGTCGGCAGAGCGGCGACGCGCTCCGGCTTGCCTCCCGGGCGCAGTTTCCATAGACCGGTGAGGTGCTCGTCTCCGGCCGAATAGAGGAAGTAAAGAGTTCCATCTCCAGTTCGTTCGATCCCCGTCACGGCGGCGAACCCGGTGCCGGGGGTGTTCACGCCCCCATCCGCCGGGAGAGGCATGGTTGCCAATACCTCAACCCGTCCGCCAAGCGTGACGTGAGCCACCTGCCGCGACAGAATGAGGCCGACATCCGCCGACCCATTCGGCCGCACGACGACGCTTTCCGCGACCTGCCCGGCCGGACGGTCGAAATGGGCGACGATCCGCGGATGCGAGAGGGGCGGTGCGGCCGCTTCAGCCGTTGACGAAACCGCGGTAAATCCGAGCACCGCGCCGGCAGTGGCCACGGCCAGGCGGAAGGGAAGGTGTTTCGGCATGATCGCCTCCGAGAGTGATGCGCTTCATAGCAGTCAGGCCACCGCGGCAGGCGGGATGAAAAGGGGCAGCGGATATTCCCCCAGAGCTCCCGGTCAGCCACGAGCTGGCCCGCAAGAAGCAGCATCAGCGCATCCGCGTGGCTCAACCAGTACCCCGCTTATCTCTGGAACCGCAGGACCACGATGTCCGGCAGGACCGATCCTGTTGGGTTCTTGGCCTCGTCGCGGGCCGTCATCGGGAGCTGCCCCGTTCGAGGGCGCGGCGCATGGCGGCGACCTGGGCCACTGTGTCGTGCGGGTGGTCCCGGGCGTGGGTGGGGCAGGCGTAGACGGTCGTTCTGGCGACGCTGCCGGTGTGTTCGACGGTGATGGGGATCGGTTCGTCGGTGGGGAGCTGGCAGCGGTGGCAGAGCTGGCGGCTATCCGGTGCCGGGCCGAGGACGTCGTCGAGGGCCTGGCGCAGGGCGTGGGCCAGCTGATGGGTCCCGGTCAGATACCGGTCGGGACCGAGGGGGATGCGCCAGTGGGTCCGGTGCTCGGGTCCCCAGGAGACGGGCGGTACGCCGAGGAGGGTGCCTTCGTCGGCGAGTGCCGTGAGGACACGGATCCGGCGCATGCACCAGCTGCGGGCGGTATCGATGCCGATCAGCCAGTACGTCTTGCCGTAGGTGTCGTCCTGGATCACGGCTCCGGACCGGCCTCCGAGCAGCTCGAGGGCGCGGTCGGCGACGGGAGTGGGCGCGGAGATGGCGTCCCACCATTCGCCCACCGGTAAGAGCTCGACGTCCTCGGCGTTCGGTGGTGCCCACGGCAGGGCTCGGGTCGTCATGGTCGGCTCCGTGCTCATCAGGTAGCGGCTCCCTAAACGGCCGAGGCTCCGCCGCCTCGTCGGGGGTTGTCGTGCTCGCCGACGCTACGAGCGTGAACAACGTCGATACCAGCAGTGTGCAGATCTGTGCAGAACATCCCCCTGTGGAGGGACATTGAGGCTTCGTACCCTTGACCTCAGCGCTCTGTGGAGGTGACGTTATTGCAGAAAGCTGCACACCACGTTGGGGGAGGCAGTCATGGCCCTACTGTTCATCGGGATCGACCCGAACACCGGCGACGACGAGAGTCCTACGGTCTGGGTCGATGAGGAAAAGCACGAACTCGTCTTTCAGGGATGGAAGCCGAGCCCAGAACTCCAAGCCGAATGCGCGGCGTTCGACATTCCCGGTCACGCGAAGGGGATCCCGGCGCACGAGGCCGTCATCCGTATTCCGGCCAGGATGGTGCACATGATCAGGGAGGCATGCGATGCCGTCGAGCGCACCGACGTTCACTGAACTGATGGCGGGGTGCACCCGCTCGGCCGTGCACCTGGAGATGCGCGACGTCTACTCGGTCGACGGCGAACGGCAGCAGTTCGAGGCGTGGCGACAGGGTTTCCGCCATGACCCGGCAGACCGGGCGTCCTGGTGGCGGCCATGGCTGGACCTGATCCAGGACACCGTTGCCCGCGGGGTTGTCGTACGCCGCGCGCGGATCGTGTCTGAGCCGGTCAGCGAATACATCCGCTTCGAGCACTCCGGCACCTTCACCAACATCGCGGCAGGCGAACAAGTGCGCTGGCTCCCACGTCGGCGCGCCTCGGACATCGCTCTGCCCGGCAATGACTTCTGGCTCTTCGACGGCCGCGTCATTCGGTGGAACCACTTCACCGGCGACGGCGGGTCGGCGGGCCAGGACCTCTCGGACGATCCCGCCGCCGCCGAACTGTGCGCCGCCGCATTTGAAGAGGTATGGGCCAGAGCCGTCCCGCACGAGCAGTACGAGATCCACTAGTAGAAAGCATCGTAGGCCAGCTCATGCCCGTCTCCCCCTCCTCGTCCGCCCAGGCCGCTCGCGAGGCCGTCGCCGGACGCCTGCGCGACCTCCGTAAGGAGGCAGGACTGACGATCACCGAGCTGGCAAACCGGTGCGGCTGGCACCACTCCAAGACGTCGCGCATCGAGAATGCGATCACCGGTCCCACGGCCAACGACATCCGCCAGTGGTGCGCTGCCCTCGGAACACAGTCCCAGGCACAGGACATCGTCGTGCAATCGGTGAACGCCGAGTCGATGTACAGGGAGTGGCGCCATCAGATCCGCAGGGGTCTGACAGAGTTGCAGGAGAACACCGGCAAGCTCTTCCGCGCCACGAACCATTTCCGCGTGTACTCGTCCACGCTCGTCCCCGGCCTGCTTCAGACCGAGGGCTACGCGACCAGCGTCCTCGGGTCGGCAGCCCGCTTCCGTGAACTCCCTGTTGACGACAGCACCGAGGCCGCGCGTGCCCGGGTCGACCGCTCGCGAGTCATCCACGACCCCGGCCGCCGGTTCGCCCTGCTCATCGAAGAGTCCGTCCTGCACTGCCAGATCGCCGACACCGACGCGATGGCGGCGCAGCTCGGCTACCTCCTCACCGCCGGCGCGATCCCCGCGGTGTCCCTGGGCATCATCCCGGCGGCCGCGCACCAGCGCTCCCAGTGGCCACGCGAGACCTTCCATGTGTATGACGACAAGCTCGTGTCCGTGGAACTGGTGTCCGCGAGAGTACGGATCAACCAGCCCTCCGAGATCGCTCTGTACCTGAAGGCGTTCGAGCAGCTGCGTGGCATGGCCGTGTACGGGGCCGAGGCACGGGCGTTGATCCTCAAAGCCATCGAGGCCCTGCACTGACCTCGGGTACGACGAAAGAGGCCGCCGACCCATTTGTGCAGGTCAGCGGCCTCTTGGAGGAGGGTGGGTAACGGGACTCGAACCAGATCCTTGAACATATTATGACCTGTGGTGATTCCCGAATTCGGGGCATACGGGCGAGATTCGATGACGCTGAATGACGGTGCGGGGGGTGGATGAGGGGGTGTCTGTTCCCGTGGGAACAGACACCCCGAGGGGGCTCCGCGTTCCCCCGGGCGAGTAGCAAACGGCCTTGCCGCAACACGTTGCTGGCGAATGATCACGACAGCCCGAGCGTGGTCGGGTGCCGACTGATCCTCTATCCGACTGGGCGCTCCAGGCCGCGTAGGCGATCGCATCAGGGACCTCCGCGAGGGGCCAGGGGGCTATGACAGGAGCGGCTGGCCGAGCGGACCGGCCTCAGCCGCCATACGATCTACTGCATTGAGTTGGCGCAGTACGGGACGTCTATCGACCATCTCGCGCTCACTGCTCGTGCGCTCGGTGTCGAGACGGTTGCACTATTCAATTAGGTGCCATCAGCATCAGCGGCTACCTACACGTGGGCGTTACCGGCAGTACCCGAGGCGCGGACCATCCAACGATCTCTACCCCCCGCTGGTCTGGGGAGATCATGGGCACGCCCCGTCGTCGTATCAGCGGCTGAGGTCAGTGAACGCCTGGTCCCAGTTCTCGAAGCGGACGGCCCGGTCGCCGCGAGCTTCCTGTTAGTGACCAGCAGCACACCGCTTTCGTTCCGGCCTGTCATAGCCCGTGCGGCAGGAGAAGCCCTGATTGATCAGCCACTCGGCGACCTGGCCGATGTCTTGTGTGGTGAAGACGAACAGGGAAGGTGTCCTGCTCCATGCGCGTGCGGAGGCCGTCGAGGGCGTCGGGGAAGGGCGGGTCGTAGATGGTGCCGTCGGCCCAACCGCCGCTGTAGGCGTGGATGACTCCAGCGAAGTCGATGGCGATGGTCACTGAGCCTCCGCCAACTTGAAGGCACAGGTCAAAGGGCTGGCGTGACGGTCTCCCGAGGTTCTCGCGCTGGTCGGAGGCGGCAGTCTCCGGAGTAGATCGTCTGTCAGCGGTTGACTTCAAGGTTCGTCAGGACGAGCAGGGCGCGCAGGAGGTGGGTGGCGCGGGTGGTCTCCGTGCTCACTCGCAAGTCCAGTGCGTCGCGCAGTAGTTCCGGTCAGGAACCCGAGCTGCCGCAGCATCGTCATCCTTCCGCCATCCCGACGGCGGCATCTGCCTCTGCGAGGCTCTCCCCGCCCTTCTGCTTGAGTACAAACGCGGCGACGAGGGCGGCGAACACCAAGAAGGCGGCGGAGATGTGGAACGCCGTCTGGACCGTGCGGTCACCGGGCCCGACGGCGGCTACCGTCTCGACGTGCCGGGCCCCGGCTCGTACGTCCTGATCACCTCGGCCGGAGGTTCCGCCGACGCCAGTAGCGGCAGCGGTTCTCCTGTCCGGGACCGGTCTCGATGTTCTGCCCGTTCTGTTCTTCAGGGCCGGTGACCCGGCACCGCCGGTCTCAGGACCAGGCGATCTCGCCATGGCGGTCGATGAAGCGTCCGGTGCCGGCACCGGGCCCCTCGGTGGCGAGGGCGATGATCGCGTCCGTGCCCTCGGTGACGGTCTGGGAGCCGCTGTGACCGTTTATGTCGGTCGCGGTGTAGCCGGGGTCGGCGGCGTTGACGCGAATGCCCTTGAGCCCTTTGGCGTACTGCGTGGTCAACATCGTCAGCGCCGCCTTCGAGGAGGCGTACAGCGGCACGACGACGTGCGACTCGGACCGGCCGGGGTCGTGGGTGAAGGCGAGGGAGCCCATGCCGCTGCTGATGTTGATGATCACGGGGTCGTCCGAACGGCGCAGCAGCGGCAGGAACGCGGTGGTGGTGCGGACCACGCCGATGACGTTGACGTCGAGGACGGCGCGGGCGTCGGCGGCGGTGAGGTCGCCGGGATCACCGAAGGGACCCTGGACCCCCGCGTTGTTGATCAGGACATCGATCCTGCCCTCGTGCTCGGCGACGTCCGCGGCGGCGGCGGCCACGGACGCGTCGTCGGTCACGTCGATGGGGACGAAGCGTGCGCCCAGCGCGGCGGCTGCCTCCTCACCCCGCTCACGGTCGCGGGCTCCCAGGAGAACGGTGTGACCGCACGCGATGAGGCGGCGGGCGGTCTCGCGGCCGATGCCCTTGTTGGCTCCGGTGATGAAAGTGATCGTCATGCCTTCGATAGTTGCCTCGACGAGGGAGCCGGACCAGGGACGCTTCGACGGTGGGAAGACCAGTACCACCCTCGCGCCCCCGCATGTGATCGGGGACGCGGGAGGATGGAGAGCATGGCGACGACACCCCCCGGAGCTGGACTGGGCGCGATGATCCGCACGTGGCGGAACCGGCTGCCCCCGTCAGCCGCTGGGTTGCCGGTCGTCCGCAAGCGCCGGGCTGTCGGGCTGCGGCGCGAGGAACTGGCCGACCTGGCCGGAGTGTCGGTCGACTACGTCGTGCGCCTGGAGCAGGGGCGGGCCACGACACCCTCGGCGTCGGTAGTGGCGTCCCTGGCGCGCGCTCTCCAACTGTCCACCGCCGAGCGGGACCACCTCTACCGGCTGGCCCGGATCGTGCCGCCGGCGGACGGCACGATCTGCGACCATCTCCCGCCCGGTATGCAACGGGTACTCGTCCGCCTCGGAGACGTACCGGTGGCCGTGTTCGCGGCGGACTGGCAACTGGTGTGGTGGAACCACGGGTGGGCCGCCCTGCTGGGAGACCCCTTGGCCTCGCCGCCGCGGATGCGCAACTTCGCCCGCGACAGGTTCCCGGTGGACGTCGATCACACCCCCCTCGCGCTGTGGCCGGTCACCGAGACGGACCCCGACACCGCCGACGCCGCCCTCGTCTCCGATCTGCGCCGCGCCACCGGCCGCTTCCCCCGGGACAGCCGCCTGGCCGCGCTGGTCCGCGACCTGAACGCAGGCAACGAGAGGTTCGCCGAACTGTGGGCGACGGGAGAGGTGACCGCGAACCGCGAGGTCCACAAGAGGGTCGATCACCCGTCGGTGGGCCCGGTCACGGTGGACTGCGATGTCCTGACCGACGGCGACACGGAGCTCAAGATTGTCATCATGACCGCCGCGCCGGGCAGTGAGGACGAGACCAAACTCCAGCTCACCACCGTCGTCGGCCCACCGGCCGGCACGCGCAACTGATCCGCCCCGCCCATCGGCCGACCGACGGCTCAGAAGCCGTTGTGCATCTCCACCGATAGTTATCTGTGCTGGTGGCGACCAGAGCGGGGAGGAGCCGGTTCCCTCTCTGGAAGACGGGGGTCAACTGGCGACCTCGCGTAATTGGGAGTCGCGTATTCCTCGGGGCGCGAGAGCTCGTGATCACCGTGAGTGATTGCAGGAGGCGTTGTGGCGCCAGGTTCCCCCGGCTCCTTCAGCAAGGCGGACGGTGGTGTCGTTACGGGGGGTGCGGCGCAGGGTGGTGCTCGACGGCGCGACACAACTGCAACCGTTAGGTTGCAGTTATGGGCTCCGATGTGCAACCGTTGGGTTGCGGATAAATGCGCGGGAAACACCCGAGGGAGGAAGCCATGAACGACACCACCTACACCAACGCCGAGCTCACCGAGCTTGACCGGATCGCCCGGCAGATCGACATCGACGCCCCGGCAGAGCGGGTCTGGGAGCTGATCGCGCGCCCCGGCTGGTATGTCAACGACGGCGCGGTCGAGGCCGACCCGGACCTGTGCTACGAGGGCGACGTGGCCGTGGTGCGCCATCCGACGCTGGGCGAGTTCCGGTTCCGGACAGTGACGCTGGACAAGCCGCGCTACGCCGCGTTCCGCTGGATCGGTACTCCGTTCCGGGATGAGTCGACGCCCTCGACCCTCGTCCAGTTCTGGATCGACGAGAGGGACGGCGGCGGGGTGACGCTACGCGTCGTCGAGAGTGGATTCTCCGGCCTCGCCGACGACCCGGCCGCGTGGCTGAAGGAGCGCGAGGGCAACGACAAGGGGTGGCTCGCCGAACTGGAGGCCGCGAAGGCGTTCGTCGAGAAGTCCGTGCCGACCCCGACGACGCAACCGTGACCGCCACTCTCCCCGTCGTGTGTGCAGCGCTCGGCGACCCGACGCGCTGGGAGATCCTCACCCGGCTCGGCGAGGGCCCCAAGTCGGCGTCCACGCTGGCCCGGGTGCTGCCGGTGAGCCGACAGGCGATCGGCAAGCACCTGGAGGTGCTGCGCGAGGTCGGGCTGATCGAGTCCGAGCAGCGCGGGCGCGAGGTCGTCTATCTCGCGGTCGGCGTCCGGCTCGGCGCGCTGGCCCGGGAACTGGACCGGATCGGCCGCTCCTGGGAGACCCGCCTGCTGCGGCTCAGGGAACTGGCGGAGCGCCCCGGCCCGGCAGCCCCGGAAGCCTCCGAGTGACGGAAGACGACTGATGACTTACGACGATTGGACACGATCGTGACCGAGCACGACAGCTGGAGGGGAGACCCTGACCGTGCGCCGGCGCTGCCGCCGGTGGCCAAGCGGGCCGCCTTCCAGGCCGAACTGGACAAGCTGCGAGTCCGCGAGAAGGCGCACACCCGGGAAGGCGACGCGATCGCCGCGGCCCGGCGCCGGCTGCCCATGGTCGAGGTGGCCGCCGACCTCGAACTGACCGGGCCCGACGGGCCGGTCACCCTGCTCGACGCGTTCGAAGGGCGCCGGCAGCTCATCGCCTACTACTTCATGTGGCACGACGGCCACGACGCGGCCGGGCAGTGCGAGGGCTGCACCTGGGTCACCACCCAGGTGCAGGAGCTGTCCTACCTGCACTCCCGCGACATCACTTACGCGGTCTTCTGCCAAGGCCCGTACGAGGAAAGCCGCCGCTACCGGGACTTCATGGGCTGGGAGGTGCCGTGGTACTCGGCCCTTCCGTCGCATGACGAGCTTCTGGTCGGACGCCACGTCGGCATGATGCACCTGGTCTGCTACCTGCGCGACGGCGACCGCGTCTACGAGACCTACTGGACGACGCTGCGCGGGGTGGAGGCGACGGACTACAGCTACGCGCTCATGGACCTCACCGTGTACGGACGCCAGGAGCTGTGGGAGGACTCGCCCCCCGGCTGGCTGCGTGGCCAGGGAACACCCGCCGACCACGTCGGCCTGCGGAGCAACGGACGTCCCATCCCCCAGTGGTCCCGCATCGAGGCCGGGCGCTCCGACGACCTCACGCCTCGACCGTGACGGCACAGTCGGCTCGCAGTCCCGAGTGGTTGGCGATCAGCCGCCGGTTCGGATAATCGAACGAAAACCGGCGCTAAGCCTCGGGAGGGCTTGAGAGGGCTTTGACCTGGGGTTTGGCGGAGGCGGAGTCTTCGGCAGCCGTGGCGGACCTGTCGGATCAGAAGATGTGGCGCATCGACCGCACCGCGGACTACGGGGCCTTCCAGGACGCGGCCCGCGGCCGGGTCGACCTGGCCAGGATCGAGCGGCACTGGGAAGACATCCTGCGGAGGTTCATCGTCCATGCCGGAGGAGGCAAAAGACTCCCCGCAGAACCTCGCCGTGACCGCCCTGGGGCTCTCCATTGGCGCTCGCGTGCCGCCAGTGCTTCCCCGCAGGCGTGCGGAACAGGTACGCCTCCGCGGGCCGGCCGACCGTAAGCCGCCGTGCCAGGGCCTCCTGGGCGGGTGTCAGCCGGAGGATCCGCCGTGCCTTCCGGGTCTTGGGCGCGCCGAGATAGTAGGCGCCCCCTGGCGCGCCCTTCTTGGCCTTCTTCCATGCCCGTTGGATGGAGACCGTGGAGCGCTCCGCGCCGAAGGTGATGTCCTTCACCTTGAGGGCTGTGGCACACGCCAGTTGGCTCGACGTGCTGGAGCAGGGACGGGCGGATCCGGCTCCGCGGTGGTAGTCCTCGTGACGCACTAAGGGCCTGACCTGGTTTCCCAGGTCAGGCCCTTGATCGTGGAGGGTGAGTAACGGGACTCGAACCCGCGACATCCTGGACCACAACCAGGTGCTCTACCAGCTGAGCTATACCCACCATGACCGGCGCTTTCCGCACCGGCCGAGAAAAAGTGTACAGGGTCCGGAGGGGTGCTCGCTCCCGGCTTTCGGGGAGTCGGGAGCGAGCACCGGGACGGCGGTACGGGTCAGGCGGACCGGGCGGGCAGGACGTGCTTGGCCGCGATCGACTTCGCCGTGTCCGAGTCCGGGCCGGGCGCCGGGACGAAGATCGCTTCCCGGTAGTAGCGCAGCTCGGCGATGGACTCGTGGATGTCCGCGAGCGCTCGGTGGTTGCCGTTCTTCTTGGGGCTGTTGAAGTAGGCCCGCGGGTACCAGCGGCGGGCCAGCTCCTTGATCGAGGAGACGTCGACGATCCGGTAGTGGAGGTAGCTCTCGAGCGTCGGCATGTCTCGCAGGAGGAAGCCACGGTCGGTACCGACCGAGTTTCCGCACAGCGGGGCCTTGCCGGCCTCGGGGACGTGCTCGCGGATGTAGCCCAGGACCTGGTCCTGGGCATCCTCGAGCGTCGTCCCGCCCTCGAGCTCGGCGAGCAGGCCGGAGGTGGTGTGCATATCGCGCACCACCTCGACCATGGTGACCAGCGCTTCCGCGGGGGGCCGGACAACGATGTCCACTCCGTCGCCCAGGATGTTCAGCTCGGAGTCCGTGACCAGCGCGGCCACCTCGATAAGCGCGTCGTTCGCCAGCGAGAGCCCGGTCATCTCGCAGTCGATCCACACCATGCGATCGTTCATACGTCTCACCCTACGGGGCGTTCCCGCTGGCCGGGCAGGGTCGGACGGCCTGGGGCGCGGCCCGCGGCCTGTTCGGGCAGGCGTGGGGCGTAGGCATCCGACTCCGGTTTGCCAGGTTCCGGATGCGGAGCGTGATGGTGGTGCGGAGGGTGCCCCGAGTGACCGGTGGGACCGCCGGGCGCGCCCGGCCGCCGCAGCGGCAGGGCGTGGTCGCCCGTACGGGGCTCGATCACCTCGGCCCGGTCGGGCCGGTCGGCCCGCTCCAGCCGCTCCAGGCGGTCGGGGCGGTCCGGACGCTCCGCGGGCCCGCCCTGGGGCCTGCGGGCGCGGTACGCGGCCCGGTAGGCGGCCGGGGAGGACCCCAGCTGCCGCCGGAAGTGCCCGCGCAGCGCGACCGGCGAGCGGAAGCCGCAGCGGCCGGCGACCTCGTCGACCGAGTAGTCGGAGGTCTCCAGGAGCCGCTGCGCCTGAAGCACCCGCTGGGTGATCAGCCACTGGAGTGGAGCGCTCCCAGTGAGCGAGCGGAACCTGCGGTCGAAGGTTCTACGGCTCATATAGGCGCGGGCGGCCAGGGCCTCGACGTCGAACTGCTCGTGCAGATGCTCGAGCGCCCACGCCACGACCTCGGCGAGCGGATCCGCTCCGATCTCCTCTGGTAATGACCTGTCCAGATAGCGCTCCTGCCCTCCGCTGCGGCGCGGTGGGACGACCAGGCGCCGGGCGAGGGCGCCGGCGGCGTCCGCGCCGTGGTCGGTGCGCACGATGTGCAGGCACAGGTCGATCCCGGCGGCGGTGCCCGCCGAGGTCAGTACGTCACCGTCGTCGACGAAGAGCTCTCGGGGGTCCACATGGACCGACGGGTAGCGCTTGGCGAGCGTCGGTGCGTACATCCAATGGGTGGTCGCCGGGCGGCCGTCCAGCAGCCCGGCGGCGGCCAGTACGAAGGCCCCGGTGCACAGGCCCACGATCCGCGCGCCCTCCTCGTGCGCGCGGCGCAGCGCGTCGAGCGCGGCGGCCGGTGGCGGCTGGGTTATCGACCGCCAGGCCGGTACGACGACGGTGCCGGCCCGGGAGAGTGCCTCCAGGCCGTATGGTGCGGTCAGTTCCAGTCCGCCAGTTGTTCGCAGTGGCACATCTTCGCCCGCGCACACCAGCAGTCGGTACCGAGGGACTCCGGCGTCCTGCCGGTCGATACCGAAGACGGAGAGCGGGATGGAGCTTTCGAAGATGGGGCCGCCGCTGAACAGCAGCACCGCGACGATTTCTCGTCGCCGGCGTCCGGAGAGCTTGCGCGAGGTCTCCGGTACGGTCGTGGAGTCCTGGCTCATGGCACTAAGCCCCCCTCGGTGGTCGCGTCCTCTCGGTCCTGCACGTTTCCCCTCGGTCCTGAACGGTTCCCCCGCCGGTCATGGCCAAGATCGAATCTACTGTGTCGCGTGTGGTCGCCGTGACCAGTTCACCACCCGCCACTATGTCGACATGACAACTTGGCGCGAAGCATTCGATCACGAAGCGTTGCACTCGTAGCCCTCGCTGTGAAGTACGCCTTGTGCGGACACCCACTTCCCGTAGGGGGTACATGCCTCGCGGACCCCTTTCCACGCTGGCCGGACGGGGGTTGAGCACGGTGTTTGCCAAGGGAAGAAGTGTGGCCGGAAGTTGGCCGAAAACAAGCGGGCGCAGACGTACGGATGCGTCATACGACCGGCGTACCTCACCCTCGTACTTCCGTAGGCTTGAGCGGTTCTCCAGCGAGGCTCCATCAGCGCTGAGTGCGCGGAGCATCACGCACCGCGTCCCCGGTTCCGGGTCGCGGTCCGGTTCGTTGTCATGTCTCAGACGCGGCGGCCGCCCCGGTGCGCGCCGATCCCCGTACGGCCGTGACGGCCCCGGTGCGGGCTCACGCCGTCCGCGTCCAGCCGGGCCGCGGTGCGCTCGGAATGGCGCAGCAGGGCGTGGCTGGCGGCCGTCACGGCGGCCAGGCCCGCGGCGGCTCCCAGGGCGGCGCCGAAGGGCAGTCCGCACAGGAGCAGGACGACGGGGACCACGGCACAGCTGAAGCCCGCCCAGCGGATCACCTCGCTCACCGCGTCGCTAGCGGGGGCCTGGACCGGGGCTCGAGCGGGGCTCGGAATGTGGGGCCGTCCGGGCGCCCCGGCCCCGCCGCCGGGGGTGCCGCCGGGGGCGTCGTACTCGCGGGCGACGGGCACGGGCAGGGTTCCTCTCGAACGGCCGGCGAGGTGTCGGCAGGGGATTGCGCGCAGGGGCGGTGAAGGGGCGGCGGGCGGTGGATCCGGGCAGGTGAGCGCGTCGGGCCGGGGATGCCGCAACCGGTGCCGCTACTACAACGCCCGGCCCGCTCCCAGGTCACTGCCGGGCGGCCGCACGACCCACCGCGGCGGCCCGGCCCGGCCGGACTCCGGGCCCGGCCCCGGGCCGATGGGGGACCACTTGGGGCATTGCGTTACGGGCCGCCCTCCGGCATGCTCCGGGGAACGCTTCGGGCGGCTCCGCTCCCGTGGCTACCTCTGGGCAGGTGGTGAATGCCGCCGTACCCTTGGGGGTAAGGGCTTGGAAAGATGAATCCCGGACGGATTTCGACCGCTCGAGGCCGTCCGCCGAGCTCCAGCGGAGCTCAAGTCCCCCGACGACCCCCAACCTGAGCCCCCGCCGATCCCTCCGCACGAGGACATCCTTCGCCGAGACACCGATGGCCGGTCACGAAATCCCCGAACCCGCGGACCGCAAGCGGGTCGCCGATCATATGGCGCACCCCGAAGCGGCGGAAGAAACACGTCATTCCTGCGATCCAGCGTTCCAGCACGGTGTTGTGGTGGGATTCGACGGTTCCATGTCGAGCGAACGCGCCCTCGCCTACGCCATCGGCATGGCCCGGCGCTCAGGCTCAGGACTGATCATCGTCCATGTGGCCAACCGGCTGCCGACGACGGTCTGGGCGGGCTGTGAGCCGCCGGTCTTCGTCGATGTCCCCGATCACCGCACCGAGGTGCTGGGGCTCGAGTTGGCCTGCGCCGACCATCTCGCCGAGGTGCCCTGGATCCTCGTCGAACGCGGCGGGGACATCTGCCATGAGCTGGAGGAGGTCGGCCGGGAGTACGCGGCCGACGCCATCGTGGTGGGCTCCACGCACGGGCTGGTGGGGCGGATCTTCGGCTCGGTCGCGGGGCGGCTCGCACGGCGGGCGCAGCGGCCCGTCATCGTCATCCCCTGAGCGTTCCCGAGTCTTCTGAGCGTCGCCTGGAGATCCCTTGAGCGTCCGTGAGTCGTCCCTGGGTGTCCGTGAGTCGTCCCTGAGTGTCCGCAGGGCCGCTCCAGACCGCCCCGGAGCCGTTCCGAGCGTCCCCGAACCGCCCCTGAGCGGCTCCGAGTCCTCCCCGGGTCTTGCCGGGTCGCCGGGGCTCAACCGCGTCCTCGCGGGCCGTCCTGGGTCCTTCTGAGCCCTTCTGAGCACTCCTGTGGCCCCTCGGGCCTCCCGCGCCCCACGCCCCGGCGTCTCTGACCCAAGCGCATTGTTGATTCCAAAACCTCTGCCGTCGGCGCGACTTCATGGGGCGCCTGGAACCGGACACCTTCAACTCCGGTTGACCGCGGACGAGATGGCGTCAAGTTCATCTTGACAACGGCCGAACCTACCCGTGCGTAGAGGTGGATTGTGCGTTTGTGAGGGGTACAAACCGTTCAATCGTGCTGTCGCGCGGGAAGTGACGGTTCCCGCGCGGCGGCCAGCCGTCGGCGTGATAAGGCGACGCCGGCGAAGGGGAGGCGGCCCCCGCGTGCGTGGTGGCACACGCGGGGGACCGCCGAGTGGTCCGCCGAGGTCGCGGGCGGTGCGGCCCTATTCGACCGTCACCGACTTGGCGAGGTTGCGGGGCTTGTCGATGTCCCGGCCGAGCGCCAGCGCCGTGTGGTAGGCGAGCAGTTGGAGCGGGATGCCCATGAGGATCGGGTCGAGTTCGACCTCGTTGCGGGGTACCACGATCGTGTGGTCCGCCTTCTCCTGCTCCCGGTGGGCGACGGCCAGGATCCGGCCGCTGCGGGCTTTGATCTCCTCCAGCGTCGCGCGGTTCTTCTCCAGCAGGTCGTCGTCGGGCAGGACCGCCACGGTCGGCACCTCGGGCTCGATCAGCGCGAGCGGCCCGTGCTTGAGCTCGGAGGCCGGGTACGCCTCGGCGTGTACGTAGGAGACCTCCTTCAGCTTCAGGGACGCCTCGCGCGCCACCGGATAGCCGCGGACCCGTCCGACGAACATCATGCTCTTTGCGTTCGCATATTCCCCGGCGAGCTTTTTGATCTCCTCCTCGCCGCGCAGCACCTCGGCGATCTGCTCGGGCAGCTTGCGCAGCCCGGCGATGATCCGCTTGCCGTCGGCCACCGAGAGATCGCGGATCCGGCCCAGGTGCAGGGCGAGCAGCGCGAAGGCGACGGCGGTGTTGGTGAAGCACTTGGTGGAGACGACGCACACCTCAGGACCCGCGTGGACGTACACCCCGCCGTCCGTCTCCCGGGCGATCGCGCTGCCCACCACGTTGACGACGCCCAGCACCCGCGCGCCCTTGCGCTTGAGCTCCTGGACGGCCGCCAGGGTGTCGTAGGTCTCGCCGGACTGGCTGACCGCGATGTAGAGGGTGTCCGGGTCCACGACCGGGTTGCGGTACCGGAACTCGCTCGCGGGCTCCGCGTCCGCCGGGATCCGGGCCAGCTCCTCGATCAGCTGGGCCCCGATCAGGCCCGTGTGGTAGGCCGAACCACAGCCGAGGATCTTGACCCGGCGCACTCCGCGCGCCTCGCGGGCGTCCAGGTTGAGCCCGCCCAGATGGACGGTGGAGAAGCGGTCGTCGATCCGGCCGCGCAGCACCCGGTCCACGGCGTCGACCTGCTCGTGGATCTCCTTGTGCATATAGGTGTCGTGGCCGCCCATGTCGTACGACTCGGCCTCCCACTCCACGGTGGTGGGGGAGGTGGAGGTGCGGCTGCCCTCGGTGGTGTAGGTGCGGTAGTCGTCGGCCTTGAGGGTGGCCATCTCGCCGTCGTCCAGGGTGACCACCTGGCGGGTGTGGCTGACCAGCGCGGCGACGTCCGAGGCGACGAACATCTCCTTCTCGCCGATGCCCAGCACCACCGGTGAGCCGTTGCGGGCGACGACGATGCGGTCCGGGAAGTCGGCGTGCAGTACGGCGATCCCGTAGGTGCCCTCGACCAGCGCGAGCGCGTGGCGGACCTTCTCCTCCAGGGTGGGCGCCTGGGAGCGGCCGATGAGATGGGCGAGCGCCTCGGAGTCGGTCTCGGAGACCAGCTCCACACCGTCGGCGGCCAGCTTGGCGCGCAGATCGGCGGCGTTGTCGATGATGCCGTTGTGGACGACGGCGACCTTGCCGTCCGCGTCCAGATGCGGATGTGCGTTGGTGTCATTGGGCGCGCCGTGGGTGGCCCAGCGGGTGTGGGCGATCCCGGTGGTGCCGGTGAACCGCTTGGGAAGCCTGGCCTCCAGCTCGCGGACCCGGCCCTTGGCCTTGGCGGTCTTCAGCCCGGCGCTCTGGGTGCCCTTGGCGGGCTTGCCCTGGATGGCGATGCCTGCGGAGTCATAGCCGCGGTACTCCAGGCGCTGGAGCCCCTCCAGCAGCAGCGGTGCCACATCGCGTTTCCCGATGTATCCGACGATTCCGCACATGGTGTTCAGGCCCTCCCATTGGATCGCTCGTGCGTGCTCGTGCTCGTGTCCGGCGGCGGCCCGCTGGACGGGCGCCGCGGACCGGCGCCGTCAGCCGTAGACGATGCGGCGCAGCTGGCGCAGCGAGAGTTCGGGCGGGGCCACCGCGCGGTACGGCAGCTCGGCCGTGATCCGCTCGAAGATGTCCGCGTTGGTCAGCCCGCCGGACTGAAGCTCGCGGTGGCGGCGCCGGACGAACTCCTCCGTCGTCTCGTCGAAGTACGCCAGCACGTCCAGCACCACCCGGGCCGCCTCGCCGCGGCTGAGCGGCGTACTGCGGACCAGGTGGTCGATGAGGTCATCGTGGGACATACGGCGGTCGAGCATCCGTTGATACTGCGGTGCGGCGAGGTGTTTCGCAACATTCCTGCCCGATATCGGGCAGGAGCTGGGCTTGGCGACGAAGAATCCGCGGCTCAGGCGCCGGAGAAGCGGCGGAGCACCGCCTGTTTGGCGGTGCTGAACTCCTCCTCGGTGAGGATCCCGCTCCGGTGGAGATCGCCGAGCTCCCGCAGCCGCCGCAGCAGGGCGTCGTGATCCACATCACTCTCCTCGCCCCCGGCAGGCGGGGTGTCCGCGGGCGGCTCGGGGGCGGTGGCCTGGGCGGGGAGCGCCTTCGCCGGGGCGCCCGGATGCGGCATCCGCGCCACCACGGCCGCCGCGATCAGCGCCATCAGCGGGTCCTTCTTGAAGCCGTACAGCACCACGGCATGCGGGTCGTACTTGGGCGCGGCCGTCGCCGTGGCCTTCGCCACGATGAAGCGGAGGTAGCCGTTCTCCAGTCCGGCGGCCGGGACCCACTCCACCATCTCCACATCCGGCAGCAGGATGCTGCGGGGGCCGCCCGACTTCTTCGACTCCTCGGTCTTCCAGTTCCAGTCCAGCCGGACCCGCTCACCGTCGAAGGACGCCGTGGCGTCGCCCGCCGAAGCCGAGATCGGCACCGAGGGGCCGGGCAGCACATAGCGGTCACACGGGCCGGGCGGCACCTGCTCCAGGGTCAGGGCCCGGCGCACCTCGTCGACCAGATACTCGGCGAGGTCCCTGCGCTCCGGTTCCACCGAGAGCTGATACGGATCGGCGGCGTCCGGCAGCTTGCCGCCGGTGGCCTGGAGCAGCGGGTCCGCCCCCTCGCGAAGGCGCAGCCTCAGCCGGCCCGACTTCCGCCCCGGCTCATAGGCCACACCGGCCAAGGCCGTCAGGGGAACGGTCAGTTCGCCGAGCGTCTGCCGTACGGCATGCACGCCGCGATCGCGCCCCGGGACGATCCGGAGCGCTTCCCCGTCAAAGCTCCAGGCGCCGTCGCGCTGGGTGATTTCCGCCATGCGGTGAATTCTGACAGCCCCACGGCGACACATTGGTCTACACCTTGACCGCAACTGACCCTCGCGGTACCCAAGATGCCACGTTTCGTTGAAGGGACCCCCTGTGCGACGACGCCGTGCTCGACTTCTGTGTTCCCTGCTGCTGACCGTGGCCGCCGGGGCGGGGACCGCGGCCTCCTCCGCCTCCGCTTCTCCGGCTTCTCCGGCTCCTCCCGCGTCGGCCGCGGCCGACGCGGCCGCCCCGATCCCGCTGGACCGGGTGGTGCCCGCGCCCGCGTCCGTACGGTCCGTGGAGGGCTCGTACGCGATCAGCCCGGACACCCGTATCCGGGTGTCCGGCGCCGACCGCTCGGCACGACCGGCGCGTCGGGTGGGCGACTATCTGGCGGGCCTGCTGCGCCCCTCCACCGGATATCGACTGCCCGTCACCACCCGGTCGGGCGACGACGGCATCCGGCTGCGGCTGACGCCCGACGCCGCCGGGGTGCGGAAGCTGGGCGAGGAGGGCTATCGGCTGGAGGTGACCGGGCGCGCGATCACCCTCAGCGCGCGGAGCTCCGCGGGGCTGTTCCACGGCGTCCAGACGCTGCGGCAGCTGCTGCCCACCTCCGTCGAGCGCACCACCCGGCAGGCGGGCCCCTGGCGGGTCTCCCGTGGCACCATCACCGATGTGCCGCGCTACGCCTGGCGGGGCGCGATGCTCGATGTCTCCCGGCACTTCTTCGGCGTGGACAAGGTCAAGCGCTATATCGACCAGCTGGCCCTCTACAAGATCAACACGCTGCATCTGCACCTCTCGGACGACCAGGGGTGGCGGATCGCGATCGACTCCTGGCCGCGGCTGACCACGTACGGCGGCTCCACCCAGGTCGGGGGCGGGCCCGGCGGGTACTACACCAAGGACGACTACCGCGAGATCGTGAGCTACGCGGCGAGCCGTGAACTGACCGTCGTCCCCGAGATCGACATGCCGGGCCACACCAACGCGGCCCTCGCCTCCTACGCGGAGCTCAACTGCGACGGCGTCGCCCCGCCGCTCTACACCGGCACCGAGGTCGGCTTCAGCTCGCTGTGCGTGCCGAAGGAGGTGACCTACGACTTCGTGGACGATGTCATCCGCGAGCTCGCCGCGCTCACCCCCGGCCCCTACCTCCACATCGGCGGGGACGAGGCCCACTCCACCAGCCACGAGGACTACGTGGCCTTCATGGACCGGGTGCAGCCGGTCGTCGCCAAGTACGGCAAGACGGTGGTCGGCTGGCACCAGCTGACCGGCGCGCATCCCGCGAAGGGCGCGATCGCCCAGTACTGGGGGACGGACGGAAGCGAGAAGGAGGTCGCGGAGGCGGCCAAGGCGGGCACCCGGCTGGTCCTCTCACCGGCCAACCGCGCCTATCTGGACATGAAGTACGACGCCAACACGCCGCTGGGGCAGAGCTGGGCCGGGTACGTCGAGGCGAAGCAGTCCTACGACTGGGACCCGGGCACATACATCAAGGACGCCCCGGCGTCCTCGGTGCTCGGGGTCGAGGCGCCGCTGTGGACGGAGACCCTGGAGACCAGCTCGCATATCGAGTACATGGCCTTCCCGCGCCTCCCCGGCATCGCCGAACTCGGCTGGGCACCCGCGAGCGCACATGACTGGGACGAGTACAAGGTGCGGGTGGCGGCGCAGGGCCCCCGCTGGGACGCGCTGGGGATCGAGTACTACCACTCCCCGCAGATCCCCTGGCCCAACGACTGAGCCTCTCCCCGGGGGGCGTCGGGCCCCCGGGCCCCCGGCTCCCGGCTCCGGGCCTCGGCCTCGGGCTCCGGGCCCTGGGCTCCGGGCTCCCGGCCTCGGGCCCTCGGGCTCCGGTTTCCGGCGCCCGGGCGCCCGCCCTGGCGGGTGGCGGGTGGGTTGGAGGCGGTGCCGCCCGGCTCGTGCCCGGGGGTTGTTGTCACGGCGTCGGGCCTCGGGCCGGGCCCCGAGGTCCGGCCACGGGGGTGGGCGGACCGGTGGGGTCCGCCGCCCGGCCGGGGGCCGGGGCCCGCACCTTCCCGGTGGGGCACCGCCGTTGAGGCGGTGCCCGCCGGGCGGTGCTCAACGCCGCTTGTTCAGCTTGCGAACCCCAGCTCCCGCGCAATCAGCATGCGCTGGACCTCGCTGGTGCCCTCGCCGATCTCCAGGATCTTGGAGTCCCGCCACATCCGGGCCACCGGATACTCGTTCATGAAGCCATAGCCACCGTGGATCTGGGTGGCCTCGCGGGCGTTGTCCACCGCGACCTCGGAGGAGTAGAGCTTCGCGATCGACGCCTCCTTCTTGAACGGCTCGCCCAGCACCAGCCGGGAGGCCGCGTCCCGCCAGGCCACCCGGGCCATATGGGCGCGCATCTCCATATCGGCCAGCTTGAACTGGATGGCCTGGTTGGAGCCGATGAGGCGGCCGAACGCCTCGCGGGTCCTGGCGTACGCCACCGACTCGTCCACACAGCCCTGGGCGAGCCCGGTGGCCAGGGCGGAGATCGCGATCCGGCCCTCGTCCAGTATCCGCAGGAACTGGGCGTAGCCCCGGCCCTCCGCGCCCAGCAGATTCGCGGCCGGGACCCGGCAGTCGGAGAAGGACAGCTCGCGGGTGTCCGAGGCGTTCCACCCCACCTTGGAGTAGGGGGCGGCCACGCTGAAGCCAGGGGTGCCGGAGGGCACGATGATCGAGGAGATCTCGGGGCGGCCGTCCTCCTTGCGGCCGGTGACGGCGGTGACCGTGACCAGCGCGGTGATATCCGTACCGGAGTTGGTGATGAAGCACTTGGTGCCGTTGATCACCCACTCGCCCGTGGACTCGTCCAGCCGGGCCGTGGTGCGAGTGGCGCCCGCGTCCGAGCCGCCGCCGGGCTCGGTGAGGCCGAACGCGCCCAGGGTCTCCCCGGAGCACAGCCCCGGCAGCCAGGTGCGCTTCTGCTCCTCCGTGCCGTAGAGGAAGATCGGCATCGCGCCGAGCGAGACCCCCGCCTCCAGGGTGATCGCCACCGAGGAGTCCACCCGGGCCAGCTCCTCCAGGGCGAGGCACAGCGCGAAGTAGTCCCCGCCCATACCGCCGTACTCCTCCGGGAAGGGCAGGCCGAACAGCCCCATCCGGCCCATCTCGCGGATGATCTCGTACGGGAACTCATGGTGCTCCCAGTACTCCCCGATCTTGGGTGCGACCACATCGTGTGCGAACGCCTCGACGGTGCGGCGCAGTTCCTCGTGCTCGGCGGAGAGTCGGTGGTCGATCGACATGGCTCAGGTCTCCTTCTGGGAGAGGGCGCGGACGGTGCGGGACGGGCTGGGCCGGCCCAGGTGCCGGGCCATCCACACGCTGGTGGCGGTGAGACGGCCGATGTCGACCCCGGTCTCGATGCCGAGGCCGTCCAGCATCCACACGAGGTCTTCGGTGGCGAGATTGCCGGTGGCGCTCTTGGCGTAGGGGCAGCCGCCGAGGCCCCCGGCGGAGGCGTCGACGGTGGTCACACCGTGCTGGAGCGCGGTGAGGGTGTTGGCGAGCGCCTGGCCGTAGGTGTCGTGGAAGTGCACGGCCAGCCGGTCGTCGGCGATACCCGCCTCATTGAGCGTGGCCAGCAGCTCCCGCACATGGCCCGGGGTGGCCACGCCGATGGTGTCGCCCAGGCTGATCTCGTCGCATCCCATGTCCAGCAGCCGGCGGCTGACCGAGACGGTCTGGGAGATCGGGACCGGCCCCTCCCACGGGTCGCCGAAGCACATCGACAGATAGCCGCGCACGGTCACGCCCGCGTCCTTGGCCTTGGCGACGACCGGTTCGAACATCTCCAGCGCGCCGTCCACCGTGCGATTGAGATTGGCCTTGGCGAAGGACTCCGTGGCGCTGGCGAAGACGGCGATCTCGCGCGCGCCCAGCGCGAGGGCGCGGTCCAGCCCGCGCTCATTGGGCACGAGCACGGGGAGCCGGGCGTCCACGTCGTCGATCAGCCGCATCAGCTCCTCGGCGTCGGCCAGTTGGGGCACCCACTTGGGATGGACGAAGCTGGTGGCCTCGATGGTGGTGAGACCGGCCTCGGCGAGCCGGTGGATGAACTCCGCCTTGATGGCCGCCGGGACCAGCGCCTTCTCGTTCTGGAGCCCGTCGCGCGGGCCCACCTCGTGGATCCGGACCCGGGCGGGCAGCCCGGGGGCCGGGACGGTCATGGGGAGGGTCATCGCTCACGCTCCTCGCTCTCCTGCGGCTCGTGCGGGGTGACGACCGCCAGCAGCTGATCCATGGCGACCGTGCTGCCGGGGGTCACCTCGAGCTCGGTGACGGTGCCGTCGTGCGGCGCGGAGATGAGGTGCTCCATCTTCATCGCCTCGACCACCAGCAGGCCCTGACCTGCGGTGACCTCCTCGCCGACGGCCGCCTTCACGACGGTGACGGTGCCGGGCATGGGCGCCGTCAGCTCCCCGGCGTGCGCGGTGGCGGCCCCGCCGCGCAGCGCCTCCTCCACGGGGTCGTGCCCGACCACCCGCCAGGCGTCCCCGTCCCGGCCCAGCCAGTGGCTCGCGCCGTGCCCGGCATGGCGGAACCGGTGGGTGACCCCGCCGAGGTCCAGCAACACGGAGCCCTCGTCGAGGGCAATGAGCCGCGCCCGCACACCCGCACCCGCGTCGGCACCCGCGTCGGCGTCGGCGGCCGGACGCCATGCGGCGTCCGCCTCCGCGCGGGCCGGAGCGGTGCTTGTGCCCGCGCCCGCGTCTGCGGGGGCCGAAGTGGTGGTGCCCGCGCCCGTGTCGGCCGCCGGGCGCGGGTCCGTTCGGCCGGTGGCGGGGGTCTCCGGGGTGCCTTGGCCCGTGCCCTGGGGCCCGCTGGGGCGGTCCGTCGCCTCGGCTGCTGTCGGGGTTCCGCCGGGGCGGGCCGTCGAGCCGGTTGTTGCCGGGGTGGCGTCAGCGCGCTCGATGCGCACCTCCGCGTCGTGGGCCCGGCCGCGGACGCGGACCGTGACCGGGGGGTGGCCCGCCACGCGGAGGCGGTGGACGGTCCAGGCGGGCTCGGCGCCCAGCCGCCAGCCGGTCGGCACCGAGAACGGATCGACCCAGACGTCCGCGGCCGGGCCGCCGAGGGCGGAGCCGCCGGGCTCCGGGCGCCCACCGGATCCGCCGCCGCGCGGAGCCGCGGGCTCCAGCGCCGCCTGGCGTAGCAGGGCCGCCGCCGCATAGACCTCCTCCGGGACGGCCGCCGGGATCAACTGGGCCGCCGCGCGGTCGACCAGGCCCGTGTCGAGCTCGCCCGAGGCGACCGCGGGATGGGCGGCCAGACGGCGCAGAAAGCCCGTGTTGGTGTCCACGCCGAGGACGGTCAGGGAGCCGAGCGCGGCGCGCAGCCGGCGCAGGGCGGTGGGGCGGTCGGGGCCGTGGGCGATGACCTTGGCGAGCATCGGGTCGTAGACCGTGCCGACCTCGGTGCCCGCGCTCAGCCCGGAGTCGACCCGCACCCCCTCGCCCTCCGGCTCGTCCAGCGCCAGCACGGTGCCGGCCGAGGGCAGGAAGTCCACCCGGCCGTCGGCCGCCGCGCGGGCGGTCTCGGCACAGATACGGGCCTCCACGGCGTGGCCGGCGAAGGCGATGTCGTCCTGCCCGAACGGCAGCTGCTCGCCCGCGGCGACGCGCAGCTGCCACTCCACCAGGTCAAGACCGGTCCGCCCGCCGACCGACACCGTCAGCTCGGTCACCGGATGCTCCACCTGGAGCCGGGTGTTCATCTCCATGAAGCAGTACGCGGACGGATCGTCGCCCGGCACGATGAACTCGACCGTGCCCGCGCCCACATAGCCGCACGACCGTGCCGCCGCGACCGCCGCCTCGCCCATCCGCGCCCGGGTGGCCTCGTCCAGCAGTGGACTGGGCGCCTCCTCGATGATCTTCTGATGGCGGCGCTGGAGCGAGCACTCGCGCTCCCCGAGGTGGACGGCGTGCCCCTGACCGTCCGCCAGCACCTGGATCTCGATATGCCGGGGCCGGTCGATCCAGCGCTCCACCAGCAGCGTGTCATCGCCGAACGCCCCGCGCGCCTCCCGGCGGGCGGCCGCGATCTCGTCGGCGAGCAGCGCCTCGTCACGGACCAGCCGCATGCCCTTGCCGCCGCCGCCCGCCGAGGGCTTCAGCAGCACCGGCATCCCGATCTCCCGGGCGGCCGCGGTGAGCTGGTCGTCCGTCAGCCCGCTGCCCGAGGAGCCCGGCACCACCGGCACCCCGGCGGTGCGCACGGTCTCCTTGGCGCGGATCTTGTCGCCCATCAGCTCGATGGCCCCGGCGGGCGGCCCGATGAAGGCGAGCCCGGCGTCGGCGCAGGCGCGGGCGAACGCGCCGTTCTCCGCGAGGAAGCCATAGCCGGGGTGGACGGCCTGGGCGCCGGTGCGCGCCGCGGCCTCCAGCAGCCGCTCGATGGACAGATAGCTCTCCGCGGCGGGGGCGGGCCCGATCCGCACCGCCGTATCGGCCTCGCGCACATGGCGGGCGTCCGCGTCGGCGTCGCTGTAGACGGCGACCGAGCGCACCCCGAGCCGCCGCAGGGTGCGGATGACGCGCACGGCGATCTCACCGCGGTTGGCCACCAGGACGGTGTCGAACATCGCGGGCGACGGGCCGGCCGCCTTCGTAGCACTCATCGGGTGCATCCCCCTCACATCCGGAAGACGCCGTAGCCGGGCGCCACGGGCTCGGTGGCCGTACGGCCGGGCAGCGGTGCGTTGGCGCAGGCCGTAAGGGCGAGACCGAGCACCGTGCGGGTCTCCAGGGGGTCGATCACACCGTCGTCCCACAGCCGGGCGGTGGCGTAATAGGCGTTTCCCTGCGCTTCGTACTGCTCGCGGACCGGGGCCCGGAACGCCTCCTCTTCCTCGGCGCTCCACTCCTCCCCGCGCGCCTCCATCTGGTCGCGCTTGACGGTGGCGAGCACGGAGGCGGCCTGCTCACCGCCCATCACGGAGATCTTGGCGTTGGGCCACATCCACAGGAAGCGGGGCGAATAGGCCCGGCCGCACATCGAGTAATTGCCCGCGCCGTAGGAACCGCCGACCACGACCGTCAGCTTGGGGACGCGGGTGCAGGCCACGGCGGTCACCATCTTGGCGCCGTGCTTGGCGATACCGCCCGCCTCATAGCTGCGGCCCACCATGAAGCCCGAGATGTTCTGCAAGAAGACCAGGGGGATGCCGCGCTGATCGCACAGCTCGATGAAGTGGGCGCCCTTCTGGGCCGATTCGGAGAACAGGATGCCGTTGTTGGCGACGATGCCCACCGGATGGCCCATGATCCGCGCGAAGCCCGTGACCAGTGTGGTGCCGAACTCGGCCTTGAACTCGGCGAACCGCGAGCCGTCCACCACTCGCGCGATGACCTCCCGCACGTCGTACGGCGTGCGCGAGTCGACCGGCACCGCCCCGTAGAGCCCCGCCGGGTCCACCGCGGGCTCCTCGGAGGGCTCCAGCGGCCATGGCGGCGACCCCTGCCGCATCGGGGACGGTGGCAGGGTGGCGACGATGGAACGGACGATCCGCAGCGCGTGGGCGTCGTCCTCCGCCAGATGGTCGGTGACGCCCGAGACCCGGGAGTGGACCTCGCCGCCGCCCAGCTCCTCCGCCGAGACGACCTCCCCGGTGGCCGCCTTCACCAGCGGCGGCCCGCCCAGGAAGATCGTGCCCTGCCCGCGCACGATCACGGCCTCGTCGCTCATCGCCGGGACATACGCCCCGCCCGCCGTGCAGGACCCCATCACCGCCGCGACCTGCGGAACCCCGGCGCCGGACATCCGCGCCTGGTTGTAGAAGATCCGCCCGAAGTGGTCGCGGTCCGGGAAGACCTCGTCCTGCATGGGGAGGAAGGCACCGCCGGAGTCGACCAGATAGACACACGGCAGGTGGTTCTCCAGCGCGATCTCCTGGGCGCGCAGATGCTTCTTCACCGTCATCGGGTAGTACGTGCCGCCCTTGACCGTGGCGTCATTGGCGACCACGACCACCTCACGGCCCGCCACCCGCCCGATCCCGGCGATCACCCCCGCCGCCGGGGCCTGGCCGCCGTACATCCCCTCGGCCGCGAGCGGCGCCAGCTCCAGGAACGGGGAGCCCGGATCCAGCAGTGTGTCCACCCGGTCGCGCGGCAGCAGCTTGCCGCGCGCGGTGTGCCGCGCCCGCGCCTTCTCCCCGCCGCCCAGCCGCGCCACGGCCAGCCTCTCGCGCAGCCGCGCGGCCAGCTCGCGGTGCGCGGCCTCATTGGCCTGCCAGGCGTCGGACGCCGGGTCGGCGCCGCTGCGCAGCGCCGGTGCCTGCTCCATGGCTACGAGCCCCCTCGCTCGGTCTCGCTCATCGGTCCCGCTCGGGTCCCGTTAGTGAACGTTAACTAGTTACTACCAGGTTAACGACCACTAACCCCGCTGTCTAGAATTGATTTCATGAGCACGCAAGCAGCCGCCCCGACCCGCCGTGAGCAGATCCTCAAGGAGGCCGCCCGGCTCTTCGCCGAGCGCGGCTTCCACGGCGTCGGCGTCGACGAGATAGGGGCGGCGGTCGGCATCAGCGGTCCCGGTCTCTACCGCCACTTCCCCGGCAAGGAGGCGATGCTCGCCGAGCTGCTCGTCGGCATCAGCGGCCGGCTGCTGACGGGGGGCAAGCGGCGGGCCGCCGAGGGGGAGGGGGCCGGGCATACGCCCGCCGAGGTGCTGGATTCGCTGATCGAGGGGCATATCGACTTCGCCCTCGACGACCGCCCGCTGATCATCCTCCACGACCGCGAGCTCGACCGGCTCCGGGACACCGACCGCAAGCTGGTGCGCTCGCTCCAGCGCCAGTACGTGGAGCTGTGGGTCGAGGTGGTGCGCGAGGTCTACCCCCGGCTCGCCGAGGCCGAGGCCCGCGCGTGCGTCCACGCCGTCTTCGGACTGCTCAACTCCACCCCCCACCTGGGCCGCCCCGGTGCCCTCCCGGGGCGCGCGGCCACCGCCGCCCTGCTGCGCCGGCTGGCCCTCGGCGCCTTCGGCGGTGCCCATGGCGCGGACGGCGCGGCGAGTGGGGCGGCCCGGAGGGGGCACCTCCCGGCGGTGGCTGGGGGAGAACCGGGCCCTGTAGAGGCTGGACAGGATCTGTGACTCGCGGGTAGCTTTCACTGAGCAAGCGCTTAGGTGAGTGCTGCCAAGCCATCATTGAGGAATCACGACGGCGGCCGGGCGGATCCGCGGACAGCGGCGGCGGCTTAGCCGCAAGGAGGGCCGCGCCAATATGCGCCGTACGGTGTTCAACGAGGACCACGAGGCGTTCCGGGAGACCATCCGCGACTTCATCGCGGCCGAGGTCGTGCCGTACTACGACCAGTGGCGGGAGGCCGGCCAGGCCCCGCGGGCGTTCTACAAGAAGCTCGGCGAGCTCGGCGTCTTCGGTATCGAGGTGCCCGAGGAGTACGGCGGGGCGGGCGAGACCAGCTTCAAGTTCAACGCCGTGATCACCGAGGAGACCGCCCGCGCCGGGGTCAGCTTCGGCGGCAGCGGCGTCCACACCGCGCTGTGCCTGCCGTACCTCCTCAAGTACGCCAACGAGGAGCAGAAGCGGCGCTGGCTGCCCTCCTTCGTCTCCGGCGACATGATGACCGCCATCGCCATGACCGAGCCCGGCACCGGCTCCGACCTGGCGGGCATGAAGACCACCGCCAAGCTCTCCGAGGACGGCACCCACTACGTCCTCAACGGCGCCAAGACCTTCATCACCGGCGGCGTCCTGGCCGACCGGGTGCTGGTCTGCGCCCGCACCGCCCCGCCCACCCCCGAGGACCGCCGCGGCGGCATATCCATCCTCGTGGTGGACACCAAGAGCGAGGGCTACGCGGTCGGCCGCAAGCTGGAGAAGCTGGGCCTGAAGACCTCCGACACCGCCGAGCTCTCCTTCACCGACGTCAAGGTGCCGGTGGAGGACCTGCTGGGCGAGGAGGGCAAGGCGTTCGGCTACCTCGCCCACAATCTGCCGCAGGAGCGCCTGGGCATCGCCGTCGGGGCGTACGCACAGGCCGTGGCCGCCGTACGGTTCGCCACCGAGTACGTCAAGGACCGGACCGTCTTCGGCCAGGCGGTGGCGTCGTTCCAGAACACCAAGTTCGTGCTCGCGGACTGCAAGTCCGAGGTGGACGCGATGCAGGCGGTCGTGGACCGGGCCCTGGACGCGCACGACGCGGGCGAGCTCACCGCCGCCGACGCCGCCTCCGCCAAGCTCTTCACCACCGAGCGCGCCGCCGTCGTCATCGACCGGTGCCTCCAGCTCCACGGCGGCTACGGCTACATGATGGAGTACCCCATCGCCCGGCTGTACGCGGACACCCGGGTGAACCGGATCTACGGCGGCACCAGCGAGGTCATGCGGTCCATCATCGCCAAGTCGATGGGGCTGTGACGACCGTCATGACCAGGGGCAACAGGACCGCAATACGGGTCTGCAAGACTGCTTGAACCATGAATGACGCACTTCAGGGCCTTCTCGATCTGCTCGACCTCGAGCAGATCGAGGAGGACATCTTCCGCGGCACCAGCGACGCCGCACCCCTCGTACCGCGGGTCTTCGGCGGTCAGGTCGCCGCCCAGGCCCTGGTCGCCGCGGGCCGTACCGTCCCCGAGGACCGCTCGGCGCATTCGCTGCACGCGTACTTCCTGCGGCCCGGCGACCCCGGGGCGCCCATCGTCTACACCGTCGACCGGATCCGGGACGGCCACTCCTTCACCACCCGCCGGGTGGTCGCCGTCCAGCACGGGCAGCCGATCTTCCATCTCTCGGCCTCCTTCCAGCTGTACGAGGAGGGCCTCGAGCACCAGGAGCCGATGCCGGACGTACCGGATCCGCTCTCCCTGCCGACCGCCGAGGAACTGCTGCCCCGCTATGAGCACCTCTTCCTCAGCCCCGGGGTGACCGAGCGGATGCTCCAGGCGCGCGCCGCGGTCGATCTGCGGTACGTGGACGAGCCGCCCTTCGGCAGCGTCGGACGGCCGCGCGAGCCGAAGTCGCAGGTTTGGTTCCGGACCAACGGCAAATTGGACGGCCTCGCCGACCACCCCCTGCTCCACGTCTGCCTTGCGACCTATGTCTCCGATATGACGCTGCTGGACTCCGTGCTGCTCGCCCATGGGCGCGGCGGCTGGACGGTCGGCGACATCGTCGGGGCCAGCCTGGATCACGCCATGTGGTTCCACCGGCCGTTCCGGGTGGACGACTGGCTGCTGTACGACCAGGAGAGCCCCTCCGCGTCCGGCGGGCGCGGGCTCGCCAAGGGCCGCATCTTCACCGCCGACGGGCGGCTGGCCGTCTCCGTGATCCAGGAGGGGGTCATGCGGGTGCCGCGCGGGAAGAAGAAGTGAGCGCGGCGGGCGGCGGGGCGGCCCGGTCCCGCCGTATGCCCGCGGGGATGGCCGGGGCCCGCCCGATGCCCGCCAGGGTGGCCCGGTCCCGCCGTAAGTCCGCGGGGATGGCCGGGGCCCGCCGGATGTCCGCCAGGGTGGCCCGGACCCGCCGTATGCCCGCGGGGACGGCAGGGCCTCGCCCTACGTCCGCCATGGCGGCCCGGTCCCGCCGTAAGTCCGCGGGGATGGCCCGCCCCCGCCCGGCGCCTGCCACCGTGGCCCGTCGCCCGGCCTCCGGCACGGCCGCCCGGTGCCGTCAGAACTGGGCCGTCAGCCCCGCCGCGTCCAGCAGGTACGCCGTCATCGGGTCGTAGAACCTCGGGCTGGTGACGTGGTCGTCCAGCGGGACCACCGCCGACAGCGTGCCCTCGGACTCGCCGAGGAAGAGTGCCGGGTCGTTGCAGTCCGCGTAGCCGACCGCGTCGATGCCCCGCTGGCCCGCGCACCCCGCCCAGCCGTGGTCGGCGACCACCAGATCGGGCAGCGGCCGCCCCTCGCGGGCGAGCCCGTCGAGGATCGCCGCCATGGGCGCGGGGGAGTGGGTGTGCCACAGGGTGGCGCCCCGCTCCAGCATCGCCACATCGCAGAACTGGAAGACGTAGCCCTCGTCCGCGTCGAGCCCGGCGGGGATCTCCACGATCTCGCATCCAGCGGCCCGCAGCGCCGCCGCCGTGGCCCGGTGGACCTCCAGCAGCCCGCCCGGGTGCCCGGTGGCGAACAGCACCCGCTCGCCGGTCTCCGCCGCCTTCCGCAGCACCGCCGCCATCCGGTCCAGCGCGCCGACCGTCAGCTCCGGGTCGATGGTGTCCTGCCCCGAGCGGTGCTCCGGGTCGTCCACCACACCGCACCGCTCCGCCATGACCGCCAATACGTCCTGTTCATCGGTCCAGCGGTCGCCCAGCTCCAGGCCGAGCCAGTAGTGGCGGTCGCCGTTCGCCAGCTTGCGGTAGTGGGAGAGGTTGTTCTCGCGAGGAGTGGCGACATCGCCCGCGATGCGCGTACGGATGAGGTGGTCGATCAGTTCGGCACGGCTGGGCACGGAGCTGGGTATCGGCATGTCGACCATTGTCGCCTCTCCGACGAGGGAATGGGGACATCCACCGCCGGTCGGGCGTGACACGACCATGGCGAAATGCCGGATGTCCGGAGAAATGCCGGATGTCCGCCCGGACCGCCGCCGCCCGGGACCCGCACCGGGCCTAACGGCCGGGCCGACGGCGCCTGGCGGGGCGCCGGGCGGACCTGCCACCACGGTGTGGCTGCGGCGGCGGCACGGGCGCGCTGATGGTCACGGGGACACCGGAGGGATCCTGCGCTCCGGTGATACGGGTGAGTTCGGGGTCGGTGGAGTGGACCTGGGCGGTCATGGGGGTGATGCCCGCGTCGGCCATCAGGCGGACCATGTCCCGGCGCTGGTCCGGGCCGACCAGCGTGATGACGCTGCCGGATCCGCCCGCACGGGCGGTACGGCCACCACGGTGCAGATAGTCCTTGTGGTCCGCGGGCGGGTCGACATTGACGACGAGGTCGAGATCGTCCACATGAATGCCCCGGGCGGCGACGTTCGTGGCCACCAGCGCGGTGACATGGCCGGATTTGAAGTGGTCCAGGGTCCGGGTGCGCTGCGGCTGGGACTTGCCGCCGTGCAGCGCGGCCGCCCGTACGCCGTTGGCCAGCAGATGCTTGGTCAGCCGGTCGACGCCGCGCTTGGTGTCCAGGAACAGGATGACGCGGCCGTCCCTGGCGGCGACCCGGGTGACGACGGAGCGCTTGTCGGTGTCCGCGATGTGCAGCACATGGTGCTCCATCGTGGTGACGGCGCCGGCGGACGGGTCGAGTGAATGCACGGCCGGATCGTGCAGGAACTGGCGCACCAGCAGGCCGATGTTGTGGTCGAGGGTCGCGGAGAACAGCAAGCGCTGACCGTCGGCGGGGACCTGCCGCAGCAGCCGGGTCACCTGGGGCAGAAAGCCCATGTCGGCCATCTGGTCGGCCTCGTCGAGGACGGTGGTGCGCACATGGTCCAGCCGGCAGTCGCCGCGCTCGATCAGGTCGTAGAGGCGCCCGGGGGTCGCGATGACCACCTCCGCGCCGCCGCGCAGGGCGTCCGCCTGGCGGCCGATCGACACTCCGCCGACCACGGTGGCCGGGCGCAGCCGCAGCCGCCGAGCGTAGGGGGTGAGCGCCTCGGTGACCTGCTGGGCCAGCTCCCGGGTGGGGACCAGCACCAGGGCGAGGGGGTGGCGGGGCTCGGCGCGCTGCCCGGCCGTGCGGGCCAGCAGGGCGAGGCCGAAGGCCAGGGTCTTGCCGGAGCCGGTTCGGCCACGCCCCAGGACGTCCCGGCCGGTGAGGGCGTTGGGGAGGGCGGCCGCCTGGATCGGGAAGGGCGTGGTGACGCCCTGCTCGGCCAGCTCCTTGAGCAGCCCCTCCGGCATGTCGAGTTCGGAGAACGACGTGACGGCGGGCAGTACCGGGGCGGAGCCGGGCGGCAGGGCGAATTCGTTTCCGCCGGTGGGGCGGGGGCGGCCATTGCCGGTGGCGCGGGAGGGCGCCGGTTTTTTGCGATACGAGCGGGGGGAACGGCTCAACGCGTTGCTTTCTGCTGGGCGCGGTCTGCGGAAATGAGTACGAGCCGAGGCCCGCACCCCTTCAGGTGCGGGCCCCGGCTTGTGATAGGCGCTGCGATCAGGCGGGAACGATGTTCTCGGCCTGCGGGCCCTTCTGGCCCTGGGTGACGTCGAAGGTCACCTTCTGGCCTTCCTGGAGCTCACGGAAACCGCTGGTCGCGATGTTCGAGTAGTGGGCGAAGACGTCGGCGCCGCCGCCGTCCTGCTCGATGAAGCCGAAACCCTTTTCCGCGTTGAACCACTTCACGGTGCCAGTAGCCATGTCCTTCTCCTTCAGATAGGGATTGGTCCGGAACGCACAGGGAATGCGTCCCGAGTCGCCGAAATGACCCCATCCGGAAATGACCGGCAAAAACAAGTAATGCGCCTGAGGCTACATACCGTCAGGCGCACATAAGTCCATGAGTACCAAAACTGCAACTAACGGAGATCCTATCACGTGCGGCATCGGAGCGGCGGGAATCAGGTGGACGATTTTGCCGCCGAGCTGTCCCCTCCCGCTTCGAGGTGTGACACGCTGGTGTTTCCGACTCCCGTCTCTCCCTGCGGAGGCGCTATGCGCTGCATCATCGCCAATTACGCCTTCGACCTCACCGTGCGTGAGGTGACGGACGCGATGAGCGGCGTCACTCCCGAACCGATCACTGGCCCCTCGGTCCAGATCGGCCGCCGCGTCTACCCGGTCAAGCAGGTGGGAGCGGTGATCACTCGTCAGGACCGCCGCGACTTCACGGCGGGAGAGGTGACGCGGGCCATGAAGCGCCTCGGCTTCACCTGTCATCCGGCGCCCACGGCCACGGCGTCCGACGCCGTCGAGACCGCCTCCGAGCTGCTGGGGAAGCCTGCGGACAGCTGACGCCCGCCGCGGCCGCGCGGACGGCGCCCGATCCCTCATGGACCGCCGGGCGCGGCGAGTGAGCGGTGGACGAGGTCCACGGCCTGTTCGGTGACCCGGTCCAGCAGCGGGTCGTCCGCCGCGGAGAGCAACTGCATCCCGATGCCGCGCAGCAGCCCGGCGAGGGAGATCGCGACGCTGGGCGGATCGACGTCGGAGCGCACGGTTCCGTCCTCGATACCCGCCCGGATGTCATCGGTGAGCCGCTCGCGGAACCACGCGTCGCGCTCCGCGAACAGAGGGCCGAGCACCGGATCCGAGGCCATCGACTCGGCCCACAGCAGCAGAAACGCCTGGCTCGCCGGCGCCCGGTCACGCAGGTTGACCAGATACGTCGAGACCAGCGCCGTGATCCGGGCGAGGCCCCCGCCCTCGACGGCCGGCAGATCGAACCGCTGGGCATGCCGTACGACGGCGCCGAGCAGCTGTTCGCGGCTGCCGAAGTGGTGGTGGACGATGCCGCGGCTGTACCCGGCGAGGCGTCCGACCTCGGCCAGTGAGACCGACCGGGAGCCGTTGCGGGCGATCAGCGCGGTGGCGGCGTCGAGGACGCGCTGCTCGGTCTCGGCCCGGCGCTCCTGCTGGGTCCGGCGCTTACTCTCGCCTGTCACGGCAGACATCGTACTGGGGCGTCCATGGCGGGCGCGCCAGGCAAGTTAAGCGTTGACTTATATAAGCGGCGACTGGCATAGTCCCGGCGTGCACGCACTCGATGTCCTCGGAGACCCCGTCCGGCGCCGGATATTGGAGCTGCTCGCCGAGGGGGAGCGATCCTCGGGCGAGGTCAGCTCGGTCATCCGGGCCGAGTTCGGCATTTCGCAGCCCGCCGTGTCACAGCATCTGCGGGTGTTGCGGGAGGCCGGATTCGCCTCCGTGCGGGCCGAGGGCACGCGGCGGCTATACGCCGTCGAGGCCGCGCCCCTGCGGGAGGTCGACCGGTGGCTGGACCGGTTCCGGGGCTTCTGGGAGCAGCGGCTGGACGCGCTGGGGACGGAACTGGCGCGGGGCAAGCGGCAGCGGCGGCTCGATCAGGGGCGCGGCGGCGACAGTCAAAAACCGACCGAAAAGCCAAAAAATGGGACGGACACGTCATGAGCGAGATCGTCGATCAGATCAACCACGTCCACCGTAAGGTCGGCACCCGTGAGGTGCCCGAGGGCGAGGCCCGTACCGTTCTGCTGCGGCGCGCCTACGACGCCGCGATCGAGGACGTCTGGGACGCGTGCACCGACCAGGAGCGGATCAGCCGCTGGTTCCTGCCGGTGAGCGGCGACCTGAAGCTCGGCGGCCACTACCAGTTGGAGGGCAACGCGGGCGGCGAGATCCTGCGCTGCGAACCCCCGCGGCTGCTCGCCGTGAGCTGGCTGTTCGGCGAGAACCCCGGCTTCAGCGAGGTCGAGGTCCGGCTGACCGCCGAGGGCGAGGAGCGGACCGTGTTCGAGCTGGAGCACGTTGCCGTCGTACCGCCCGGGATGTGGGACCAGTTCGGCCCCGGCGCGGTCGGCGTCGGCTGGGACGGCGCGCTGCTCGGCCTCGCCCTGCATCTGGCGGACGCCACGCCCGCCGACCCGGAGGCGTGGCAGGCATCGGACGAGGCACGGGAGTTCATGACCCGCAGCAGCGAGCTCTGGGGCGCGGCGTACGAAGCCTCGGGGGCGCCGGCGGACGTGGTGGCGTCCGTGGTGCGGGCCACGACGGAGTTCTACGTGCCCAACGCGTAGCGTCGGCCGCCCGGGCCGAGCGCGGCCGGGGAGGTGACGGCCGACCGCGCCCGGTCGTCGAGGGTGCCGTTGAGGTCGGCCATGAGCACGGTGCGCCGCGGTGGTTCGGCGCGCACGGTGCGTCAACCGCGTACCGGCCGTGCACCCGGGCCCCACCGCGGCGCGGAACACGACCGCCGCACCGGCCCGACCCCCTACCCGTCATACCTGGGGACTACCCCGCGGATGCACTCCCCGGTGGGACGCCAACCACACGGCCGGCTCCCTACCTTCCGTACCCAAGACAACTGTTGGTACGGAAGGAACTCCCATGGTGTCCCGTCTTCGCCGCGCCCTCCTCGCGGCGCTCGTCACCGCCTCGGTGGTGGCGCCCCTGGTGGGGGCCGCAGGGCCCACCGAGGTGCCCGCGCCCGCGCCCGCGCCCGTGGCGCTCGGGCTGGTGAGTGTCGCGGGGCTTGAGCACCGGTACTCGGCCAACCGGGAGGGGATCCGGGCGGCCGAGACGATGGCGGCCCGGCACGGGGACCGTACGCGGGCGCGGGCGCTGCGCAAGATGCGGCGGCCCTCGCGGCACTTCCTGTCCTTCGACGGGCGGAACGGCGGCCGGGCCGTCGAGGTGTACGGGGATCTGGGCCGCGCCACGCGCATCGCCGTGCTGGTGCCGGGGTCGGACACCAACCTGGAGACGTACGACCGGTTCCGGGACGGGGCCCTCGCGCTGAGCCGGCGACTCGGCGGCGGCGCCGCCGTCATCGGCTGGCTCGGCTACAAGACGCCCGGCACCGTGGCACCCGAGGTGCTGACCACCGGCCGGGCCGCCGGTGCTGCCCCCCGACTGGCCGCGCTCGTACGGGAGTTGGGCGCGGCCAAGCCCCGGGCCCGGATCTCGCTGCTGTGCCACTCCTACGGCACCGTGGTCTGCGCCCGCGCCGCGCGGGGGCTGAACGCCTCGGACATCGTCCTCTACGGCAGCCCCGGTACGGGCTTCGACGACGCCCGGCAGCTGCGCACCCGCGCCACCGTCTGGGCCGGGCGGGGCGGGAACGACTGGATCGGCGGGGTGCCGCATGTGCGGATCCCGCTGCTGGGCACGACCATCGGCTTCGGGACCGATCCGGTCTCCCGGAAGTTCGGCGCGCGGATCTTCGACGCGGGCGACGTCGGGCACAGCGACTACCTCTCGCCCGGATCCACCGCCCTGGCGAGCCTGGGCCGGATCGTGGAGGGCCGCCATGCGTGACACGGTCCGGATACCCGACCTCGTGCGGCGGATCGAGGCCGCCACCCCGCCCGACCGCGACCGCGCCGTGGACGCCCTGCGGGCCTTCGCCATCCTCGGCGTGGTGCTCGGCCACTGGCTGGTGACCGCCCTCGTCGCCGACAGCGGCACCCTGCGCGCGGCCAGCCCGCTGCGGTACCAGCCCGAACTCTCCCCGGTCTCCTGGGTGTTCCAGACCCTCGCGGTGTTCTTCCTGGTCGGCGGGCAGATGGGCGCCAAGAGCCACGCCTGCGCCCGCGCCCAAGGCATCGGCTACCGGCGGTGGCTGCGCGCCCGGCTGGTCCGGCTGTTCCGGCCCGTCGCCGCCGTACTCATCGTGTGGACCCTGGCGGCGGGGGCGATGCTCGGCTCCGGGGTGAGCCTGCTGACCGTGCACACGCTGCTCAAACTCGTCCTGTCCCCGCTGTGGTTCCTGCTGGTCTACGCGGCGCTCACGGCCGCGACCCCGCTGGTGGCGCGGCTGCATCCGCTGTGGCCGCTCGCCGTGGTGCTCCATGTCGATCTGATCAGGTTCGGCCTCGGCGGCCCGGCCTGGCTCGGCTGGATCAACCTGGCGGCGGGCTGGCTGGTTCCGTACTGCCTGGGCGCCGCCTGGGGCCGGGGCCTGCTGCGCGGGCGGACGGCCGGATGGGTGCTGTTGACCGGGGGCGCGGCGGTCACCGCGGGGCTTGTCCTGTTCGGCGGCTATCCGGCGGCGATGGTCGGGGTGCCCGGCGCCTCCGTCTCCAACCTCAACCCGCCCACCCTGGCGGCCGTCACCTTCGGTCTCGCCCAGTGCGGCGCGGCCCTGCTGCTGCGCGGCCCGCTGCGCCGGGTGCTGGCGCGGCCCGTCGCGTGGGCGGTGGTGGCGCTGGTCAACCTCTCCGCGATGACGATCTTCCTGTGGCACCAGACCGCGATGATGGCGGTCACCGTGACCACCTTGCGTTCCGCCGGACCGCTGCCCGGACTGCACACCGTGCCCGACGGCCCCGGCTGGGTGCTGGCCCGGCTGTTCTGGCTGCCGGCGTTCGCGGGGGCGCTGCTGATCTGCTGGGCGGCGTTCCACGGGTACGAGGCCGGGCGGCCGCGGAAGGGCGGCGGGCGCGTCGTCGGCGGCGTGCGGACGGTGCGTGGCGGAGGGCGCGTCATCGGTGGCAACCGGACGGTGCGCGGCGGCAACCGGACGGTTCATGGTGGCGGGGGCGTCGTCCGTGAGGGACGTGAGGCACAGCGGACTCGGAACGGGGAGAAGCGAAGTGTTTAAGGTCAGGGCCATGACGGGCGGGCAGATGGCGGACCGGCTGGCGGAGGGCCTGCGCGCGGTGCCGGGCATCCTGCGCGCGGACCTGTTGACGGTGGCGCGCGACCCACTGCCGCGGATGCGCTGGCTGGGCCGGTTGCCCCATGGCCACGCGGTGCTCTTCGCGGTGGTCATGGGCTCGCTCAGCTTCGCGCAGTTCCAGGAGCCCACCCGTCCGGGGACGATTCAGGGCCCGGTGCCCATGATCTGGTTCGTCGTGCTCCAGGCGGGGGCCGTCCTCCTGGCGCTGACCCGCCCGATAGCCGCGTGGTGGCTCTCGACCGTCATGCTCCTGGTGACGGCGCTGTCCGTGGAAGACCGCCTCCCCTCACAGCTGCTCTACCCCTGGAACTACGGCCAGATCGCGCTGCACACCTTCGTCCTGTTCCTCCTCGCGCTGCGGGTCCGCCCGCGGATCGCCGCCGAGGCGCTGGTACTGACCCTCCTGGTGGGCGCGCTCACTTCGTCCCTCGCCACCCGTACCCACTCGGACGGCGTGGACGAGATCGTCGTGTCCTTCACGACCGCCGTGGTGGTGGGCGCCGCGCTGCGGGGCCGCCGGGTGGCGCGGACCCGGCTGGTCGAGCAGGAGGAGCTCACCGCGGAGGAACGCGCCCGGCGCACCCTGCTGGAGGAGCGCAACCGCATCGCCCGCGAACTGCACGATGTGGTGGCACACCATATGTCGGTGATCTCCATCCAGGCCCAGGTCGCCCCGCATCTGGCCGAGAACCCCTCCGACGAGCTCAAGGAGAACCTCGCGGGCATCCGCCAGAACGCGGTCGAGGCGCTGGCCGAACTGCGCCGCGTCCTGGGCGTGCTGCGCTCCGAGGACGCCCTGGCCGACGGCGCCCGGCATGCCCCGCAGCCCACTTTGGACCGGCTGGACGAACTGGTGGGCACGGTGCGCGGGACCGGGATCACGATCCTCACCGATGTCACCGGGGAGCGGCGGCCGCTGCCGCCGGGCGTCGAGCTGTCGGCGTTTCGCATCGTGCAGGAGGCGCTGAGCAATGTGATGCGGCACGCGCCGGGGGCGGAGGCGCGGGTGGAGCTGGGGTACCAGCGGCGCGGGCTCACGGTCCGGGTCGTCAACACCGCCCCGGACCGGCCCGCCCCGCCCTCGCCGGGCGCCGGGCACGGGCTGCTCGGGATGCGGGAGCGCGCTGCGATGCTAGGGGGTGAGCTGACCACCGGCCCGACGCCGGACGGCGGTTACGAGGTGACCGCCGTACTGCCCACGCACCACCCCGCCCCGTCCACCGCCGCGACCGAAACCGCCGAGGACCCCGTATGACGACGACCATCCGTGTTCTGATCGCCGACGACCAGATGATGGTCCGCCAGGGCTTCACGGTGCTCCTGAACGCCGAACCGGACATCGAGGTCGTCGGCCAGGCCGTGGACGGCGCCGACGCCATCGCCCAGGTGGCCGAACTCGCCCCGGACGTGGTCCTGATGGACATACGGATGCCGGGAGTCGGCGGCATCGAGGCCACCCGCCGGCTCACCGAACCCGCCGGCGCCACCGTCAAGGTCCTGGTCCTCACCACCTTCGACCTCGACGAGTACGTCTACGAGGCGCTGCGCGCGGGCGCCTCCGGGTTTCTGCTGAAGGACGCCTCGGCGGATGAGCTGGCCCATGCGGTACGGGTGGTGGCGGCCGGGGACGCGCTGCTGGCGCCGAACATCACCAAGCGGCTGATCGGCGAGTTCTCCCGGGTGACCGCCGCCGCCCCGCGCGCGCCCCTCCGGGACCGGGTGGGCGATCTGACCGAGCGCGAGACCGAGGTGCTCACCCTGATCGCCCAGGGGCTGTCGAACGCGGAGATCGCCGCACGGCTGGTGGTGGCCGAGCAGACCGTGAAGACCCATGTGAGCCGGATCCTGTTCAAGCTGGGGCTGCGCGACCGCACCCAGGCCGCGGTCTTCGCCTACGAGACGGGCCTGGTGCGCCCGTCGGCGTCCTGACCGTCCCCGTCATGCGCGACGCGGTCCGCGCGCGTCCATGCGGGTCCGCGCTGGTCTGTGCGGGTCCGCGTGAAGTCCGTGCACGGAGGATCAAGACACTGTGCACAGGAGGCCAACGACATCCCGGCGCCGCGGCACCCATGCTGAACAGTGACGGGTGAGCAGGGGCGCCTACGGGGGGAGCCCCGCTCACCTGTTCGTCGCGAGCGCCAGCCGGCGGAAGTCCCGTGGGGGCACGCCATAGGCGCCGCGGAAGGCACGGCTGAAGTCCGCGGCGTGGCTGAAACCCCAGCGGGCGGCGATGACATGAATGGGGGTGTCGCCCAGGGCGGGGTCGGCGAGATCGCGGCGGCAGCACTCCAGGCGCTGGGCGCGGATCCACGCGGAGACGGTGTGCCCCTGCTCCTCGAAGAGGCGGTAGAGGTACCGGAGCGAGATGTGATGGGCCGCGGCGATCGACGCCGGGCTGAGCCCCGGGTGGTGCAGATTCTGCCGGACGAATTCCTGGATGCGTAACCGCAAGGTGCGCCGACGGCTCTCGGGGGTGAGCCGGTCCTCGGCGCACGCCTCGGCACCGGCGTCCAGCTCATGCGCCAGCAGCGCGTTGAGCAGATCGACGGCGACGGTGCCGAGGCGCGGTGCGTCGGCCGGGCCGTAGCGGTCGGACTCGGTGGCCAGCCTTGTGAGGAAGTCGGCGAGCATGGCCCCGATCCCGGACCGCCCGGACAGCCGCCGCCCGATCAGCCGCTGGAGCTCGGTCACCGGGAACGGCAGCAGCGAGGGGCGGAGGGTGACCGTCATCCCGTCCACCCTGCCGCGCTCGCACACCGCCTGATACGGCACGGAGGTGGAGGTGAGCATGAACTGCCGGGCGCCGACCGTGGCCTCACCGTCCCCGTGGCACACATCGCTCTCCCCGCGCAGGGTCAGCCGCAGATGGTAGAGCTCCGGGTCGGAGCGGCGGATATGGGCCGCGGTCCGCTCGTTCCGCAGGGACGGTACGGAGGTGTAGGTGAGCATCACCTCGCCGAGGCCCATGCCGCCCCGTACGGTCGCGCGGAAGTCGTGTTCATGATCGCTGCGCAGCTCCATCGGGATCGCGGCCAGCTCGCACAGGGCGCGCCAGGCGGCGAACCGCTCCGCGGGCGGGATGTCGTCGATCTGGAGCCCCGTCACGATCATCACCCTTTCGCGGTATGGCGGTGCGCTCTTCGGCGGACGCGACCTTAGACGGCCCTGCCAAGTGTTTGATGAACGGTCCGGCATTGAACAGTCCGCTTTCAGGCCGATCCATTTGTTGCGGGAGGATGAAATCCGCACGCCAGTGTGTTGGTGCCTTCCGGAAGCGTGTGCGGATCGGGAGGTTCACGGGTGGCGGGTGTGGCGGCGGACGTAGCGGATGAAACCGATGAAACGGGCAAAAAGGATGCGGCTGGGCCGGATGCCGGGCGGGGTTGGGTAAGGCGGCTGTTCGGCTATTGCTGGCAGTACCGCAGCGATGTGCTGCTCGCCCTGGGCGCCTCGCTGGCCGGGATGGCGGTCATGGCGCTCGTTCCGCTGGTGCCGAAGCTGATCATCGACGATGTGATCGTCAAGCATGACCGGTCGCTCGCCCCCTGGGCCGCCCTGCTGATCGTCGCCGCCCTCGTGGTGTACGTCCTCACCTACGTCCGCCGCTTCTACGGCGGACGGCTCGCACTCGACGTCCAGCACGCCCTGCGCACCGAGATGTTCGCGGCCATCGCCCGCTTCGACGGCCGGCGGCAGGACAAGCTCTCCACCGGCCAGATCATCGGCCGGGCCACCAGCGACCTCCAGCTGATCCAGGGCGTGCTCTTCATGGTGCCGATGATGATCGGCAACATCCTGCTCTTCCTGGTCTCGCTCGTCGTGATGGCCGTGCTCTCGCCGCTGCTCACCGTCGTCGCCCTCGCCGTCGCCCCCGCCCTGTGGATCCTCGCCTCGCGCAGCCGTATCCGGCTCTTCCCCGCCACCTGGTACGCCCAGGGGCAGGCGGCCGCCGTCGCGGGGGTCGTCGACGGGGCCGTGACCGGTGTCCGGGTGGTCAAGGGGTTCGGGCAGGAGGCGCAGGAGACCGACAAGCTGCGGGGGGTCGGGCGCCGGCTGTTCGCCGCCCGGCTGCGGACTGTACGGCTGAACTCCCGGTACACCCCCGCCCTCCAGGCCGTCCCCGCCCTCGGCCAGGTGGCCATGCTGGCGCTCGGCGGCTGGATGGCCACCCGGGGGCAGATCACCCTCGGCACCTTCGTGGCCTTCTCCACATACCTCGCCCAGCTCGTGGGCCCGGTGCGGATGCTCACCATGCTGCTGACCATCGGGCAGCAGGCGCGGGCCGGGGTCGAGCGCGTCTTCGAGCTGATCGACACCGAGCCGGTCATCGACGAGCGCCCCGACGCCCGGGAGCTTCCCGAGGACGCCCCCGCGACCGTTGAATTCGACCGGGTGAGCTTCGGCTACGACCCCGAGCGCCCGGTGCTGTCCGAGGTGTCCCTGCGGATCGAACCGGGCGAGACCCTGGCCGTCGTGGGCGCCTCCGGAAGCGGCAAGTCGACGCTGTCCATGCTGCTGCCGCGGTTCTACGACGTGTCGTCCGGGGCGGTGCGGATCGGCGGCCACGATGTGCGGGAGCTCACATACGACTCGCTGCGCGGGGCGATCGGGCTGGTGCCGGAGGACAGCTTCCTCTTCTCCGACACCGTGCGCGCCAACCTCGCCTACGGGCTGCCGGACGCGAGCGAGGAGCGGATCCGGGCCGCCGCCCGCGCCGCGCAGGCCGACGGCTTCATCTCCGCGCTGCCGGACGGCTATGACACCGAGGTCGGCGAGCAGGGGCTGACCCTCTCCGGCGGCCAGCGGCAGCGGCTGGCCCTGGCCCGCGCGATCCTCACCGACCCCCGGCTGCTCGTCCTGGACGACGCCACCTCGGCGGTGGACGCGCGCGTCGAGCACGAGATCCACGAGGCGCTCCGGGGCGTCATGGCGGGCCGTACGACCCTGCTGATCGCCCACCGTCCCTCCACGCTCGCCCTCGCCGACCGCATCGCGGTCATGGAGCGGGGCCGGGTCGTGGACGTGGGCACCGACAAGGAGCTGCGGGCGCGGAGCGCCGTGTACCGGCGGCTGCTGACGGACGACACCGCGTCCGTCGCCGCCCGGGGCGGGGACGATGCGGAGCACGCGGTGGGCCTCGCCGGTGGGTTCGGCGGGGAGGCCGCCGCGACGGCGCTGGTCGAGCCCTGTCCCTGTCTCGACGGTGAACCGCGCGAAGGCGGCGACCACGCGGCGGAGCTGCGGCCGCGCGGTGGGGACGACCCCGAGCACGCCGACGGCTGCCCCCGGCCCGGTGGGGTGACCCCCAAGCTGTGGGTGCGGCCCGATGGTGACGGCCGTAAGGACGGCACGGCGGTGGGGACGGGGGCCGTGGCCGGTGGGCCCGGGGTCGCGGGGGCGCTGTCCGGGATGCCCGCCACACCCGAGCTGCTCGCCAAGGTCGCCGCCCTGCCGCCGGCCACCGACACCCCCGACATCGACGAGGAGCGGGCCGCCCGCCCCGAGGAGTCGTACGGGCTGCGGCGGCTGCTGCGCGGTTTCGGGGGGCCGCTCGCGGTGGCGCTGCTGCTCGTCGCCGTGGACGCGATCGCCGGGCTGCTGCTGCCCGTGCTCATCCGGCACGGCATCGACCAGGGTGTCCAGCGGCTCTCACTGGGCGCGGTGTGGGCCGCGTCCGGGCTCGCGCTCCTCGTCGTCCTCGCGCAGTGGGCCGCCCAGATCGGCGAGACCCAGATGACCGGGCGGACCGGTGAGCGGGTGCTCTACGCACTGCGTGTGAAGATCTTCGCCCAGCTCCAGCGGCTCGGTCTCGACTACTACGAGCGCGAGCTCACCGGCAAGATCATGACGCGGATGACCACCGATGTCGACGCGCTGTCCACATTCCTCCAGACCGGCCTGGTCACCGCCGTGGTCAGCCTGCTGACCTTTTTCGGCATCCTGGTCGCGCTGCTCATCATCGATGTGGAACTCGCGCTGGTGGTCTTCCTGACCCTGCCGCCGCTGATCATCGGCACCGTGGTGTTCCGGCGCCGCAGCGTCAAGGCGTACGAACTGGCCCGTGAGCGCGTGAGCGTGGTCAACGCCGACCTCCAGGAGAGCGTGGCGGGGCTGCGGATCGTGCAGGCGTTCCGCCGCGAGCGGTCCGGCCGGGAGCGGTTCGCCGAGCGCAGCGACGCCTACCGCCAGGCGCGGGTGCGCGGTCAGCGGCTGATCTCGGTGTACTTCCCGTTCGTCCAGCTGCTGTCGTCCGTGGCCTCCGCGCTGGTGCTCATCGTGGGCGCCGGACGGGTCCAGGACGGCACGCTCACGGCGGGCGCGCTGGTGGCGTATCTGCTCTACATCGACCTGTTCTTCGCCCCGGTCCAGCAGCTCTCCCAGGTCTTCGACGGCTATCAGCAGGCCACGGTGTCCCTGGGCCGGATCCAGGAGCTGCTGCGCGAGCCCACCTCCACACCGGTCACCGACACCCCGCGCGAGGTGCGGGCGATGCGCGGCGAGATCGACTTCGACGAGGTGCGGTTCCGGTACGGGGACGGCGAGGAGGCGCTCGCGGGCATCTCGCTCACGATCCCCGCGGGGCAGACCGTGGCCTTCGTCGGGGAGACCGGGGCGGGGAAGTCCACCCTGGTCAAGCTGGTGGCGCGGTTCTACGACCCGACCGGGGGCGCGGTGCGGGTGGACGGTGTGGATCTGCGCGAGTTCGACCTCACCGAATACCGCGGCCACCTCGGTGTGGTCCCGCAAGAGCCGTATCTCTTCGCCGGGACGGTGCGCGACGCCATCGCCTACGGGCGGCCGGGCGCGAGCGACGCGGAGGTGGAGGCCGCCGCGCGGGCGGTCGGCGCCCATGACATGGTGGCGTCGCTCGACGGTGGCTATCTGCACGAGGTCTCCGAGCGCGGGCGCAATCTCTCCGCCGGGCAGCGGCAGTTGATCGCGCTGGCACGCGCCGAGCTGGTGAACCCGGACATCCTGCTGCTCGACGAGGCCACGGCCGCGCTCGATCTGGCCACCGAGGCCCTGGTCAACCAGGCCACGGATCGTCTGACGGGACGGCGCACCACACTGGTCGTCGCACACCGGCTGACCACCGCCGCCCGTGCGGACCGGGTGGTGGTCCTGGACCACGGCCGGGTCGTCGAGGACGGCACTCATGAGGAGCTGGTGGCGCTGGACGGCCGGTACGCCGCGCTGTGGCGCACCTTCATGGGCGAGACGGCCCCTGCGACCGTCTGAGCGCGCGGCTGGAAGTGCCCCGACCTGCCGTCGGCCGTCTGCGGCGCCGTCGTGGCTGGTCGCCCACGCGGCGGAGCCGCATATCGACACAGCCGCGGCGGAGCCGCGCATCGACACAGCCCCGTGCCCCTTCGGGGCGCCTGGGCCCGCCGTCGCGTGGACAATACGCGCCGTGTGGGCCCGCGTCGCAGGGGCAGCGCGCACCGGTGATCCGCCGTTCGGCGGTAACGCTCAGCGTTCGCCCCCTGTTACGTACGGTAACCTCATGGTTCCATGCCGCTGGCCCTCGCTATGCCCTCCACCTCCCGCCGGTCCCGCTCCCGCTGCTCCGCCTCGGCCGCCACCCGCTGCTTGTGGCGGTGCAGGAAATCGGGGTCCCCGGCCCGCTCCTGAGGCACCAGCACCTTCATGCCCTTGGCGTGCGGGCTGTCGCCGAGGTCGACCACCACGCGCTCGTCCTGGGAGGTGAGCAGGCCGAACAGCACCAGCAACTCGGCCTGGAGAGCGGGGGTGAACAGCTCCTTCTCCTCCGGCCCCATCCCGAGTTCGTACGTCCCCCCGCGGACGGCAGGTGAGGTGCTCAGCTCGCGCAGCAGCCGCATCAGCAGCTCGAGGGAGCGAGGATCGATTCGGTCCTGCAATTCGGTCAGATACCGCGTCAGTCGCTCGGCCCGTTCACTCCGGTCGTACCGTTCGTCTCGGTCCATACAGGCAGCATGAGCCATCACAGCCCGCTACGAAAGAGGGCGACGGTAACAACTCTCCGTATTCGGCGTCGGGTTGGAGCACCGACGACCTCTGGCGACCCGAGTGTGTGCCCGGATAGGTTCTCGGCGGCCTGTGCGATTTCACAGGGCAAAGGGTTCCAACGGCAACAAGGGGAGGGTGCATGCGCAAGATGCTCAGATGGCTGTTGTCGCTCGCGATACTGGTGGGGACGGTCGGTGTGGGCGCCGGAGGCGCGTCCGCGGCACCGGCCGCCCCCGCCCAGCCGGATATCAAGGAACGCGTCCTGGCGATTCCCGGAATGCGTTTTGTGGAGGAGCAGCCTTACGACGGCTATCGCTTCCTCGTCTTCAGCTACGCCCAGCCGGTGGACCACCGGCATCCGTCCAAGGGCACCTTCCAGCAGCGGTTCACCCTGCTGCACAAGGCCACCGACCGGCCCACGGTCTTCTACACCTCGGGCTACAACGTCACCACCGCGCCGCGCCGCAGTGAGCCGACGCAGATCGTGGACGGCAACCAGGTGTCCATGGAGTACCGCTTCTTCACTCCCTCCCGGCCGCAGCCCGCCGACTGGTCCAAGCTGGACATCTGGCAGGCCGCGAGCGACCAGCACCGCCTCTTCCGGGCCCTGAAGCCCCTCTACGGTAAGAAGTGGCTGGCCACCGGCGGCAGCAAGGGCGGTATGACGGCCACCTACTACCGCCGCTTCTATCCGCGGGACATGGACGGCACCGTCGCGTATGTCGCGCCCAACGACGTGGCCGACAAGGAGGACTCCGCCTACGACCGCTTCTTCGCGGGCGTCGGCACGGCCGAATGCCGCACCAGGCTGGGCGCGGTGCAGCGCGAGGCGCTGGTGCGGCGCGACGAGATCGTGAAGCGCTATCAGAAGTGGGCGGACGACGAGAAGCAGACCTTCACCGTCGTCGGCAGCGCCGACAAGGCGTACGAGAACGTCGTCCTGGACCTGGTGTGGGCCTTCTGGCAGTACCACCTGCTGAAGGACTGCGCGGACGTGCCCGCCACGACCGCGTCCACCGATGAGCTCTACGGCTTCATCGACGAGATCTCGGGCTTCTCCGCCTACACCGACCAGGGCCTGGAGACCTACACGCCGTACTACTACCAGGCGGGCACCGAGCTCGGCTCGCCCACCTTCGAGACCCCGCACCTGGACGGGCTGCTGCGCTACCCCGGCATCTACGCCCCGCGCAGCTATGTGCCGCGCGACATTCCGATGCGCTTCAAGCCGGCCGCGATGCGGGACATCGACCGCTGGGTGCGGCAGGACGCCCACCGGATGCTCTTCGTCTACGGCCAGAACGACCCGTGGGGCGCCGAGCGCTTCCGGGTCGGCAAGGGCGCCAAGGACGCGTTCGTCTACACGGTCGCCGGTGGCAACCACGGCTCCAGCATCGCCCAGCTGGCCGCCGAGGAGAAGGCCAAGGCCACGGCCGAGGTGCAGCAGTGGGCGGGCGTCAGCGCGACGAGCCGGCCGCTCGCCCGGCATGACGCGAAGCTGGACCGCCGCGAGGTCGAACGGCAGCCGGTGCTGAGGCCGTAACGGGCCCGGTTCCGCGGCAGAAAGGGCGTCCGCCCCGGCGGACGCCCTTTTCGCATGCGAATGACCGACCTGACGGCCGCTCAGTACGTCAGCCCGTGCCCGATCGGATACAGCTCCCGGGACGGGTCGTCCGCGTGCTCCACCGCGACCGGCAGCTTGCCGCGCGGGGTGGCCCGGCCCGCGATGACCCGGGCGGCGGCGCGCAGCTCCACATCCGTCCAGCAGTACGTGGCCAGCGACGCCCCGGGCGCCGTGCCGCGCCCGCCCAGCCGCGCGATGTCGTACGGATTGCTCAGCGCCAGGTGCACCACCGGCACACCGGTGGCCACCAGCCGCGCCACCAGGGTGCGCTGGGTGGATCCGGCCACCATGTCGTACGTCGTCACGATCACCGCGTCCCGCCCGCGCGCCGCGGCGACCGCCGCCTCGATCCGCTCCGGCGAGGGGCCGGGCGAGCTGCCCGTGCCGGTGGGCAGCGCCTCCGCCCGGAAGCCGAGCCCGGACAGGGCGCGGGTCAGGACGGCCGTCGGCGGGCCGCCGGTGCCCGAGGGCGCGGCCGCGTCCACGCCCACCACGAGCAGATCGCGGTGGCGGCGCGGCGAGAGCGGCAGCAGCCCGCCGCGGTTGGTGATCAAAGTGGTGGTGCGCTCCGCGATCCGGTCGGCGGTGGCGCGGTGCTCCCGGGTGCCCACCGTGCGGTTGACGGCACGATCGCTGGTGTACGGATCGTCGAACAGCCCGCGGCGGGCCTTGAGTTCCAGTATGCGCCGCAGCGAACGGTCGATCCGGTCCTCGTCGAGCTCACCCGACCGGACGGCCTTGCGCACGCCCTCGAAGGCGAGGGACAGCTTCGGCGGATTCAGCAGCTGGTCCACACCCGCCTTGAGCGCGAGCACCGGTACCCGGTCGTCGCCGTACTTCTTCCGCACCCCCTGCATCCCGAGCGAGTCGGTGACCACCACCCCGTCGTAGCCCAGCTCCTCGCGGAGCACACCGGTGAGGATGGGGCGGGAGAGCGTGGCGGGGTCGTCGGCCGGGTCGAGTGCGGGGAACAGCAGATGCGCCGTCATGATCGAGTCGATTCCGGCCTCGATCGCGGCCCGGAACGGCGGCGCGTCCAGCCGCTCCCACTCCTTGCGGGAGTGGGTGATCCGCGGAAGGCCCACATGGCTGTCCACGCTGGTGTCGCCGTGGCCCGGGAAGTGCTTGGCGGTGGCCGCGACCCCGGCGCTCTGATAGCCCTCCACCTGGGCCGCCACCAGCCGGGCCACGGCCTTCGGATCGGCCCCGAAGGAACGCACCCCGATCACCGGGTTGGCGGGGTTGACGTTGACGTCCGCGATCGGGGCGTAGTCCTGCCGGATGCCGAGCGCGGCCAGCTCCGCCCCCGCGGTGCGGGCGGCCGTACGGGCGTCGGCCGCGCTCCCGCCCGCGCCGAGCGCCATGGCGCCCGGGAACTGCGTGGCGGGCGCGCCGACCCGCGCGACGGTGCCGTACTCCTGGTCGGTGGAGATCAGGACGGGGACGGGCACGGAGGCGGCCAGCGCGGCCTTCTGGATGCCGTTGGAGAGCCCGGCCACCTGGTGGGGGCTGCGGATGTTGTGCGCCCATCCGATGTACATCACCCCGCCCACGTGGTACTTCGCGATCAGCTCGGCGGCGTTGTCGACGCCGATGTCCTTACGGTTGGCCGCGACATCGGCGGGGTCGGGGTGGGTGGCCGAATCGCCGTACACCCGCATCACGAAGAGCTGGCCGATCTTCTGGTCCAGCGTCATCCGCCCGATGAGCTCGTCGATCCGCCGACGGTCGCGTTCATGGTCCCGGCCGGGCTGGGTGGTGGGCCGGGAGGGGCTTGCCGAGGCCCCGCCTGAGGCGGGGCGGCGCGCGGGGGCGACGGGCGCGGGGGAGCTGTCCGTCGGCGCGCTGCACGCACCGGCCGTCGCACCGGCCGCCGTGGCGGCCAGGGTGGCGGTGAGCAGGGCGCGGCGAGACGTCGTCGTGTGCACCCGCACTCCTTCCATGGGACGTTCGGAGGGGGCGGCCAGAGGTGTGCAGGACACGCTGGGACACAAACCGCGGCCGGGTCAAGCGGAGTTGGTCTTTTTTGATCGCCGGGAAGCGTAGGGGGAAAGTCTGGTTAATGCCGGTGGGCTGGGAGCTTGTGCATGTCCGGCACTAGGCTGCTGACCGGGTGTGTTTCGGGCCGGTCGAGGTGGAGCAGCCCGTTCGACGGGTGTAGGGCCGGGCTCCGGGGCGGCCCCCGCGCCGCCGACGCTCTGGGAGGGGTGTCGCGCCGGCGGCGGGGTGCTGCTGGCCGCGACGGCGGAGCGGTGGTCAGCGACGAAGCCGATTACCGCCGCGCGGAGACTCCCCATCAGCACGCCGCTTCGACGCGCGGCGGCCCGCGCCGGTTCCGCGCATGGCACGCATACCGCGAATCGGTGAGGAGCGGGGCGGTACGCGCCCAAAGCGGCTGCGGTGGAGGCGGCTGGGGCTGAGGCGGCTGCGGTCTACGTGGCTGCGGCTGAGGTGGTCGCGGTCTGCGTGGCTGCGGCCGAGGCGGTCGCGATCGACATGGCTGCCGCCGAAGTGTTGGCCGTCTGGCGTGGCCGCGGCCGAGGTCGCCGTCGGTGATGTGGCGGTGCCGCCGAACGGCGTCGCCGATGTGGCTGAGGTCGATGTGGCTGCTGCCAGAAGCGGCCGCTGGCCCACCTGGTTGGGCTCGAAGCGGCCGCCGTTCGACGTGGCCGCTGTCCGGCGTGGTCGCGGCCGAGGTCGCCGCCGCCGATGTGGCCGCGCCCGTTGTGGCTGAAGTCGACGTGGCCGTAACCGACGTGGTCGCCGTCCGGCGTGGTTGCGCTCGAAGCGGTCGCTGTCCGGCGTGGCCGCCGCCCGACGCGGCAGCGTCCGGTGGGTCGGTCAACCGGTGCGTTGCGGCCAGAGGCCGCCCAGTAGGCGCACCGTTTCGGTGATGGCCGGGCGGCGGGCCGCGCCTGGGCGCCAAAGGGCGTACAGCCGCCGTACCGGGACCGGCTCCAGGGGCAGCGCCAGCACCCCGTCCGGCAGCGGGCCGCGCCCCAGGCGGGGCATGAGGGCGACGCCGAGACCGGCCGCCACCAGGGCGATCTGGGTGTGGTTCTCCGCCGCCTGATACGCCAGGTCCGGCTCATGGCCCGAGGCGCGCAGCGTACGCACCAGCCAGTCGTGGCACACCGACCCGGGCGGCTGGCAGATCCACCGCTGGCCCGGCAGGTCCTCGCGGCGCAGCGGCCGCCGTGCGGCCCGTTCGGCCAGCGGATGTCCGGCCGGTACGAGCAGATCGCACAGATCGTCCCCGATGACCGCCCGTTCCTGCCCCTCCGGGGCGGGCAGCGGGGCGATGTCCCAGTCATGCGCCACCGCGAGGTCGATGACGCCCTGTGTCACCAGGTCCACCGACAGATGCGGGTCCACTTCGAGCAGCCGGGCGTCCAGGGCGGGGTGTTCGGCCTTGAGGGTGGCCAGCACCGCGGGCATCAGCCCGCGCGCCGCCGAGGCGAAGGCGCCGATCACCAGCCGCCCCATCGGCTGCCCGCGCCGCTCCTCCAGGGTGGTCTCGGCCTTCTCGACGATGGCGAGCAGCTGCTGGGCGGTGGCGGCCAGATGCCGGGCCGCGTCGGTCAGCGCGATGCCCCGGCCCTGCCGCTCCAGCAGGGTCGTCCGGGTCTCCCGCTCCAACTTGGCGATCTGCTGCGAGACGGCGGACGGGGTGTAGCCGAGCGCGGTCGCGGCGGCGCTGACCGAGCCGTGCACGGACACCGCGTGCAGGGCCCGCAGTCGGCCCAGATCCAGCACAGTTTCGTCCTCCCGTTCGCACCTTTAACCGTTACTGCATCCAAGCATGAAGACATCCGCGCTGGTGCTACAAGGTCCGGGCGGTTGATCCTCGACCCATGCGACCTGTGCACATAGCCCTCGCCGTGCTGGTCACGGCCCTGTGGGGGATCAACTTCGTGGTCATCGAGGTGGGCCTTGACCACTTCCCGCCCCTGCTCTTCTGCGCCCTGCGGTTCCTGGTGGCCGCGCTGCCCGCGGTCTTCCTCGTCGGCCCGCCGAGGGTCGCCTGGCGCTGGATCCTGGGGGTGGGGCTGGCCCTGGGGGTGGCGAAGTTCGGGCTGCTGTTCATCGGGATGCACGAGGGGATGCCCGCCGGGCTGTCCTCGCTGGTGCTCCAGATCCAGGCGGTGTTCACCGTGCTGTTCGCGTCCGTCGTGCTCGCCGAACGCCCCGGCCGACGGCGGCTGCTGGGCATGGCCGTCGCCCTCGCCGGGATCGCGGTGGCCGCCGTGGACGAGGGCACTTCGGGGCCGCTCATCGGCTTCGTCCTCGTCGTCGCGGCGGCCGCCTTCTGGGGCGTCTCCAACGTCCTCACCCGCAAGGCGGCACCGCCCGACGCCCTGAACTTCATGGTGTGGGTCAGCCTGGTGCCCGTACTGCCGCTGCTCGGGCTCTCGCTGATGTTCGAGGGCGCGGAGCCCGACCTCGACGCCCTGACCCGGCTCGACTGGGCCGGGGCGGGCGCGATCGTCTATGTCGCCTGGGTCACCACCGTGTTCGGCTTCGGGGTCTGGGGCTTTCTGCTGCGCACCTACGACGCCTCGGCGGTCGCACCCTTCTCGCTGCTGGTGCCGGTCTTCGGGATGTCCTCGGCGGCGCTGGTGCTGGGGGAGGGGATCAGCGCACCGCGCTGGCTGGCGGCGGCGCTGCTGGTGGGCGGCGTGGCGCTGACCTCGCTCCCGCGCCTGCGCCTACGGCGCGATGCGCGCCGCCGACCCGATGCGCCTGAGGTGGGTGCCCGCCCCGATGCGCCCGGGGTGGACCCCCGATCGGATGCGCCCGGGGCGGGCGCCCGGCCAGATACGTCCGGGGCGGGCGCCCGGCCAGATGCGTCGGAGCCGGACTGCCGACCCGGTGCGCCTGGGTCGGACCGCCGCCCCGAGCCGCTCCCGACGGAGCCGGGCTGCCCCGAGCCGGGCTGCCCCGAGCCGAGCGGTTCCGAGCCCGGGTCCGCCGGGGCACCGGCATGGTCAGGCCGAGTCGGTCAGCAGACGTAGCAGGTGTTCCCGGCCCGGGGCCAGCAGCTCCGGCAGCTCACGCGCCCGCGGATACCACCGCTTCTCGTACTCCCAGCACAGCCAGCCGTCCCAGCCCTCACGGCTGAGCAGCTCCACGCACTCGGTCAGCGGCAGCACCCCCTCGCCCAGCGGCAGCGGGGTGGTGTCCTCGGCCGAGGCGATGTCCTTGACCTGGACGTAGCCCAGATACGGGAAGAGCGCCGGATAGCTGGTGGCCGGGTCCTCACCGCCCAGCCAGGTGTGCATCACATCCCAGATCGCCCCGACGCCGCCATGCCCCACGAGCCCGAGGACCCGGGCCGCGTCCGCGCCCGTACGGTGCGAGTCGTGCGTCTCCAGCAGCAGCCGTACGCCGAGGTCGGCGGCGCGGGGCGCGGCCGCCGCGAGCCGCCGGGCGGCCGTGGCGTCGGCCTCCTCCGGGCTCTGCTCCCCGCCACCGGGGAAGACTCGGACATAGCGGGCGCCCAGGTCGTGGGCGAGCTCCAGCAGCTCCCGCAGCCCGGCCAGCACCGGCTCGTCCGGCCCGGCCTCGGCGGCGCGCACATAGCCCGCGACGGTGAGGATCTCGACCCCGGCGTCCCGGAACTCCGCCACCACCCGGGCGCGTTCGTCCGCCCCGATCCCCGGGTGCACCGGCTCCTCGGGATGGGCGCGCAGCTCGACGCCGTGGTACCCGGCCCCGGCGGCGAGCCGGGCGACGTCGGCCATGGGCATACCGGGGACGCCGAGGGTGGAGAAGGCGAGCTTCATACGGGCTCCCTGGGTGGGGGTCGTGCGGTACGAGGGGGATCTTCATGCGGGACGCTAAACAGGCATAAGAGTGGGGTCAATCCTGCCCTGCGGATCACGCCTACGGCGTGTCTTGTCGGGTACCCGAGTCGTGGTCGCCCATGTGGTGTGGCCACCGCCGTCGACCGGCGAACGCGCGGGGTCGCCCCGGGCGGCGCCGGGCGGCCTGGGCAGCGCGGTGGGGAGGCGTGCGGTGAGCCGTGGCGGTTCCTGGCTGCGTGGGCCACCGCCGGGGCTGGGCGTGCCCGGTGTTTTGTGTGGGCGGGTGGGTTGTGGGGCGGGGCGGGGCGCGGTTGCTCGGCCCCCGGCGTCCGGGGCCGTCTCGCCCGGGTGGCCGGTGGGGCGTGTGAGTGCGCGGGGTTGTCCCGAGTGGGGTCGATGCGGGGTGGCGCCTGGCGGCCTGGGCAGCGCGGTGGGGAGGCGTGCCCCGAGCGGTGGTGGCCCTTACGGCGTGGCACCTCGCTGGGCCACGAGCGCGGGGGCACCCACCTGGGCCGCGAGTGCGGGCCTGCTCAGCGTGTTGTCAGTCGCCAGAGCGATGTCACTTCCGCCGCGCGGGCCGAGTGGAGCGGGTCGGTGGGGTCGAAGGCGCGGGGGTGGACCGGGTGGACGTCCAGGCGGTCGAGCACGGTCAGCCCCGCCGTGTCGAAGGCGGCCAGCAGCTCGGCGCGTGGCCGCAGGCCGAGGTGTTCGGCCAGGTCGGAGAGGATCAGCCAGCCCTCGCCGCCGGGGGCCAGATGTCCGGTCAGCCCGTTCAGGAAGCCGTGCAGCATTTGGCTCGACGGGTCGTAGATCGCGTATTCCAGCGGTGCGGAGGGCCGGGCCGGGACCCAGGGCGGATTGCACACCACCAGCGGGGCGCGGCCGGGCGGGAAGAGGTCGGCCTCGATCACTTCGACCCGCTCGGCGAGGCCCAGGCGCGCCACGTTCTCCCTGGCGCACTCCAGCGCCCGTGCGTCCTGGTCGGTGGCCACGACGTGCTCGATGCCACGCCGGGCGAGGACGGCGGCCAGGACGCCGGTCCCGGTGCCGATGTCGAAGGCCAGCTCGCGCGTGGGCAGCGGGGCCTCGGCCACCAGGTCCACGTACTCGCCGCGCACCGGCGAGAAGACGCCGTAGTACGGATGGACGCGGTCCCCGCCCAGCGCCGGGACCTCGACTCCCTTCTCCCGCCACTCATGCGCGCCGATCAGACCGAGCAACTCACGGAGCGAGACGACCGAGGGGCCTCGCGCCGGGCCGTACGCCTCGGCGCATGCCCGCCGTACGTCCGGCGCCCGGCGCAGCGGTACGCCGAAGTCCGCGTCCAGCGGCACCAGCACCATCCCCAGCAGCCGGGCCCGCCGGGACCGGGCCTGGCGGTACCGGTGGAACGCCTCGGCCGGTGTCGCCGCCGGCGCCCGCCGCTCCCTGGCCCGGCGCGGGCCCCGGTCGATCCGGCGCGCCAGCGCCGTCAGCAGCTGACGGGCGCACTGGTAGTCGCCTCGCCACAGCAGCGCGGTGCCCTCGCAGACGAGGCGGTGGGCGGTGTCGGCGGGCATCCGGTCGTCCGCGACCGCGACCCGCCGGGGCGGCGGTACGCCGCTCTCGGAGCGCCAGTGGGCGGTCCGGGTCCGGCCGTCCTCGGTCCACTCGATGACCTGCTGGGTACTCAGGGGTACGCCCTTTGCTCTTGTGCCGTTGCTCTTGTGCCGTTCCGACGCGCCGCATGGGCGCGCCGTGTCTACGTTGTCCGCCCGTTGCCCGTTGCCCGTTGCCCGTTGCCCGCTGTCCGTGTGCCGTGGACGCCCGTGTGCGTTCGCTGATCCTTCCCGTATCGGCCCGCCCGCGCGAGCGGTTTTCGGCCTAGGTGACGGCGTGTCATATATCTATCGGGCCCCGCGCTGTGCGGCCGTTGATGCGAAAGTCCGTTGATGCGAGAAGGGCGTCCGCCGGAGCGGACGCCCTTCGACAGGCTGAGTCGGACGGCCGGCTCAGGACGCGTTGGCCGTTGTCACCTCGCCCTTGTCGTCGGCGACGGCGACGTCCAGGAGGGCGCTTCTGTCCGTTCCGAGGTAGGCCAGGCTCTTCGAGTCGAAGACCCAATAGCCGCCCGTGGTCTTCGAAGGGTTCCTGCGGTCGGTGTATGTGAGACCGATACCGGTCCGCCCCGAGCCGTCCTTGACGTTCTTCACGATGCGTACGTCCGGCAGTTTGGCCACGGCACGGTAGAGCGCGGCACTCAGATCGGGCAACAGTGTGGCTTGATCGAGGATGGCCCCGACGTTCTCGAAGACCGTCTCCGTCAGACGGGACTTCACCACCCCGTTGCCGCTCTCGAGCTTCTTCAGCAGCGCGTCGGGGTCGGTGGGGAGCGCCTGAAGCTGTTGGAAGGTCAGATAGCCGGTGCCCACCATGGTGATGTCCTGGCGCTGCGAGGGGTCGGGCTCGCCGCCCGGGGACAGCGCGACGAGGCGCCGGAGCCCGTCCCGCTTACCGTCCACGGGCTGCCACTCCTGGCTCTGGACGTTCCCCTTGTACCTCTTGGTGCCGGTGATGTCCCCCTTGGAGTCGCGCACGGGCTTGGAGGGCCCGCCCCATATGGCCGAGGAGCCCTGGGACTTGGTGTAGACGAACTGGTCGTCGCGGACCGTGACCGCCGGGCGGTCGGCCGCCGTCACGGCGATCCGGTCCAGCAGCTGTACGGCCTGTCGGTGTTCGGCCGCGGTGCCGCCGGTGGCGGTGGTGGTGCCCTTACCGCCGTTACCGTCCTTGCCGTCCTGTACGACGTCGACCGCCACCGCGCCCATGCCCACGACGGCGGCCAGTGCCAGTGGCGCCGCGATGAGAACGAGGCGCCGCCCGGGGCGCCGGGGTGCGGGTGGCACGGGTGAGGCGCTCGTCGTACCCGACTGCGCGTGGATGGTCTCGTTGGTGATGTGCTCCATCAGATGTTCCCTCAGGACGCGGTGGCGGTCCCGCCGGAGCACCGGACGGCCCGGTGCGGGCAGCGACTCGGCCAGGTCCTGGTGGTCGACCGGCTGATCGCGTCGTCGCGGGTCGGTGTTCATCGCTTCTTCTCCTGCGTGGACCGAGCCGCCTGATGGCGGCTGCCCGGTATCTGTCCGGCCGTGGTCGCACGTTGCACCGTGTCGTGCCCGGTGCCGCCGTCCGCGCCCTGGTTGCCGCCCATGCCTCGATTGCCGCCGCCCGTGCCTGGGCGCTCGCCGTTGCCGTCCGTGCGGCTCGTGCCGCCCGTACCGCCCGTGCCGCCGTTGCCGTCCGTGCCGCCGATGAGTTCGAGCTCGGTGAGCTTGCGCAGGCGCTTTCTCGCGCGCGAGAGGCGGGCTCGTACGGTGCCGACGGCCACGCCCAGGGCCTCGGCCGCCGTGGCGGCGTCCAGGCCCTCCCACACGCAGAGCGTGAACACCTCGCGTTCCCCACGGCGCATCGTGCGCAACGCCCTCTGCGCGGCGGCCAGCTCCTCGGTGTCGGCCAGACGCCGGGCCACCTCGTCGGCGAAGTCCGGCACGGGGCCCGGAGGCGGGAGCCTGGCGAGCGCGGCCTGGTGTCTTCGCGCCGCCCGCGCGGTGTTGCGCGTGACATTCGTCGCGATCCCCAGCAGCCACGGACGCGGGCTGTCGTCCCCCGGGAACAGCCGCTCGCGCAGTCGCCATGCCTCCAGGAAGGTCAGAGACACGATGTCGTCGGCCATGGCCCAGTCGCCGGTCAACCGGACGGCGTGCCGGTAGACCACCGAGGCGTACTCGTCGAAGAGCTGCCTGAAGGCGTCCGGATCTCCGGCTCGCACGCGGGCGCGCAGTGAAGTCTCCACACCCCTCCCTGTCCTTCGCGCGGACCGCGTTGCGGGTGATCCGCGTCACGGTCGGGCCGGGCCCCGGCGAGCACGGTCGCGGAGCCGCCCGCCAGGACAGGCGGCGCTCGCCGAGCAGAAGTCACCCGCCCGGCCCCGGCGACGCCCGCTCGGGCAGGGGGACGCCCGCCCGGACGGAGCGGCTCCCGAACGGAGCGGCCCCCAGATAGCCGTCAGCCGTGTGCGGAGTTCTGGAGTGGGAGCCGCCAGTCCTGGCCGATCAGGGGCGAGCCGTAGCCGCGGTGCCGCTTCTCGGCGACCAGCTCGAACCCGGCCCGCTGGTAGATCCGGCGGGCGGAGGTCAGGACGTCATTGGTCCACAGCACGAGTTCGCGATAGCCCGTCTCACGCGCGAAGTCGATGCACGCGCTCACCAGCCGCTCGCCGATCCGCCGCCCCCGCGCCTCCGGTTCGACGAGCAGCAGTCGCAGCCGGGCCGTATCGGGCCGCTCGTCCTGGACGCACATCACCGATCCGACGGGACGGCCGTCGAGTTCCGCGATCCACGCCCGCTCGCGGGCCGGGTCATGGCCCGCGCCGAACTCCCCCACGATCCGGGCCACCAGGGCCTCGAACTCGGCGTTCCAGCCGAACTCCCGGGCGTACACGGCGCCGTGGCGCTGCACGATCCAGCCCAGGTCCCCCGGCTCCGGTCCGCGCAGCCGCACCTCGGCCCCCGCGGGGCCGTCGAACACCCCCCGGGCGGTGGCCAGCGCCTCCCGCAGCCGCCCCAGCTCGTTCCGGGAGACCTTGGTCAGCAGCCCGGTCACCGCCTCCCGTGAGCGCCGGTCCAGGTCCTCCGCCGCCGTCCGGCCCGCCTCGGTGAGCAGCACCTCCTGGAAGCGGGCGTCGCGGTGGTGGCGCTCGCGGGTCACCAGCCCCCGCTCCTCGAACCGGCTCAGCGTGCGGCTCAGATGCGCGGCGGTGACGCCCAGGAGCTCCCGGAGCGCCGAGGCATGGGTGCGCTCCCGCCGGGCCAGCTCGTAGAGGATGCGGGCCTCGCTCAGCGTGTACGGGGTGCTGAGCTGCCCGGGGTAGTCGAGGACGCCGATCAGCCGGGTGTACATCCGATTGAAGTCGCGGACCTCGTCCACGGCCAGCTCAAGATCATCGCGTGGCTCCATCCGGCACCCTCCGTACCCCTGCGGTCAAGACGATTTGCTTGATCTCATAGTTGCGCCAGATCAAGTATTTGGGAAGGGGGGAGGCTCTACGACCGGGGAGGCCCCACGACAAGGGAGGCCCCACGACCGTCGTGTTGAGCAAGCAGCGACTCCGGCGAAGGCCGCGATGTCGGGTCCGCTACGTACACTGACGGGCATGGCATGCCGTATCAGCGAGTTGGTCCTCGACTGCGCCGACCCCGAGCGGCTCGCCGCGTTCTGGAGCGAGGTGCTCGGCTATGTCGAGCTCGGCCGCGAGGACGACGGGAGCATCGAGATCGGGCCGCCCGACGCCGGCTTCGGCGGCTCGCAGCCCACGCTGGTCCTCAGCCCCAGCGGTGACCAGCGGCCCGGGAAGCTCCCCCTGCACATCGATGTCAACGCCACCGACCGCGACCAGGACGCCGAGCTGGAGCGGCTGTTCGCGCTCGGCGCCAGGACCGCCGACGTCGGCCAGACCGGCACCGAGAGCTGGCATGTGCTGGCCGACCCGGAAGGCAATGAATTCTGCCTCCTGCGCCGCCGGCTCCAGCCCCTCTGATCCACCTGCGCCCCGGCGCCATCGACGAGCGGCCAGGCCGTCCGCGGAGCTCGCGGCGGCGGGCCTCCGCGTAGAGCTGGGCCGTAGGACTTCGATCCCGCGCGCAGCCCCCATTGCCTGTCCCCGTTCCCGCAGGAGACGGGGACGGGCAACGTGCGCGTCCCCCCACCGCCAACACCCCCGTTAGCCGGGTGTTAGCCGAGCGGCAGCCTCGCGGTAGCGGCCCCCACCAGAGTGGGTGACGTACCGAGGAGACAGCGACACCGAGCCCCTGGGGGGACCCGAAATGAGCTCCAGCACCGCCACCCGCACCGTTCGCCGCCGCACCCTGCGCATTGCCGCCGCTGCCCTGATCGCAGCCGCCGGTCTCAGCCTGACCGCCTGCTCCGGCTCCGACTCCACCGCCACGAAGCCCGCGGCCTCCGCCGGGGCCTCCAGCGCGGACTCCTCCACCGGAGCGCAGGGCTCCGATGCCAAGGTCGGCACCAAGGCGGGCACTGCGGACAAGGCGGCATCCCCGACCCGTACCGAGACCCTGGTGGACGGCAGCACGGCCGAGATCTACAAGCTCGGCGATCTGCACTACCGCCTCAAGATCGTCAACGACGGTGATGTCCTGGCCACGCTGGAGGCGAAGGAGGGGGACGCCGGGCTCGACGGCAACGGCATGTTCGTCGTGCTCACGGCGGGCGGCGAGGTCCACTCCTGGATGGGCGGCGAACAGCGGGGACCGGGCACCTTCAAGCTCGCGGGCGGCTGGACGGCCAAGGTCACGAAGCTCGGCGACCTCCACTACCGCGCGGAGATCCTCGGCAACGAGGGCTCGGTGGACGGCACGCTGGAGGCGGACCAGCACGACGACGGGCTCGAGGCCAATGGCGTGCACATCGTGCTCAGCGCCGGTGGTGTGATCAGCGCCCATGAGTAACCGTCCGCCCGGCCGCGGCGGTGGAGCTGCCTCCGGCGGCTCCACCGCCGCGGTGACGTAAGCGTTCGATACGCGGCTCCGCCGCGTGGGCGACCTGCCACCACGACGCCACGGACGATCGACGCAGGTCGGGGCGACCATCACGCCCAGGTCGAGCAGGAGGGCACCGGCCGGCGGTTCCAGCGGAGCGCTCAGCCGTGGGGTGGGGCCGTGGAGGAGCGGGCCATCAGCTCGGCCCTGACCATCGCCACTCCGCCCGGCGGCTGCGGCTCGCGGCCCAGGGCCAGCCGTCCGGCCCGCGCGCCCGCGTCGTGCAGCGGCAGCCGCATGGTGGTGAGGGCGGGCACGGCGTCCGCGCTGAACGGGAGGTCGTCGAAGCCCGCGACCGAGACGTCCTCGGGGATCCGCAGCCCCTGGTCGCGCAGGGCCGCGCAGACGCCGAGCGCGATGGTGTCGTTGGCGGCGACAATGGCCGTCAAGCTCCGGTCGCGGCGCAGCAGTTCGAGGGTGGCGTCATAGCCGGAGGCGCGGTCGTACAGGCCGTGCACGGTCAGCCGCTCCTCGTCGGCGTCGGGACCGTTCACCCCCGCGGCGCCGAGCGCCGCCCGGTGGCCCTCCAGCCGGTGGCGGGTCGTGGTGCGATCGGCGGGGCCCGCCACATAGCCGATCCGGCGGTGGCCGAGGGTCAGCAGATGTTCGGTGAGCCGGCGGGCGCCGCCGCGGTTGTCGAAGGTGAGGGTGGTCGCGTCCTCGATCGGCGGGCGGCCGCACAGCACCATCCGGGTGCCGGACGCGGCCAGCCGGGACGCCTTGGTGGCCACGGCGGCGGCGTGGTCGGGGTGTTCGACCGCGCCGCCGGTGAGCACGACGGCGGCCGCGCGCTGCCGCTGGAGCAGGGTCAGATAGTTCAGCTCGCGCTCGGGGGAACCGCCGGTGTTGCAGATGACCGCGAGCTTCTCGCCGCCCCGGCCCGATTCGCCTCCCGGTGCGCCCATTTCGGCCTGTACGGCGCCCGCGATGATTCCGAAAAAGGGGTCCGCGATGTCGTTGACGAGCACCCCGACCAGATCGGAGGTGGCGGCGGCGAGAGCGCTTGCCGGTCCATTGACCACGTACTCCAGCTCATCGACCGCTCGCAGCACCCGGGTCCGGGTCGACTCGGCGACGGGGTAGTTGCCACTCAGGACGCGCGACACGGTGGCCGCCGAGACCCGAGCCCGTGCCGCCACATCGGCCAGGGTCACTGCCATGTTTCCTCCGTTGGGTGGTCACTTTCCGGTACACCGTGCGCGCTGGTCGGGCCCTCCATGCTCTCACTCCAGGAGCGGCGCGATTCTGCTCTCCGGGGTCTTGTCCTGTCATCCGACCATGCCTAGGGTCCTCCCCAGCAAGCGCTTACCCCCAGCGCGAGGAGCCTTAGCCCATGGCCGCAGCAGACACCGCCCGTATCCGTGCCGCAGTGGTCGGCACCGGAGGAATCGTCACCGGCAGCCATCTGACCGCACTGCGTGATCACGCCGACCGTGTGGACCTTGTCGCCGCCGTCGACGTGGCCACGGACCGGCTCGACGCCTTCCGCGCCACCGCGGCCGAGGGCGGCACCTTCGATGTCACCGGCTATTCCGACGCGACGGCCATGCTGGCGGCCGAGCGTCCCGACCTGGTCCTCATCGGCACCCCGCCCTCCCTGCACCGCGAGCAGACGGTGGCCGCGCTGAAGGCCGGCGCCTGGGTGCTGTGCGAGAAGCCGCTGTGCCTCACGCTCGCCGAGTACGACGAGATAGCCGCGGCCGAGAAGGAGGCGGGCGGCCCGTACGCCTCCGTGGTCTTCCAGCACCGCTACGGCTCGGGCGCCGTCCACGCCCGTGAGCTGCTGGCCGAGGGTGCCCTGGGCCGGCCGCTGGTGGCCCACTGCCAGACCACCTGGCACCGCGACACCGCCTACTACGCGGTGCCCTGGCGCGGCCGTTGGGAGACCGAGGGCGGCGGCCCGTCCATGGGCCACGGCATCCATCAGATGGATCTGCTGCTCCATCTCCTCGGCGACTGGACCGAGATCCGCGCCATGGCCGGACGGCTGGTCCACACCGTGGAGAGCGAGGACGTCTCCACCGCGCTGGTGCGGTTCGAGAGCGGTGCCATGGCCACCGTCGTCAACAGCGTGCTCTCACCCGACGAGGTCAGCCGGATCCGCATCGACTGCGCGGACGCCACCGTCGAGCTGACCCACCTCTACGGCCACCGCAACGACGACTGGGTCTACACCCCGGCCCCGCACGTCCGCGACGAGCCCGACCGGCAGCGGCGCTGGCGCACCCCGGCCACCGATCTGCCCAGTTCGCACGGGGCCCAGCTGTCCGCGCTGCTGGACGCGATGCGCGAGGGCGTACGGCCGCCCGGCAGCGGCCCGGACGCCCGCCGCACCCTCGAGTTCATCGCCGCGCTCTACAAGGCGGCCTTCACCGGGCGGCCCGTGCGCGCGGGCGAGATCGCGCCCGGGGACCCGTACTACGACGCCATGCACGGCGACCACCCCGAATGGGCACCGAAGGCAGCGACCGCCACCACGAAGGAGAGCTGAGGCCGCCATGACCCAGCGCATCACCGTCACCCACACCCACGGCGACCGGATCTCGGTCGCCTCCGGCGGCGTCGAGCTGATGGCCTATGTCTACCGGCCCGACCCGGACGCCTTCGAGGCCCGTAAGCCCTACGCCCACCCGCTGCGCACCCTCGCCGGGAACCCCGTCTCCGGCTACCGCCCCAACGACCACCGCTGGCACAAGGGCCTCCAGATGACCGCCAGCCATCTGTCCGGCCAGAACTTCTGGGGCGGCAACTCCTACCTCGGCCCCGAGCAGGGCTACCAGCGGGTCGAGGACCGCGTCGGCTCGATGCGCCACGACGGCTTCGAGGAGTTCACCGCCGCCGAGGACCGGCTGCGCTTCGTGGAGAAGCTCACCTGGGTCGAGAACGGAGGCCAGGAGTGGGCGCGTGAGCTGCGCACCATCGAACTCCACTCGGTGGAGCCGGAGGAGGGCGCCTGGGCCCTGGACTGGTCCATCCGGCTCACCAACATCCGCGACGAGGCGCTGCACTTCGGCTCACCGACCAGCGCCGGCCGGGAGATGGCCGGCTACACCGGGCTCAACTGGCGCGGCCCGCGCGACTTCACCGGCGGCGATGTCATCGGCCCCGACGGGCGCGGCGGCGACGGCGAGACCGGTGCCTCGGACCTGATGGGCACCCCGGCCGCCGAGGCCCCCTGGATCGCCTTCACCGGTGAGCACGACGATGTCGACGGGCACTCCACGCTGCTGTTCGCGCACGCCCCGGAAAACCTCGACGACACCGTTTCCATCCACGCCTCCCACTGGTTCGTGCGCTCCGAGCCGATCCCCTCGGTCGCCCCCTCCTGGGCGTTCTTCGAGGAGTTCGAGCTTTTGCCGGGGGAGTCCTTCGGCTACCGCTACCGGGTGGTGGTCGCCGACGGCGCCTGGGACCGGGCGCGCGCCGAGGGCTACCTCAAGAACCACGGGTGGTGAGGGCGTTGAGCGCGATGTCCGCCCCGCTGCCCGGCGGTGTGGGGCTCTCCCACATCAGCGCGTACGAGTGGGAGGCCGCCGACGGGGTGTGCGGCGGCAGCCCCCATCTCCATCTGGCCTGCACCGAGGCGTATGTGGTCACCGCGGGACGCGGCGCCGTGCAGACCCTGACCCTCGGGGACGGCTTCACCGAGACCCCGCTGGAACCGGGCGCGGTGGTGTGGTTCACCCCCGGCACGATCCACCGGATGGTGCAGGGCGGCGGCCTCAGGGTGACCGTGCTGATGCAGAACAGCGGGCTGCCGGAGGCCGGGGACGCCGTCTTCACCTTCCCGCCCGAGGTGCTGGCCGACCCCGGGCGCTACGCGGCGGCCGCCACGCTCCCCGCCAAGGAGGGGCCGGAGGCCGACGCGGCCGCCCGGCGCCGCCGGGACCTGGCGATCGAGGGCTATCTGACGCTGCGGGCCGCCGTCGAGAAGGGCGACGACGCACCGCTGCGCGCCTTCCACGAGGCGGCGGCGCGGATCGTCGCGCCCAAGGTCAAGGAGTGGGAGCCGCGCTGGCGGGACGGGGCGCTCGCCGCCGCGCGCCGCACCGGTGAGCAGCTGACCGCGCTCGCCGAGGGCGACCCCTCGCATCTGGCCGAGGCGCGGGTCACCGCGACCGGGCCCAGCCGCCGGGGCGGCTACGGCATGTGCGGCCGCCGGGACGAGTACGAACTGCCCGGTGTCACGCTCCCGTATTACGGCGAATAGCCGCCGTAGGCACCAGCACGCACGCTCAACGAAATGATCACGGAGGGAGGTCGGCTCCGGTATGCGCGGAAACGGGACAAGGACGTCCCTGGCCCTGGCCCTTGCGCTCACGCTCGGAGGGACCCTCACGGGCTGCGGCGGCGATGGCGGCGGCGGCTCGGGCGGCAAGGTCAGCCTGCAATTCGCCTGGTGGGGGAACCCCGACCGGGCCGCCCGCACCGAAGAGGCCATCAAGCTCTTCGAGCGGCGCCACCCCGACATCGACGTCCGCACGTCCTTCGCGGGCTTCGACACCTACTTGACGAAGCTGGCCACCCAGGCGGCGGGCGGTGACGCCCCCGATGTGATGCAGCTGGACTACCGGCAGATCAACCAGTACGCCACCTCCGGCATCCTGCTGGACCTCGGCCAACACCCCGAGCTGCGCTCCTCGGATATCGACAAGGGGCTGCTGGCCACCGGGGTGGTCGACGGTAAGCAGTACGCGCTCCCGGTGGCCCGCGGCACCGAGACGGTGGCGTACGACGCCACGCTGTGGCGCAAGGCGGGCGTCCCCGCCCCCACCCGGAGCTGGACCTGGGACGACTGGTCCGACGCCATGCGCAAGCTGTCGGCGGCGAAGACGAGCCAGGGGCGCGTCGGCTCCATCGACCCGGGCCAGAGCGAGGACGTGTTCGAGATCTGGCTGCGCGGCCAGGGCAAGTCCCTCTACACCGCGGACAAGAAGCTCGGTTTCACCGAGGATGACCTGACCCGGTTCTGGGAGTGGTCCACGGACCTCCGCGAGGACGGCGCGGTCTCGCCCGCGGAGCAGACCACCCTGATGGACGGGACGGTGGAGAACACCCCGCTGGGCCGCCAGAAGGCCATCGCGGACTTCAACTGGGACGCCCCCGTCAGCGGCTACGAGGCCATCGTCGGCAAGGGGCTGAAGATGGCGCCGATGCCGGTCGGCGACGACGGCACCCCGGGGCAGTACTTCAAACCGTCGATGTTCTTCGGCGCCTCGGCCAAGACCCCACACCCCAAGCAGGCCGCTCAGCTCATCGACTTCCTGCTCAACGACAAGGAGGCGGGCGCCATCCTCGGCGCCTCCCGCGGCATCCCGGCCAACGACACCATCCGGCAGGAGGTGCTGCCCAAGCTGGAGGGCTTCGACCAGGTCATCTCCACGTACCAGAAGCAGTTCGAGGGCAGGCTCAAGGACCCGCCGCCCGCGCCGCCCAAGGGCGACGCCTCACTTCAGAAGACCTTCTCGCGCGACTACGACCAGGTCAGCTACGAGCACATGTCGCCGCGCGAGGCGGCGCAGGACTACATCACCGAGGCGAAGGCGGAGCTGAGGCAATGACCGCGACCGCGACCCGCCCCCAGGACGCCACGCCCTCCGCCAGTGGCGGCAAGCGGGCGCCGAAGCGAGAGCGGCAGGGGGCCGCCTGGGTGTTCCTGTCCCCGTGGGTGCTCGGCGCCGCCCTGCTGACGCTGCTGCCCATGGCCGTGTCCCTGTATCTGTCGTTCACCGACTACGACATGTTCGACGCTCCCCGGTGGATCGGCTTCCGCAACTACACCCAGATGTTCACCGAGGACCCCCGCTACTGGCGGTCGGTCATCACGACCCTGACGTATGTGGTGATCGCGGTGCCGCTCCAGCTCCTGCTGGCGCTGGCCGTCGCGATCGCGCTCAAGTCGGTCAGACGCGGCAAGGGCTTCTACCGCTCGGCGTTCTACGCGCCCTCGCTGCTCGGCGCGTCGATGTCCATCGCCCTGGTCTGGCGGGCGATCTTCAACGACGGCGGCTCCGTCGACAACCTGCTCTCCGGCATGGGCATCGACATCGGCGGCTGGATCAACAAACCGGGCTGGGCCATCCTGTCGGTCGCGCTGCTGACCATCTGGCAGTTCGGCGCCCCCATGGTGATCTTCCTGGCCGGGCTCCAGCAGATACCCGCCGAGCTCTACGAGGCGGCCGCGGTGGACGGGGCCTCCTGGTGGCGGCAGTTCCGCTCCATCACCATCCCCATGCTCTCCCCGGTGCTCTTCTTCAACCTGGTGCTCCAGATGATCCAGGCGTTCCAGGTCTTCACCCCCGCCTTCGCGGTCAGCGCGGGCAGGGGCGGGCCCGCCGACTCCACGCTCGTCTACACGCTCTACCTCTACGACCGCGGCTTCACCGCCTCCCACATGGGCTACGCCTCCGCCATGGCCTGGGCGCTGCTGCTGGCCATCGGGGCCGTCACCGCGGTCCTCTTCCGCACCTCCCGGGCCTGGGTCTTCTACGCCAACGACAACAACGAGGGGGGCCGATGACCACCGCCCCGATCACCACCACCCCGGCGGCGCGGCGACGGCCCACCGGCCGGATCGTGCTGCACCTCTGCCTGATCGCCGTGCTGCTGGTGATGCTCTATCCGCTGGCCTGGCTGGTGGCGACCTCGTTCAAGCCCGCCGACGAGGTCATCGCCAGCCTCAAGCTGCTGCCCAGCCACTTCGAATGGGGCAACTACTCCACCGCCCTGGACGGGGTGAACGAGGTCAGCGTCGGACGGCTGCTGTGGAACTCGCTGCTCATCGCGTGCGGCGCGGTGCTCGGCAACGTCATCAGCTGCTCACTCGCCGCGTACGCCTTCGCTCGGCTGCGGTTCCGGATGCGCGGTCCGCTCTTCGCGTTCATGATCGCCACGATCATGCTGCCGCACCACGCCATCCTCATTCCGCAGTACATCATCTTCAACCAGCTCGGCATGGTGAACACCTACTGGCCGATGATCCTGCCGAAGTTCCTGGCCACCGACGCCTTCTTCGTCTTCCTCATCGTGCAGTTCATGCGCGGACTGCCGCGTGAGCTGGAGGAGGCGGCGCGGATCGACGGCTGCGGGCCCTTCCGCTCGTTCTTCAGCGTCATCCTGCCGCTGACCAGGCCCGCCCTGATCACCACCGCGATCTTCACCTTCATCTGGACCTGGAACGACTTCTTCACCCAGCTCATCTATCTCTTCGAGCCGGATAAGTTCACCCTGACCCTGGCCCTGCGGTCCTTCGTGGACGCCTCCAGCCAGTCGGCCTTCGGCCCGATGTTCGCCATGTCCGTCTTCGCACTGCTGCCCATCGTGCTCTTCTTCCTCGCCTTCCAGCGGTTCCTGGTCGAGGGCATGGCCAGCTCCGGACTGAAGGGGTGACGGACCGACCATGGCCACCGCAACCAAACGTGACCCCGGCGAGCTGTTCGGCCCGCGCTTCGCGCTCTTCGCCGACGTCCTGGCGGTGGGCCTGGCCACGGCCGCCGCCTCGCTGCCCCTCCTCACCGCCCCGGCCGCCATGTCCACGGCCTGCGCCGTCCTCGACCGGCGGGTGCGCCAGGACGTGCCCACCACCGCGGGCGGCTATCTTCGCGCCCTGCGGGAACGGCTGCGCACCGGCGATCTGCTGGCCGGGGCCGGACTGCTGGCCGGCGGCGCCCTGCTGCTGTTCAACGCGCTCGCGGCGGGCGCGGGGCTGCCCGGCGCGGTGGTCTTCCGGCCCGTGCTGCTCGCCGTGGGCGGACTGCTCGCCGTCGTGCTGCTGCGGGCCTGTGCCCGCCCGGAATCGGCGACGAGCTGGCGTACCGCGCTGCGCTCGGCGGCGTACGACAGTGTGCGCAGGCCCCGGGCGAGCGGTGTGCTGCTGCTGGCCGTCGCCACCGCCGCCGTCTGCGCCTGGTCCTATCCACCGCTGGCCTTCCTCGTCCCCGGCCCCCTCGCCCTGGCGGCCCGAGCCACGGAGCACCACCTATGACGCCCCTGCCCCGCCGCCACTTCCTCGCCGGGACCGCCGTCGCGGGCGGGCTGCTGGCCGTGGGCGCCCCGGGTGACGCCTCGGCCGCGGGCGGAGCCTCGGCCTCGGGCCGGGGCTGGGCCGACGGCCGGGTCGACAAGCCGTTCCTGGCGCTGCTCACCGAGGCGGCCGACGCCCGGGTGGCCGAGGTGGTGGACGGGCTCGACGCGGTCCTGAGTCAGCTGAACGACCTCGGCCAGGCCCGCCCCGCCGCCCGTGGTCTGCGGCTGCTCACCTCCGTCCACGTCTGGGGCGACGCCGCCCACCACCACGACGGCGCGCTGATCGGGCCGATGACCCGGCTGGTGGACGCGCTGGCCGCCGCCCAGTTCGACGACGGCCTCTACGATCAGGGCGCCGTCCACTCGCCCCCGGACACCGCCTTCTCGATCGTCGATCTGGGGCTGGTGTACGGCCTGCTGGACGCGGATGACCACGGCGGTACCAAGGCGATCCGTGCCACCTTGAGGAAGATCCTGCTCAAGGCGGGCGCGGGCCTGTCCACCGGCGGGGTGCACACCCCCAACCACCGCTGGAAGGTGTGCGCCGCGCTGGCCCGGATCAACTCGTTGTGGCCCGACGCGCGTTACACCCGCCGTATCGACGCCTGGCTGGCCGAGGGCATCGACCAGTACGACAGCGGCCAGTACAGCGAGCGCAGCGCCACCTACGCGCCCATCGTCACCAACCCGTCGCTGCTGACGCTCGCCCGGCTCACCGGGCGCCCGCGCCTCTACGAGCGGGTGCGCCGCAACCTGGAGGCCACCCTCCACCTCCTGGAGCCCGACGGGGAGGTGGAGACGGTGCATTCGCGCCGCCAGGACCAGAAGACGGTCAAGCATCTGTCCGAGTACTGGCTCCAGTTCCGGGCCCTGGCGCTGCGGGAGCGGGACGGGCGGTTCGCGGCCGTCGCCGCCACCGTCCAGCGGCGCGGGGCGGACCAGACCTTCGACGAGACCCCGCTCGGGGACTTCCTCGCCGAGGTGCTGGACCATCCGGAGCTGGCCGCGCCGCTGCCCGGGGCCACGGCGGTGCCGGAGGAGTTCACCTTCCACGACCCGGACTGCGGGCTGGTCCGGATCGCGAAGGGGACGACACGGACCACCCTCTTCGGCGGCACCGACTTCCCCGATGTCCACGCGATCTCCTCGGGCCTGTCCACCAATCCGACCTTCCTCAAATGGCGCAAGGGCGCGGCGATCCTGGACTCGCTCCGGCTGTCCCCGCAGTTCTTCTCGCTCGGCCACTTCCGGGCCGAGGGCGTGGAGCGCACGGCGGACGGCTGGCGGCTGTGGGCCGAAGTGCGGGCCGGATTCCATCTGCCGCTGCCGCCTCGGCACCGCCGCCCGGACGGGCGCTATCCGCTCACGGACGACGGCCGGTTCTGGTCCGCGATGGACTTTCCGCACCGCCCCAAGGAGTGGCGCACCCTGCGCACCGAGGTGCGGATCGCGGCGGCGGACGGCGGCTGGAACATGGACGTCGAGATCGGCGAGTCCGAGGTCCCGCTCGCCCTCGAACTGTGTTTCCGCACCGGCGGAACACTGACCGGGGTCGACCCCGTGTCCGGCCAGCAGGACACGTATCAGCTGGTCAAGGGGTATGGGACATACACCGTCGGCGATGACGTGATCACCTTCGGGCCCGGCAACGGCAGCGGTCCGCGCCAGCCCGCCGTCGTGGACTCCGGCGAGCGCTACAGCTGGCTGGGCGGCGAGCTGACCCCGGCGGGGCAGCGGGTCCTGATCACCGGGCGTTCGCCCCTGCGCTACCGGCTAACGCTGCGCTGAAGCGCTGACTGTCACCGCCTCGCCCCTGTGTTCGGTCTGTACAGGGGCGGGGCGGGGCGGTTAGCGTGGATGATTAGAAAGCGCTTACTGTTACTCGCTGTGAGGAGAAGAACCCACGTGACTCGCAAGACAGTGCGGATCGCCATGAACGGTGTGACCGGCCGGATGGGCTACCGCCAGCACCTCGTCCGATCTCTCCTCGCCATTCGCGAACAGGGCGGTCTGGACCTCGGCGACGGCACCGTGCTGTGGCCCGAGCCGCTGCTCGTCGGCCGCCGGGAGCACGCGCTCAAGGAGATCGCCGAGCACCACGGCCTCGACCCGGTCGCGGATGTCTCCACCGACCTGGACGCGGTGCTGGCCGACGACGGCGTCGACATCTACTTCGACGCGCAGGTCACCGCCGCCCGTGAGGAGGCCATCAAGAAGGCCGTCGCGGCGGGCAAGCACATCTACACCGAGAAGCCCACCGCCACCGGTCTGGAGGGCGCCCTGGAGCTGGCCCGGCTCGCCCAGGCCGCGGGCGTCAAGCACGGCGTCGTCCAGGACAAGATCTTCCTGCCGGGGCTGCTGAAGCTGAAGCGCCTCATCGACGGCGGCTTCTTCGGCCGGATCCTCTCGGTGCGCGGGGAGTTCGGCTACTGGGTCTTCGAAGGCGACTGGCAGAGCGCCCAGCGGCCCTCCTGGAACTACCGGGCCGAGGACGGCGGCGGCATCGTCGTCGACATGTTCCCGCACTGGGATTACGTGCTGAACGAGCTGTTCGGCGCCGTGCGCACCGTCCAGGCGCAGGCCATCACCCACATCCCGACCCGCTGGGACGAGCGGGGCAAGCCGTACGAGGCCACCGCCGACGACGCGGCCTACGGCATCTTCCAGCTCGAGGGCGGCGCCATCGCCCAGATCAACTCCTCCTGGGCGGTCCGGGTGGGCCGGGACGAGCTGGTCGAGTTCCAGGTCGACGGCACCGAGGGCTCGGCCGTCGCGGGCCTGCGCAACTGCCGCGCCCAGCACCGCTCGGCCACCCCCAAGCCGGTCTGGAACCCGGACCTGCCCGCCACCGAGTCGTTCCGCGACCAGTGGCAGCAGGTGCCGGACAACGAGGAGTTCGACAACGGCTTCAAGGCGCAGTGGGAGCTCTTCCTGCGCCATGTCGCGCTCGACGAGCCCTGGCGCTGGGACCTGCTGGCCGGTGCGCGCGGCGTCCAGCTCGCCGAGCTGGGCCTGAAGTCGTCGGCGGAGGGCCGCCGCCTGGACGTACCGGAGCTGAGCCTGTGACCATCCACCTCCCCGGGCCGGGCGGTACGACCCGCGCCTACGAACCCCGCGCCGAGCCGCTGTCGCCGACACCCGGGGCGCCTTTCACCTCCCGTGTGGTCTTCTCGGCCGCCCATGTGGTGGCCGACCCGTACGCCGATGTGACCCCCGACGGCCCGGCCGCCGTCGACTGGGACGCCACCCTGGCCTTCCGCCGCCACCTGTGGTCGCACGGGCTGGGCGTGGCCGAGGCCATGGACACCGCCCAGCGCGGTATGGGCCTGGACTGGGCGGGCGCCGCCGAGCTGATCCGCCGCTCGGCGGCCGAGGCGAAGGCGGTCGGCGGCCGTATCGCCTGCGGCGTCGGCACCGACCAGCTGTCCGTCACCGAGATCGGCTACCCCTACGGCCTGGACGAGGTCCGGGCCGCGTACGAGGAGCAGCTGGCCGTCTGCGAGGAGTCCGGCGCCCGGGCCATCCTGATGGCCTCGCGCGCCCTGTGCGCCGTGGCCAAGGGCCCACAGGACTACCTGGAGGTCTACGGCCATCTGCTGCGCCAGTCCGCCGAGCCGGTGATCCTGCACTGGCTGGGCCCGATGTTCGACCCGGCCCTGGAGGGCTACTGGGGCAGCACCGACCTGGACGCAGCCACCCGTACCTTCCTCGACGTGATCGCTGCTCACCCCGACAAGATCGACGGCATCAAGGTCTCCCTGCTGGACGCCCAGCGCGAGATCGACCTGCGGCGCAAGCTGCCGGACGGGGTGCGCTGCTACACGGGCGACGACTTCCACTACCCCGAGCTGATCGCGGGCGACGACCGGGGCTTCAGCCACGCCCTGCTCGGCATCTTCGACCCGCTGGGCCCACTGGCGGCGGCGGCCGTGCGCACGCTGGACACCGGTGATGTGCCCGGCTTCCGCGCCCTGCTGGACCCGACGGTGGAGCTCTCCCGCCACCTCTTCCAGACCCCGACCCGCTACTACAAGACCGGTGTGGTGCTGCTCGCCTGGCTGGCGGGCCACCAGTCGCACTTCACGATGGTCGGCGGCCTCCAGTCGGCCCGCTCGCTGCCGCATCTGGCACGGGCGTACGAACTCGCCGACGGGCTGGGCCTGTTCCCGGACCCGGAGCTGGCGGAATCCCGGATGAAACACCTGCTGTCCGTGTACGGAGCCGCCCGATGAGCGCCCCGTCCCGGCTGAGCCTCAACCAGGAAACGATCAAGCAGTGGTCGCTGCCCGAACTGGCCGAGGGCTGTGCCGAGGCGGGTGTCACGGGCGTGGGCCTGTGGCGCGAGCCGGTCCAGAAGTACGGCGTGGCGGCCACCGCCGAACTGGTGCGGGGCGCCGGCCTGACCGTCACCAGCCTGTGCCGGGGCGGCTTCTTCACCGCGATCGAGCCCGAGGCGCGCGCCACCGCCCTGGCCGACAACCGCAGGGCCATCGACGAGGCCGCCATCCTGGGCACCGACACCCTGGTCCTGGTCTCCGGCGGCCTCCCGGCGGGCAGCCGCGACCTCTTCGCCGCCCGCGAGCGGATCGCCGACGCGCTGGGGGAGCTCGCCCCGTACGCCGCCGACCACGGCGTCCGCCTGGCCATCGAGCCCCTGCACCCCATGTACGCCTCCGACCGCTGCGTGGTCTCCACCCTCGCCCAGGCCCTCGACCTGGCCGAGCGCTTCCCCGCGGAGCAGGTGGGCGTGTGCGTGGACACGTACCACGTGTGGTGGGACGACACCGTGGCCGCCCAGATCGCCCGCGCGGGCGCGGGCGGCCGTATCGCCGCCTTCCAGCTCGCCGACTGGATCACCCCCCTGCCGGAGGGCGTCCTGCTGGGCCGGGGCCAACTCGGCGACGGGTCCGTCGACTTCCGCTGGTTCCGCGAGCGGGTCGACGCGACCGGCTACACCGGCCCGATCGAGGTGGAGATCTTCAACCCGGACCTCTGGGCCCGGGACGGCGCGGAGGTCCTGGCGGAGGTCGCCAGCCGGTACCGGACACTTGTGCTGTAGGGACTGCTTCGGGGTGTGTTGGGCAGCGTTGCGTCCAGGCAGCCGGACACGCCCCGGCGCGGGGAGTCCTGAGAGGGTGTTGAAGCGCCATCAGTCCTTCCTCGCCTTCACCGCCATCGCCGCGACCCTCATAACATGGGGATCCCGCGGAGCGGGGTTGCAGACTCCGGCGTGGTCAGGGTGTGTCAGGTTCGCAGTCCGCCAGAGGCGGTGAGGCGCTCTCCGGTGACCCATGCGGCGTCGTCGGACGCGAAGAAGACCGCCGCCCGCGCCAGATCCTTGGGCTGACCGATACGGCCCAGGGGGGTGCGCCCGATCATGTCCGTCTCGGCGTCACTGCCGATGAAGCCGGCCGCGTGGATGCCTTCCGTCTCCACACCGCCAGGGGCCAGGGTGTTCACTCGGATCCCGCGAGGGCCGAGCTCGGCGGCCAGGACTCGCGTCAAGGCATCGACGGCGCCCTTCGTCGCGGCGTACACCGACATCCCCGGCACCGCGCGGGCGCTGTCCAGCGATCCGATGTTGATGACCGACCCGCCGTCGGACCCGAAGTACTTAAGGGCTTCCTGGATCGTACGGATCGGTCCGGTCACGTTGACGGAAAGCTGACGGTCTATCTCCTGCTGCATGACGGTCTCCAGCGGCTGTGCGTGATAGACACCGGCATTGTTGACGAGGATGTCGAACCGGCCGTACGCGTCTACGGTCCTGGCGAAGAGGCGCTCAACATCCGCAGGCACCGACACGTCGCCCTGCACGGCGATCGCGGTCCCCCCTCGCGCCTGGATGTCCTGCACCACCCGCTCGGCGCCGGCGGCACTGGAGGCGTAGTTCACCACGACCGACGCTCCGGCCGCAGCGAATTCCCGCGCGATGCCCGCCCCGATGCCCTTGGAAGCACCCGTCACGAGCGCGACCTTTCCCGCCAGCCTCGAATCGGCGTTCTTCGGCGATACCCCGTCGCCGGGGCCAACACCTGTCTGATTTGCCATGATTGTCACTCCCGTCCATGTTGGTGAGCGTCCGGGTGGCGCGGGCCTCCAGGGCAACCGCCCGGGATCGGGGCGATGCGTTGTCGAACAGAACCCGCCGGGCGGCCTCGCCGCCACGGGCCCCTCACGGGCGCGCCCGTACCGGCTCCCGCCCTGATGGCCACCGCTTTCGGCGGCGGCGATCGACCGGACATGCGCCACGGTAGGATCCGCGAGCCATAGAGACAAATAGTGTCATCGCATAGCTGAGATTGGCATTGTCTATGTCACCGGAAAGTGGAAGCGGATGAACCTGCGGCAATACGAATACGCTCTGGCTGTGGCCGAAGAAGGCTCCATGACAGCGGCCGCTGAGCGTCTGCGCGTCACGCAGCCGTCCTTGTCGCAGCAGATCGGCGCTCTGGAAAAGCACCTCGGTGTGCAGCTGTTCACTCGGACATCGGGCGGGGTCACAGTGACCATGGCCGGACGCGCCTTCCTCGCCGAGGCAGAGATCGCGACCACCGCGTCCCGCAGAGCCGTCCTGGCTGCCCGTGCCGCCTCCGGGGAACTGGCCGGTGAACTCATCATCGCCGTCCACATGGGCCTGGGAGCACGACAGCTCCCTCTCGCACTGGGCCGGCTCCGCCACCGCCACCCGAAACTCCAGGTCATTCTCCACGAGGAGCCCGATCCAGCGGATATGGAACGGCTGGCCCGCCAGGGAACGCTCGACATGGTCCTCGTCCACCGCATCCCCACCGGCTGCACATTCGACATCCATCCCCTGGGCGAGGAGACCTACGTCGCCGTCCTGCCCGAGGGACACCCGCTCCTCGCCGGCGACAGGGCCCTGCGCATGGCAGACCTTGCGACACAGGGTTGGGTGCGCTTCCGCCGCGCCAGCCTGCTCGACGAATACCTCGCCCGCCTGCTCGCCGACGCGGGCATCAGCCCGCCGACGGTGGCCCGAGCGTCACAGATCTCCACCGCCGTGCGACTGGCAGCCCAGGGCTTGGGCGTCACCGTGGTTCCGGCATCGGCCGTGCCCGAAGCCTTCGAACAGCTAGCCCGCCCGTTGCTGCCTTCCCTGACCGAACCCGTCATCGTCGGTACACGCCGCCACCCAGGTTCGGCGGAGGCGGCCGTGCTCGACCACCTCCGTCAGCAGAACTGGTGCGGCACCAGCCTCCTCGCCCCGCATACCGCCCGCTGAGCCAAGGGCCTCACCGGTCGTCGGCCGTGCGCTTGTCCCGGAGGGGCCGTAGGCCGCCGGGCCTGGTAGAGATCGGCCAGCGTGGGGCCGGGCTCGCCGTCGCCCCGGCCGCCCACCGGCCGCGGCGCCCGCGGCCGCCGCCCGGCGCGCGGCGTCCCCAGCGGCGGCGTCGAGGCGCTCGTCCGGGCGCGGCGGAGCAGCCGGGCCCACCAGGGCGGGACACCGGGCCCACCAGGGCGGGACAAGAGTGAGCTGCATCGTCCTCGTTCACCTCATCGGCGGGGCGCGACCGGCTCCGTATCCGGCCCACCCCACCCGAGGTTGTCGCGCCCGGGAAAATTTCCGTGCAACCGTTCCGGCCCTTGGCGGGTCGTATCTGGCATCGGGCTTCCTGGGAGGGATCCGGGGGGGATGCGGAGGAAGCCCTGGGGAGGGGAAACGAGGGGCCCGGACCACGGCCGGGCCCCTCGAAATGTCACACGGCGCCCGGGGCGCGCCCGCGCGGCGTACGCCTCAGAACGGCACCCCGCACCGCAGCAGCACATTCGCGTAGGGCCGCGCCTCCCCCGTGCGCACCACCAGCCTCGCCCCCGCCGTCAGCGTCTTGAGCTCCTCGTGCGGGACCAGGTCCAGCGTGGGACGGGGGAAGAGGCGGTCGAGCAGGGCGGTCGCCCCGGCGTTGTGCGCGCGCACCTCCCGCGCCGCCGTGGCCCGTTCGACCACCAGCTCGTCCAGCAGCCCGGTGAGCACCCGCTCGAACGACGGGACCCCGGCCGTGAAGGCGAGGTCCACCACGAACGGCCCGTCCGGTATCGGAAGGCCCGCGTCGCACACCATCACCGTGTCGGTGTGGCCCAACAGGGCGATGCCCGCGCTCAGATGGCGGTTGAGGATCCCGGTCCGCTTCACAGCGCCGCCACCTCCTCGGCGGTGGGGAAGGACGCCTGCGCCCCCGGCCGGGTCACCGCGGCCGCGCCCACGCGCACCGCGAACCGCACCGCGGTCGGCAGGTCGTCGCCGACGCCCAGGCGCCAGGCGAGCGCGCCGGTGAAGGCGTCCCCGGCGCCCGTGGTGTCCACGGCCTTCACCGCGAGACTGGGCACCAGCACCGTACGGTCGCGGTCGGCCACCAGCGCGCCCTCGCCGCCGAGGGTCACCACGACCGAGCGCGGGCCGCGCGAGCGCAGGGCGTCGGCCCACTCCTCGGGGTCGTCGGAGGACCCCGCCGGGTCGTCGCTGAGCAGGAACCGCGCCTCGTGCTCGTTCACCACCAGCGGATCGCAGACGGCCAGCACATCGGCGGGCAGCGGCGCGGTCGGCGAGGGGTTGAGCACCACCCGGGGCCCGGGGCGGCCGCCGAAGCCCGCGTCCGCCGCGCGGACCACCTCGGCGACCGTCTCCAGGGGGATCTCCAGCTGCAACGACACCACCCGCGCCGCGGCCAGCAGGCTCGCGGCCGCCCGGACGTCGCCGGGGGTCAGCCGGGCGTTGGCGCCCTGGGAGACCACGATGCTGTTGTCCCCCGAGGGGTCCACGGTGATCAGCGCGACCCCGGTGGGCGCGCCGCCGACGAGGACGCCCGCGGTGTCGACCCCGGCCGTCCGCTGCGAGTCCAGCAGCAGCCGGCCGTAGTCGTCGTCGCCGACCCGGGCCAGCAGGGCCGTCCGGGCTCCCAGCCGGGCGGCGGCGACGGCCTGGTTGGCGCCCTTGCCGCCGGGGTGGACCGCCAGGTCGGAACCGAGGACGGTCTCCCCGGCCCCGGGCCGGCGGTCGACTCCGATCACCAGATCGGCGTTGGCCGACCCCACGACCAGCAGGTCGTAGTCGTGCATCCGCACGTCCTTTCGTTTGTCATTTCGCGGCCACGACCTTCACCGGCACCTTCACCATGCCGTCGATCTTCTGACCCTTGGCGGCCCTGACGGCGTTCTCCACCACCATCCGGCCCAGCTCCTCGGGCTGCTGGGCGACGGTCGCGGCGAGGGTGCCGTTCCGCACCGCCTCGAGCCCGTCCGGGGTGCCGTCGAAGCCGACGACCGCGACGGACTTGCCCGCCTTGGACCCGAGCGCCTTGACCGCGCCGAGCGCCATCTCGTCGTTCTCGGCGAAGATCCCGTCGATGCCGGGGTGGGCCTGGAGCAGATTGGTGGTCACATCGAGCCCCTTGGCCCGGTCGAAGTCGGCGGTCTGCTTGCCGACGACCTTGATGTCCGGGTACGCCTTCAGGCCCTCCGCGAAGCCCTTACCGCGCTCACGCGAGGCCGAGGTGCCGGGGGTGCCCTGTAGCACCAGGATCGTGCCCTTCTCTCCGAGCCGCTCGGCGAGCGTCTTCGCCGCCAGCTTGCCTCCCGCGATGTTGTCGGAGGCCACCAGGGTCGCGATCTTCGCCTTGTTGACGCCGCGGTCGGCGGCGAGCACCGGGATGCCCGCCTTGCCGGCGGCCCGGACCGACGGGCCCGCGGCATCGGAGTCGACCGGGTTGATGATGATCGACTTCATGTTCTGGCTGGTGAAGTTCTGGATCTGATTGGCCTGCTGGGAGGCGTCGTTCTGGGCGTCGGTGACCGTAAGGCTGATCCCGGCGCGCTTGGCCTCCTTCTGGGCGCCCGCCTTCAACTGGACGAAGAAGGGGTTGTTGAGGGTGGAGACCGACAGTCCGACCTTGGTGTCCGCGCCCCCTGAGGAGCCCGAGCGCCAGACGGAGGCGCCGAAGGCGATGGCGGCGACGACCACGGCGGCCAGCGCGAACTTGCCCGCGTTGACGGCCTTCTTACGGCCGCCACCGGACGGCCCGCCCGCCGCTGCCCCGGGTGCGCCCGGCCCGGCCCCGGCACGCCTGCGCACCGTGTCAAGCAGCACCGCGAGCGCGATGACGACACCGATGACGACCTGCTGCCAGAAGGCGGACACCTCCAGCAGGTTGAGCCCGTTGCGCAGCACCGCGAGGATCAGCGCGCCGATGAGCGTGCCGGACGCCTTACCGACGCCGCCGGACAGGCTCGCGCCGCCGATGACGACCGCGGCGATCGCGTCGAGTTCGTAGCCGACGGCCGCCTGCGGCTGCGCGGAGGACAGCCGGGAGGCGAGCACGATGCCCGCGATGGCCGCGAAACCGCCGGAGAGCGCGTAGACGACCAGCTTCTGACGGGTCACCCGGATCCCGGAGAGCCGGGCCGCCTCCTCGTTGCCGCCGATCGCGTACATGGCGCGGCCCGCGTAGGTACGGCCCAGCACACCCGCGGTGATCAGCCCCATCACGACCATCACGATCACCGGGACGGGCAGCCAGCCGCCGAGCGTGTCCCCGAGGTTCGACACCGAGTCGGGGACGGGTATCGGGCTGCCCTGGGAGATGACCAGGGCCAGGCCGCGGCCCACCGACAGCATCGCGAGCGTGGCGATGAACGGCGGCAGCTTCCCGAACGAGACCAGCGCCCCGCTGACCAGACCGCAGGCGACACCGGTGGCGACGGCCAGGAGCGCCGCGAACCAGACCGGCAGCCCCTGTGAGGTCGCGGACCAGGCGAGCACGGTGGCGGACAGCGCGGCCACCGAGCCGACCGACAGATCGATGCCCGCGGAGACGATGACGAAGGTGACACCGAAGGCGAGGATCGCGGTGACCGCCGCCTGGACGCCGACGTTGAGGAGATTGTCGGTGGTGAGGAAGTCGCCGGACAGCAGCGCCATGGCCGCCACCAGCAGCACCAGGGCGCTCAGGGCGCCGTTGTCGAGCAGCGCGCGGCGCAGCGCCGACGGGCCCCCGGGGTCCTTGGTGGCGTCAATCGTGTCAGTGGCCACGGGAGCCCTCCTTTTCCTTGCCGCCGACCTCTTCGTCGGCGCCCTTGACGTCCTTCACCGCCAGGGCCATCACGGCGTCCTGGCTCGCTTCCCGCGCGGTCAGCTCGCCCGCGATCCGGCCCTGGGCCATGACCAGGACCCGGTCGCTCATCCCCAGCACCTCGGGCAGATCGCTGGAGATCATCAGGACGGCGTGGCCGGACGCGGTGAGTTCATTGATGAGTTGGTAGATCTCGACCTTGGCGCCCACGTCGATTCCGCGGGTCGGCTCGTCGAGGATCAGCACCTTGCTGTCGGCGAGCAGCCACTTGCCGATGACGACCTTCTGCTGGTTGCCGCCGGAGAGGGTGCGCACCCGCTGGTCGAGCCCGGCCATCCGGACGGCCAGCCGCTCGGCGACACCGGCCGCCGCGCGCCGCTGGGCGGCCCGGTCGACCAGCCCGCCGCGGGTGGCGGCGCGCAGTGTGACCAGGCCCAGGTTCTCCTGTACGGAGCCGTCCAGGACCAGCCCCTGGCCCTTGCGGTCCTCGGGGACGAGGCCGATCCCGGCCCGCATGGCGGCCACCACGTCCTGGCGGGGCAGCGGGTGGCCGAGCACCTCGACGGAGCCGGAGTCGTACGGGTCGGCGCCGAACAGCGCCCGTACGACCTCCGTACGGCCCGCGCCGACCAGCCCGGCAAGGCCCACCACCTCCCCGGCGCGGACCTCGAAGCCGATGTCCTGGAAGCTGCCGTTCCGGGTGAGCCCCCGGACCTTCAGCAGGGGCTCACCGGCGTCCCCGCGCTCGCGCGGGTACTGCTGCTCGATGGAGCGGCCCACCATCAGCCGCACCAGCTCGTCCCGGTCGGTGGCGGCCGGTACCTGGGTGACGCTGCGGCCGTCGCGCAGCACGGTGACGCGGTCGCCCAGGGCGGCGATCTCCTCCAGGTGATGGGTGATGAAGACGACGCCCACACCGTCCGCGCGCAGTGCGCGCACGATCCGGAAGAGCTTGTCGACCTCCTCGGTGGTGAGCACGGCGGTCGGCTCGTCCATGATCAGGACGCGCGCCTCCAGGCTCAGCGCCTTGGCGATCTCCACCATCTGGAGCCGGGCGATGCCGAGGTCCCGGACGCGGGTCCGGGGCGAGACATCCACCCCGACGCGGGCCAGCAGCTCGGCGGCGCGCGCGTCCATCGCCTTACGGTCGATCATGCCGAAGCGGCGCGGCTGACGGCCCAGGAAGATGTTCTCGGCCACGGTGAGGTCAGGGACGAGGTTGAACTCCTGGTAGATGGTGGCGATCCCGAGCCGCTCGGCGTCCTGCGCGCTGTTGATGCGCACCGGCTCGCCGTCGACCAGGATCCGCCCGCCGTCGGGGCGGTGCGCCCCGGAGACCATCTTGATCAGCGTGGACTTGCCGGCGCCGTTCTCGCCCAGGAGGACGTGCACTTCGCCCCGGCGCAGATCGAAGTCCACCCCGTCCAGCGCGATCACCCCGGGGAAGGTCTTGCGGACCCCCTCCATGCGCAGCAGCTCCGCCCCGGTGTCACCCGCGGACGCGCCCTTGGGCGCCGGGCCAGGTGAGCCGGGCGCCGCGGCCGCGGACGGGCCGACGGCGCCACCCGGGATCCCGGCCTCGGCGTCCGCCCGCGCGGACCCCGTGTCTCCTTCCGGGGTCCCGGCGTTGGGAGTCGACACACTGTCGGGGGAGGGCGTGGAGGTGGGGGACGTGGCGCCCGGGGGCGTGGGGTCCGCGTTCGGCGCGGGGGAGGACCGCTCGGACTCGGCACTCATGGCTTGCTCCCTTCGGGCTCGCCGCACGAGCGGCGGGCGACCAGACGCGCGGACAGGGTCACCGACTCGGCGGGCCGCCCCTCGACGAGATCGATCAGCGCGCGTACGGCGGCATGGCCGAGCGCCCCGGTCGGCTGGGCGATGGCGGTGATCGGCGGATCGGTGTGGACGAACCAGGGGATGTCGTCGAACGCGGCGAGCGCCACATCGTCCGGCACCCGCAGGCCCCGCGCGCGGATCTCGTCCATGGCGCCGAGCGCCATCAGGTTGTCCGCGGCGAAGATCGCGTCCGGCGGATGCGGCAGATCGAGGAAGCGGGCGGTCACCCGGCGGCCGCTGTCCGCCTGGAAGTCCCCCTGGCCGATGTGGTTTTCGTGCAGCTCCAGGCCGAACTCGGCCAGCGCGGAGCGGAAGGCGTCCACCCGTTCGCGGCCGGTCGTGGTGGCCGCCGGGCCCGCGATGATCGCGACCCGGCGGTGGCCAAGGGCGCACAGATGGGCCACCAGAGCGCGGATGGCCGCCCGCCCGTCGGTGCGGATCACCGGCACCCGGTCCAGGCCCTCGCCCTCGATCCAGCGGTCGACGAAGACCATGGGGGTGCCGGCGCGGGCGGCGGCCAGCATCATCGGGGAACCGCCGTCGGTGGGGCTGACCAGCAGTCCGTCTATGCGGCGGTCCATGAGGGTACGCACATGGTGGTCCTGGAGGTCGGGCCGCTCGTCGGCGTTGCCGATGATCACGCTGTAGTCCAGCTCGCGGGCGGCGTCCTCGACCGAACGGGCCAGCTCGGTGAAGAAGGGATTCAGCACATCGCTGATGACCAGGCCCAGGGTCCGGGTCTGATCGGTGCGCAGTGAGCGGGCCACCGCGTTGGGGCGATAGCCGAGGTCGGCGACCGCGGCGAGCACCCGTTCGCGGGTGTCCGTGCGAACGGAGGGGTGGTCATTGAGCACCCGTGAGACCGTTGCCACGGAGACTCCGGCACGCCGCGCCACATCTTTGATGGCCGGCATCGTCCACCTCCTTGTGGAATCGATTACATGGAATTGGAATCGATTACATTCGGTGGGGCAAGAGGTCGGCCCACGCTGCAACCGGATCGTGATATTCCGGGTGCTCAGGACCCCCTGGGAGCGTTGTCCACAGGCCCGAACCACCTGTCGGCTCCCGGCGGTACGGTCGAGGCATGCTCAAACTCGCGGTGGTCGAAGGGGTCCTGGAGCGGATCACCTACGCCAATGAGGAAAACGGCTATACGGTCGCCCGGGTCGACACCGGCCGTGGCTCCGGCGATCTGCTCACCGTCGTCGGCTCGCTGCTGGGCGCCCAGCCGGGCGAGTCGCTGCGCATGGAGGGCCGCTGGGGTTCCCATCCGCAATATGGCAAACAGTTCACGGTCGAGAATTACCAGACCGTCCTCCCCGCCACCGTCCAGGGCATCCGGCGCTATCTCGGCTCGGGCCTGATCAAGGGCATCGGCCCCCGGATCGCCGACCGGATCACCGAGCACTTCGGCATCGACACCCTCGATGTCATCGAGGAGCGGCCGGAGCGGCTGATCGAGGTCCCGGGCCTGGGCCCCAAGCGCACCAAGATGATCGCCGCCGCCTGGGAGGAGCAGAAGGCCATCAAGGAGGTGATGGTCTTCCTCCAGGGGGTGGGCGTCTCCACCTCCATCGCGGTGCGGATCTACAAAAAGTATGGCGACGCGTCGATTTCGATCGTGAAGAACCAGCCGTACCGGCTGGCGGCCGACGTCTGGGGCATCGGCTTCCTCACCGCCGACAAGATCGCCCAGTCGGTCGGCATCCCCCATGACAGCCCCGACCGGGTGAAGGCCGGTCTCCAGTACGCGCTGTCCCAGTCCGCCGACCAGGGCCACTGCTATCTCCCCGAGGAGCAACTCATCGCGGACGCCGTGAAGTTGCTCCAGGTGGACACCGGCCTGGTCATCGACTGTCTGGGCGAGCTCGCCGCCGAGGAGGAGGGCGTGGTGCGCGAGCCGGTCCCGGGCCCGGAGGGCGGCGAGCCGATCTCCGCCGTCTATCTGGTGCCCTTCCACCGCGCCGAGATCTCCCTCGCGGGCCAGGCGCTGCGGCTGCTGCGCACCGAGGAGGACCGGATGCCCGCCTTCCAGGGCGTGGACTGGGACAAGGCGCTGGGCTGGCTGGCGAGCCGCACCGGCGCCGATCTGGCGCCCGAGCAGAGCCAGGCGGTGCGGCTCGCGCTGACCGAGAAGGTCGCGGTGCTCACCGGTGGGCCGGGCTGCGGCAAGTCCTTCACCGTGCGGTCCGTGGTGGAGCTCGCCCGCGCCAAGCAGGCCAAGGTGGTGCTCGCGGCGCCCACCGGCCGGGCCGCCAAGCGGCTGTCCGAGCTGACCGGCGCCGAGGCGTCCACCGTCCACCGGCTGCTGGAGCTCAAGCCCGGCGGGGACGCGGCGTACGACAGGGACCGCCCGCTCGACGCGGATCTCGTGGTGGTCGACGAGGCGTCCATGCTCGATCTGCTGCTGGCCAACAAGCTGGCCAAGGCGGTTCCGCCCGGTGCCCATCTGCTCTTCGTCGGGGATGTGGACCAGCTGCCCAGCGTGGGCGCCGGCGAGGTGCTGCGCGATCTGCTGGCCCCCGGCAGCCCCGTCCCGGCGGTGCGGCTGACCCGGATCTTCCGCCAGGCCCAGCAGTCCGGGGTGGTCACCAACGCCCACCGGATCAACGAGGGGGTGCCGCCGGTCACCCAGGGCCTGTCGGATTTCTTTCTCTTCGTCGAGGACGACACCGAGGAGGCCGGGCGGCTCACGGTCGATGTCGCGGCCCGCCGCATCCCCGCGAAGTTCGGCCTCGACCCCCGCCGTGACGTGCAGGTTCTGGCCCCGATGCACCGGGGCCCGGCGGGCGCCGGCACGCTCAACGGACTGCTTCAGCAGGCCATCACCCCGGCCCGCCCGGACGTCCCGGAGCGCCGCTTCGGCGGCCGGGTCTTCCGGGTCGGCGACAAGGTGACCCAGATCCGTAACAATTATGAGAAAGGGGCCAACGGGGTCTTCAACGGCACGGTTGGCGTCGTCACCTCACTCGACACCGATGAGCAGCGGCTGACCGTGCGGACGGACGAGGACGAGGAGGTACCGTACGACTTCGACGAGCTGGACGAGCTGGCTCATGCCTATGCGGTGACCATCCATCGGTCCCAGGGCAGTGAGTACCCGGCCGTCGTGATTCCGGTGACCACCGGGGCCTGGATGATGTTGCAACGCAACCTCCTGTACACGGCCGTGACCCGTGCCAAGCGCCTTGTGGTGCTGGTCGGCTCGCGCCGTGCGCTCGGGCAGGCGGTGCGCACCGTCTCGGCGGGGAGGCGTTGTACCGCGCTGGATCACCGACTCGGCGGCGATGTGAGAGTCGAGCGTGTCAAGAGGGTTTCCGAACGATGACGAACGGGGCAGGATGGCCGTGAAGGCGGCACTGAGTGCCGCCAAAAGGCTCTTCAGCCGACCCCGAGTGCACGATCGCGACCCGAGTAGGGGAAGGTGGGGGGAGTCAGGGCACCTCGAAGAAGAGAACCAGACGTCGGTGAGGGATGACGTGAGCGACAACTCTGTAGTACTGCGGTACGGGGACGGCGAGTATGCGTACCCGGTGGTCGACAGCACCGTCGGCGACAAGGGCTTCGATATCGGCAAGCTGCGCGCCCAGACCGGTCTGGTGACCCTGGATTCCGGTTATGGCAATACCGCCGCGTACAAATCCGCGATCACCTATCTGGACGGTGAGCAGGGCATCCTGCGTTATCGGGGCTACCCCATCGAGCAGCTGGCGGAGCGCGCCTCCTTCCTGGAGACGGCCTTCCTGCTGATCAACGGGGAGCTGCCGACCGTCGATGAACTGGCGGCCTTCCGCGAGGACATCACCCGCCACACCCTGCTCCATGAGGACGTCAAGCGGTTCTACGACGGCTTCCCGCGTGACGCCCACCCGATGGCGATGCTGTCCTCCGTGGTCAGCGCGCTGTCGACGTTCTACCAGGACAGCCACAACCCCTTCGACGAGAAGCAGCGCAACCTCTCGACGATCCGGCTGCTGGCCAAGTTGCCGACCATTGCCGCCTATGCGTACAAGAAGTCGGTCGGCCACCCCTTTGTCTACCCGCGTAACGACCTCGGTTATGTCGAGAACTTCCTCCGGATGACCTTCTCGGTCCCTGCGCAGGAGTACGACCTCGACCCGATCGTGGTCTCCGCGCTCGACAAGCTGTTGATTCTGCACGCCGACCACGAGCAGAACTGTTCGACCTCCACGGTCCGGCTGGTCGGCTCCTCGCAGGCCAATATGTTCGCCTCCATCTCGGCGGGCATCAACGCCCTGTGGGGCCCCCTGCACGGCGGCGCCAACCAGTCCGTGCTGGAGATGCTCGAGGGCATCCAGGCGTCGGGCGGCGACGTCGACACCTTCATCCGCAAGGTGAAGAACAAGGAAGACGGCGTGAAGCTCATGGGCTTCGGGCACCGCGTCTACAAGAACTTCGACCCCCGGGCGAAGATCATCAAGTCGGCGGCGCACGATGTCCTCTCCGCGCTCGGCAAGTCCGACGAACTGCTTGACATCGCGCTCAAGCTGGAGGAGCACGCCCTCGCGGACGACTACTTCGTCTCCCGCAAGCTGTACCCGAACGTGGACTTCTACACCGGTCTGATCTACCGGGCGATGGGCTTCCCGACGGAGATGTTCACCGTGCTGTTCGCGCTCGGCCGGCTGCCGGGCTGGATCGCCCAGTGGCACGAGATGATCAAGGAGCCGGGCTCCCGCATCGGCCGCCCGCGCCAGATCTACACGGGCGTCGTCGAGCGCGACTTCGTCCCGGTCGAGGAGCGCTAAGCACAATCGCGTCCCCGGGTGCCCCCGTCCTGATTGGGTCGGGGGCATCCGTGCGTTCACGTCACTGGGCGCTTGGTTCTTCCGGCGAGTGAGCCGAAGGGGCGCGTCGCTGTCGAAAGGGAGAGCGCGCGGAGGCCCCTGAGGAACGAAGGGGCCGAGCACGGTCGACCGTCGACAGCGGCACAAGCGCCCCGGAGGCGAACCGAGCCTCAAAAAAATACCGAGAAGCGCCCCGCTTCCGATCCCCCCACGGGTCGGAGCGGGGCGCTCCCCTTGCCCCGGAGCGGATTCCCCCCACGGGATCCGGCCGGGCGTCTACGGGCCCTTGCGGGCCGTTGGGCGACGCGATCTGCCGGGACGCGTACCTACGGGAGGGCCGCTCAAAGCTCCCCGAGTACGTCGTCCCGGCTACGCGTAGCGGGATACGTCCCCCAAGACGAATCCCCACCGTCCCATTAGACTCGCGACCCCCCTCGATGGTTACGTTGGGTTGCCTGTGATCTGCGTCTCTTGCCATAAGGGCCATAAAAGGGCAAGAGCCTCGATTTGAAGATCGAGGCTCCGCCGTATGGGTGTTGTGCGGCTTATGGGGACTTGGTGAATCTATGTGGACGCTGTGAAGGTCCGCAGTCGCAGACTGTTCGTCACCACGAACACGGACGAGAACGCCATGGCCGCTCCCGCGATCATCGGATTCAGCAGTCCGGCCGCCGCGAGCGGCAGCGCGGCGACGTTGTAGCCGAAGGCCCAGAAGAGGTTGCCCTTGATGGTGCCGAGCGTACGCCGTGCCAGCCGGATCGCGTCCGCCGCCACCCGCAGATCGCCCCGGACCAGGGTCAGATCCCCGGACTCGATGGCCGCGTCCGTGCCCGTGCCCATCGCGAGCCCGAGGTCGGCGATGGCGAGGGCGGCCGCGTCATTGACCCCGTCGCCCACCATGGCGACCGTACGGCCCTCGCCCTGTAGCCGCTTCACGACGTCCACTTTGTCCTGCGGCAGCACCTCGGCGATCACCTCGTCGATGCCGACCTCGCGGGCCACCGATTCGGCGACGAGCCTGTTGTCGCCGGTCAGGAGCATCGGAGTGAGGCCGAGCGCCCGCAGCTGGGCGACCGCCTCGGCGCTGGTCTCCTTGATGGCGTCGGCCACCAGGAGGACGCCGCGCGCCTCACCGTCCCAGGCCACCGCGACCGCCGTCCGCCCCTCGGACTCGGCCGCCGCCTTGGCGGCCGCCAGGTCCTCGGGCAGCTCGATGGCCCATGCGCCGAGCAGCTTCTCGCGGCCGACCAGCACCGCATGGCCGTCCACCACGCCCTGGACGCCGAGGCCGGGCTCGGACCGGAAGTCCGCGGGCACCGGGAGGTCGCCGACGCGTTCGGCCGCGCCGTCCGCGATGGCGCGTGCGATGGGATGCTCCGAGGCGTGCTCCAGGGCGCCCGCGAGCCGCAGCAGCTCCTCCTCGTCCACACCGGGCGCCGTGACGGCCCCGTGCAGCCGCATCTGCCCGGCCGTCACCGTGCCGGTCTTGTCCAGGACCACGGTGTCCACCTGGCGGGTCGACTCCAGCACCTCGGGCCCCTTGATCAGGATGCCCAGCTGGGCGCCGCGGCCGGTGCCGACCATGAGCGCGGTCGGGGTGGCCAGGCCCAGGGCGCAGGGGCAGGCGATGATCAGGACGGCGACGGCCGCGGTGAAGGCGGCGGCCGTGTCGCCCGTGGTGAGCAGCCAGCCCAGCAGGGTGCCGACGGCGATCAGCAGCACGATCGGTACGAAGATCCCCGAGACCCGGTCGGCGAGCCGCTGTACCTCGGCCTTGCCGTTCTGCGCGTCCTCGACCAGCTTGGCCATGCGGGACAGCTGGGTGTCCGCGCCCACCCGGGTGGCCTCGACCACGATCCGGCCCGCCGTGTTGACGGTCGCGCCCGTCACCGGGTCGCCGGCCGCCACGTCCAACGGCACCGATTCGCCGGTGAGCATCGAGGCGTCCACGGCGGAGGAGCCCTCGACCACCGTGCCATCGGTGGCGATCTTCTCGCCGGGGCGCACCACGAAGTGGTCGCCTACGGCCAGCTCGCCGACGGGGATCCGTACCTCGCGCCCGACCCGTCCAACGCCCTCGGCCGGGAGCGCTTCGTGCCCGCCCTCCTCGTACCGGAGCACGGCCACGTCCTTGGCGCCGAGCTCCAGCAGTGCGCGCAGCGCCGCGCCCGCCCGCCGCTTGGACTTCGCCTCCAGATAGCGGCCGAGGAGGATCAGCGCGGTCACCCCGGCCGCCGCCTCCAGATAGATCGAGGACGATCCGTCGGTGCGGGAGACGGTCAGCTCGAAGCCGTGGCGCATACCGGTCATGCCCGCGTCGCCGAAGAACAGCGCCCACAGGGACCAGCCGAGGGCCGCCAGGGTGCCGATGGAGACGAGGGTGTCCATGGTGGCCGCGCCGTGCCGGGCGTTCGTCCAGGCGGCCTTGTGGAAGGGCGCACCGCCCCAGACGACCACGGGCGCGGCGAGGGTGAGCGAGAGCCACTGCCAGTTGTCGAACTGGAGGGAGGGCACCATCGCCAGCACCACGACGGGCAGGGAGAGGAGGATCGAGACGAGCGTGCGGTGGCGCAGGGAGGTCGATTCGCCCTCGCCGCGCGGGTCGGTCCGCGGGGCGCCTGAGTCCTCGGCGGCGCGGGGCTCGGGCACGGCGGGGCGCGGTTCCTCGGCGGTGTACCCGGTTTTGACGACCGTGGCGATCAGGTCGGCGACCTCGAGCCCCTCGCCGTAGGTCACCTTGGCCTTCTCGGTGGCGAAGTTCACCGTGGCGGTGACGCCGTCGAGGCGGTTGAGCTTCTTCTCGATGCGCGCGGCGCAGGACGCACAGGTCATACCGCCGATGGCGAGCTCGACCTGGGAGGTCCCACCGGCCGTCGCCGCGGTGTCGGCGACGGGCCCGACGGGGGGTGCCGTGCTGGTCATGTCTGGTCTCCTGGGAGGAGGGCCGGGCCGTACGGCGACTGTATGAGCAGGGCGGCACGGTCCGGCTGAGGTTTGGTGGGGGCTCGCTCAGGCCCGGCCGGCGAGCTCGTAGCCCGCCTCGTCCACGGCGGCGCGGACGGTCTCGTCGTCCAGCGGGGCCGCCGAGACCACGGTGACCTGGCCGGTGGACGCCACGGCCTTGACGGAGGTGACGCCGTCGAGGGCACCGATCTCCTCGGAAACCGCGCCTTCGCAGTGGCCGCAGGTCATACCGGTCACCTGGTAGACGGTGGTGACTGCCTCGGGGCTCATGGGGTTCTCCTGTGTGGGGTGGGCGTGACGGTCGGTGCGCAGGAGGCGCCGGAATGCCTCAGCGACTCCTGACACTGCTCACTCTATACCCCTAGGGGGTATCGATGGAAGCCGGTGGTGCGCCGGTCTGTGACGGGTGTGCCGCGCCCGCGCGCACCCCTCCCCGGTCCGGGGACGGTGAGGCGGTGGGGGAGGGGGCGCGGCCCAGGGTCAGAGGCGGGCGGAGGTTCTCCCGGTGCCGAGCGTCGGGGCGAGATAGCCGTGCAGAGCGGTCTTCAGCTCCCCGATGTACACCTCTCGTTCCGCGCCCTCATGGTCGAGGATCAGCGTCAGACCGGCCTTGAACAGGCCGAACGACATGGTCGCGATGTGGGTGCGGCGCTCGGGGGAGAGGGCGGGGTTGCGCAGGCCGATCAGGTCGGAGATGCGGTCCCGGATCGAGTCGTGCACGGCGGCGTGCTCTTCGAGGAAGTTGCCCGGTGTGTCGGCGGAGTGGAGCAGGGTCAGGAACGCGGGGTTCGCACAGTTGAACTCGATCATCGGATCGAGGACGGTGTCGAGCAGCTCGTCGAGGGGCAGCGTGGCGTTCTCGGGGGTGAAGACCACCCCGTGGGTCTCCTGCATCTGGCGGGTGAGGCGCTCGCCGAGCTCGACGGCGATCGCCTCCTTGTTCGGGAAGAACTGGTACAGCGTGCCGGGGGAGACCCCGGCCTCGCGGGCGATGGCGTTGGTGCTCGCCGAGGTGTAGCCGGCGCGGCAGAAGACGCTGGCGGCGGCGTCGAGCAACTGCTGGATCCGGCGCTCGCCGCGCGCCTGCCTGCGGCGCGGCTTGGCCGTCTCGTCGCGTTGGCCCGCCTTGCTCTCGCTCACCTGTGTTCCCGTTCTCCGTGTTCGATTGACAAACACGAGCGCCCGCTCGCATTCTTGAGAAACGCGAGCGGTCGCTCGTGTTTACCGCCCATGGTAATTCAACGACCCATGCTGCTTACGGACATATGAAGGCAGCATGGGGCACAGGTGAAGGGGACACCGCGCCATGACCGATGTCAACCGCCCGCCCGAGGACCGGATCGGAGGGTGGACCCGCCTGGTCACCGCGCGACCCCGGCTGTCCCTGCTAATCGCTCTGATCTTCACGGCGCTGGCCGTGGTGGCCGGGAGCGGCGTCGCCGACCGCATGGGAAGCGGCGGCTGGGAGGACCCCGCGTCCGAGTCCGCGTATGCCACCAAGGCGCTGGAGAAGCGCTTCCCCGCCTCCCAGCCCAATCTGATCCTGCTCGTCGACAGCGGCCGGAAGACCGTGGACGATCCGGCGGTCGCCGCCGAGGGCCGGGCGCTCGCCAAGAAGCTCTCGGGCGAGAAGTCGGTCACCGGTGTCACCTCCTACTGGGCCACCGGCGCCCCCTCGCTGCGCGCCCGCGACCAGGGCGAGGCGATCATCGCCGCGCGGATCGTGGGCGATGAATCGGCCGCCAACAAAACGCTGGAGCGCATAGCGCCCCACTACCGGGGCGCCCACGGCCCGGTCGAGGTGTCGCTCGGCGGGATGGTCGCGGTCCGCCATGAGCTGCAAACCACCATCCAGGAGGATCTGCTGCGGGCCGAGATGATCGCCCTGCCCATCACCCTGGTGCTGCTCGTGATGGTCTTCGGCAGCGCCGTGGCCGCCCTGCTGCCGCTTGGCGTGGGCATCGTCGCCATCCTCGGCACCGACGCGGTGCTGCGCGGGCTCACCGAGTTCACCGATGTCTCGGTCTTCGCGCAGAACCTGACCACCGCGCTCGGCCTCGGACTCGCCATCGACTACGCCCTGTTCATCGTGCGCCGGTTCCGGGAGGAGCTGGCCCAGGGCGCCGAGAAGCTGCCCGCCGTCGCGGCCACGCTGCGCACCGCCGGGCGCACCGTGCTCTTCTCCGCGCTGACCGTCGCCGCCTCGCTCGCCGCGATGCTCGTCTTCCCGCAGTACTTCCTGCGCTCCTTCGCCTATGCGGGGATCGCGGTGGTGCTGATCGCCGCCATCGCCGCCCTGGTGGTCCTGCCCGCGGCGCTCATCCTCCTGGGCGACCGGGTCAACGCACTGGATCTCACCCGACTGCTGCGCCGCGGCCGTCCCTCCCGCGGCGGGGAGCCCGGGGCGGGCTGGGCGCGGCTCGCCCGGCTGGTGATGCGGCGCGCCCCGCTGTTCGCGCTGGCCACCGTCGCCGGTCTGGTCGCGCTGGGACTGCCGTTCCTGAGGGTGGAGTTCGGCACCGCGGACGACCGCCAGCTGCCGTCGAGCGCCGAGTCCCATGTGGTGCAGCAGCACATCAGGGAGGGGTTCCCCGGCGGTCCCGGGGGTGCGGTGGAGGTCCTCGCCGAGGGCGGGACCGGCACCAAGGCCCTCGCCGACTACAGCGCCAAGGTCTCCGCCCTCCCCGATGTGCTGCGGGTGGACAGCCCGGCGGGCCGGTTCGCGGACGGGCGGCGGGTGGCCGAGCCGGGGCCGGCGGAGGCGGCGCGTCAAGCTGGTGGCTCGGCGGACATCACCGTGCTGCCCAAGGGCGAGGCCGTGGACTCCGCCAGCCAGGACCTGGTGCAGAGAATCCGCGCCCAGGAGCCGTCGTTCACCACCTCGGTGACCGGCACCGCCGCCGTTCTGGTGGACACCAAGGACTCCATAGCCGACCGGCTGCCCTGGGCCGGCGGCATCATCGTCGCCGTCACCCTGCTGCTGGTCTTCCTGCTCACCGGGAGCGTGCTGATACCGATTCAGTCCGTGCTGCTCAACGCGCTCAGTCTGACCGCGATGTTCGGCGCGGTGGTGTGGGTCTTCCAGGACGGGCATCTGTCCGGTCCGCTCTCCTTCACCACCTCCGGCAGTATCGAGACCACGCTGCCCGTTCTGATGTTCTGTGTCGCCTTCGGGCTCTCCATGGACTACGGAGTCTTTCTGCTCTCCCGGATCAAGGAGGAGTACGACCGCACCGGGGACCATCAGGCGGCCGTCGAGTTCGGACTGCGGCGCACCGGTGGCCTGATCACGGCGGCGGCGCTGATCCTCGCCGTGGTGATGGTGGGCATCGGCACCTCGCGGGTCACCAACACCAAGATGCTGGGGCTGGGCATCGCGCTGGCCGTGCTGATGGACGCGATGGTGGTGCGCGGGCTGCTGGTGCCGGCGGTGATGAAGCTGACCGGCCGGGCCACCTGGTGGGCCCCCGGACCGCTGCGCCGGCTGCACGCCCGGTTCGGGCTGAGCGAGGGGGAGTCCGCTCCCTCCGGAAGCGGTAAGGACATCGCCACCGGAGCCGACGGCGGCGCCGACGGTCGGTGCCGGGGCAAGGGCGGGCCTCGCGCCGGGGACGGGTCCCATGGCGAGGACGGGCTTCATGGAGAGGGGGAGAAGGTGCGGGACCGGGTGAGTACGGGCCGCTGACGGGCGATGTGGATCCGGCACCGCTGGGCGCTCCGCTGGAAGTACGCTGAGCTGCCGTCGATCGTCCGCGGCGCCGTCGTGGCCGCGCCACGCGGCGGAGCCGCATATCGACACAGCCGAGGCGGAGCCGCATATCGACACAGCCGAGGCGGAGCCGCATATCGACACAGCCGAGGCGGAGCCGCATATCGACAGAGCCGCGGCGGGGCCGCATATCGGCACAGCCGGGGCGGGGCAGCACATCGATACGGCCCCGCGCCTCTTTGGGGCGCCTCGAACCGCGATCGGTTTCCGCCGATCCGCTCAGTCCTGGGCGTCCCGCCGGGCACGGCGGTTGCCGGGTCTGCGGAGCACCCAGGAGCGGATCGTATCCGCGTACCAGTACGGCTTGCCGCCCTCCACCAGATCGGGGGGCGGCAGCAGGCCGTGCTTGCGGTAGGACCGTACGGTGTCGGTCCGTACACCGATATGCGCGGCGATCTCCTTGTAGGACCACAGCCTCCGGTCGGTCATCTCTTTACGCCCTTCCGCGGGGCGTCGCGGTCACGGCCCGGTGGGGCCGTCGGGGGAGCCACGGCGCGCCTGCTCACGTTCCATCAGCCTGTGCCTGGTCAACGACGCTGAGTGAAGGGCGGCCCGGGGCTGTTGAACATCTGTGACGTAGGCGTATGGAGATGTGACGGCTGTGACGCGGGGGTGACGCAGGGGACGGGATGCGGACGCCACGACGCTGACGCCCAGTGAGCCGGCCGTAAGGTCACGGCCGGCCCACTGGGCGTCATATGGAGAGGGGGCGTCAGTTGTAGAAGGCGGGGCGCTCGATCATCTCGACGGCGATGCGCTCACCCGTGGCCTGGGCCCGGATCCCCGCCTCGCTGACGGCGGTCGCGGCGTAGCCGTCCCAGGCGCTGGGGCCCTCGACCTCCCCGCGCCGGGTGGCGTTGACCCAGCTCTGCACCTCGCGGTCGTATGCCTCGGCGAAGCGGGCCACGAAGTCGGGGGCGATCTCACCGCCCCAGGTGCCGGGCCGGTTGACCAGCATCCCGTGGGCGTCGCCGACGCGGGCGGTGCCGCGTTCGCAGACCGCCTCCGCCTGTACCTGATAGCCGAAGCCGCAGGTGGCGAAGATCTCCACATTGACGATCGCGCCGCCGGTGGTCTCGAAGATCACCAGCTGGGGGTCGCTGAGCGGCTCGGGCGACAGCGAACTGGGCGCCGGCTTGAGCACGGTGACCGCGGCGATCTCCTGCTCCAGCAGCCAGCGCGACTGGTCCATCTCATGCACCACCGAGTCGGTGATCATCATCTCGTTGGTGAAGTACGAGTGCACCGAGGCGTTGCGGTGGCGGCAGTGCAGCAGCAGCGGGCGGCCCAGCTCACCACCGTCCAGCAGTGCCTTGAGCTGCATGAACTCGGTGTCGTAGCGGCGCATGAAGCCGACCTGGACCCGGCGGTGGCCCAGCCGCTGCTCGGCCTCCAGCACCCGCAGCGCGGACGCGGAGTCCGGGGTGAGCGGCTTCTCGCACAGCACCGGCAGATCGCGCTCGAACGCGCTGAGCAGCGCGGCCTCGTGCGCGGGTCCCGGCGAGGCGATCAGCACCGCGTCCACACCGGGCGCGGCCATCGCGGCGGCCGGGTCGGTGAACGCCTGACAGTCGTCGGCGGTGTCCGCGACCGCCTTGGCCCGCGCCTCGTCGATGTCGACCACGGCGGCCACCCGCGCGCCGCTGATCACGTCGTTGATGCGGCGGACATGGTCGGCGCCCATCTTGCCGGTCCCGATGACGGCGACCCCGAGCGTTCCCTGCTGGGTCATTGGCTGCTCTCTCTTCTCTCTCTGCTCTCTGGACGGTTCGGCCGTCCCTGCGGGTGGTTCGGCCGTCCCTGCGGGCGGGGCGGCGAAAAGGGAGGTCAGGCGCCGCAGGAACGCAGGAAGCGCCGGGTGCGCTCGGCGATGGGGAAGGGCTGGTCGGGCGGGCAGGGGTACATGTCCTGCTCGACGATGGCGAACAGGTCCACGGCCAGATTCTGCGCCGCGGTCAGGACGGGGCCCAGCTCCGGGACGCCGCCCGGCGGTTCGCACATGACACCCCGCTGGACGGCGGGGCCGAACGGCACCCCGTTCTCGACCACATCGGCGAGGATCTCCGGGTCGACCTGCTTGAGGTGGAGATAGCCGATGCGCTCGCCGTAGGTCTCGATCAGCTTGACGCTGTCGCCGCCGCAGTAGGCGTAGTGGCCGGTGTCCAGACAGAGGTTGACCAGGCCGGAGTCGGTGGCGTCCAGGAAGCGGGCCACGTTCTCCTCGGTGTCGATATGGGTGTCGGCATGCGGGTGGACGACGATGTCCAGCCCGAAGCGCTCGCGCACCTCACGGCCGAGCCGCTCCATCCCGGTGGACAGATGGCGCCACTGCTCGGCGGTGAGCGTCGGGGGCTCGATCAGCTCGGCGGTCTTGTCGTCCCGCCAGAAGGAGGGGATGACCACGAGGTGCTTCGCGTTCATCGCCCGGGTCAGCTCGGCCACCTGGGAGACATGCTCCCAGGTGGCGTCCCAGACCTCGGGGCCGCGGTGCAGCGAGGTGAAGACGGTGCCCGCCGAGACGGTGAGGCCGCGCCGGCCGGTCTCCTCGGCGAGCCGGGCCGGGTCGGTGGGCAGATAGCCGTACGGACCCAGCTCGATCCACTCATAACCGGCCTCCGCGACCTCGTCGAGGAAGCGCCGCCAGGGGACCTGCTGATCGTCGTCGGGGAACCACACCCCCCAGGAGTCGGGGGCCGAGCCGACCCGGATGCGGTCCAGGGCGGGTACGGGGGAGGCGTCGGCAGTCATGGCAGAGGGTCTCCTCGGGGTGCTGGGGTGCCCGCGTCGTACTGCTTTGGGCAGCTTCACCGGCCGGGCGGGCGGCCGTCAAGGCTTCGTCAGGACATTCGGACGTCTTATCAGGAGGAAGGCGCGGTCATATCCTCGGGCAGCTCCTCCACATCGACCCCGCGGACCTGGGCCAGCTCATGCTTGAGCGCGGCCAGTTCGGCGCCGCCGGCCATATGGTTGGTGAGCTCTTCGAGGCTGACGTCCGCACGCGCCGCGTTCAGCTCCAGGGCACCCAGCCGGAGCACCGCGAAGTGGTCGCCGACCATATAGGCGTGGTGCGGGTTGTGGGTGATGAAGATGACGCCGAGCCCGCGTTCGCGGGCCGCCGCGATGTACTTGAGCACGACACCGGACTGCTTGACGCCGAGCGCCGCGGTCGGCTCGTCCAGGATCAGCACCCGGGCGCCGAAGTGGACCGCGCGGGCGATCGCCACGGACTGCCGCTGGCCGCCGGAGAGGGTGCCGATGGGCTGTTCGAGGTTGTCGAGGTGGATGCCCATGGCGGACAGCTCCTCGTCGGTGATCTTCTTCATCCGCTGGATGTCCAGCCGGCGGACCGGCCAGGGGCCGCGGGTCAGCTCGGAGCCGAGGAAGAAGTTCCGCCACACCGGCAGCAGCGGCACGGTGGCCAGGTCCTGGTAGACGGTGGCGATGCCCATGCCCAGGGCGTCACGCGGGTTGTTGAGCTTCACCGGCTCGCCGTCGACGAGGTACTCGCCCTCGTCGTGCTGGTGCAGCCCCGAGATGACCTTGATCAGGGTGGACTTTCCGGCGCCGTTGTCGCCGAGGACGCAGGTCACCCGGCCGGGCCGGACGGCCAGGTCGATGCCCTCCAGGGCGCGGACGTTCCCGTAGAGCTTGCCCACGCCGCGCAGCCGGATCACCGGTTCGTCGGCCGGTGCGGCGGTGGCCTGTGCGGCGCTGCCCTTGGTGTCGTTCGTTGCCATTCCGGTCACCTCCTGGCGGCCTGACGGCGCACCCACAGATTGACGAGGGTCGCGAGCAGCAGCATCACGCCGACGAAGAACTTGAACCAGTCGGGGTTCCAGTTGGCGTAGACGATGCCCTGGTTGACCATGCCGAAGATGAAGGCGCCGAGCAGCGCCCCGATCGCGGAGCCATAGCCGCCGGTGAGCAGGCAGCCGCCGATCACGGCCGCGATGATGTAGTAGAACTCGTTGCCGACGCCCTCGCCGGCCTGCACGGTGTTGTACTCGAAGAGCAGATGCATGCCGACGAACCAGGCCGCGAAGCCCACCGTCATAAAGAGGGCGATCTTGGTGAGGTGCACCGGTACGCCCACGGCCCGTGCGCTCTCCTTCGAACCACCGGCCGCGAAGATCCAGTTGCCGAACTTGGTGCGCAGCAGCACCCAGGTGGCGATGGCGGCGAAGATCAGCCACCACACCACGGTGATCTTCACATCGACCCCGAAGACACCGACCTCGGAGGCGAAGACCGACTTCGCCTGGTCGAAGCCGTCCATATCGCTGATGGAGTCGGTGGCGACATTGCCGGTCAGCAGCTTGGTGATGGCCAGGTTGGCGCCCTGGAGCATCAGGAAGCTGGCGAGGCTGACCAGGAAGCTCGGCAGTCCGGTCTTGATCAGCAGCAGTCCGTTGATCAGGCCCACGGTGAGCGAGACCAGCAGTGCGACGATCACGCCCACCCAGACATTGGTGCTGAGCTGGAAGCTGAACATGCTGGCGGTCAGCGCCGAGGTCGTGACCGCGACACCGGCCGAGAGGTCGAACTCGCCGCCGATCATCAGCAGGGAGACGGCGAGCGCCATGATCCCCAGGGTGGAGCCCTGGTAGAGCACCGTGGCGAACGAGTCGGCCTGGCGGAAGGTCGGGGCGACGGCGAAGAAGAACGCGTAGACGCCGATGGCCGCGATCAGCGCCCCGATCTCGGGGCGGGCCAGCGCCCGTCGGGCGAGCGAGCGCTCGGTGGTGCGGCTCCCCGGTGGAGCGGCGGGGGAGGCGGGCGGTGTCGCGGCCGCCGGGGTGGCGGTATGGGTCATGGCCGGGTCACCGCGTTCCCTTCTGGGCGAACTTGGCGATGGTGTCCACGTTGTCCTTGGTGACGAACGCGGGGCCGGTCAGCACGGGCTGCTCGCCGCCGCCGCTGAAGTTGCCGTTGTTCTTGTAGAGCCAGAGGGAGTCGATGGACAGATAGCCCTGGAGATAGGGCTGCTGGTCGACGGCGAACTGGACGTCGCCGCTCTGTACGGCGGAGACCAGGTCCTTGTTGAGGTCGAAGGTGGCGACCTTGGCCTTGCCGCCGGCGTCCTTTGCGGACTGGACGGCGGTCAGGGCGAACGGGGCGCCCAGGGTGACGACGTAGTCGATGCTCGAATCCTGCTTGAGCTTCGCGGAGATCGTCGACTTGACCGACGGCATATCGGTGCCGTTGACGTAGAGGGTGTCGGTCTTGCCCTTGAAGGTCTTCTTCACACCCGCGCAGCGGGCCTCGAGGGCGACATGGCCCTGCTCCTGGATCACGCAGATGTTGTGCTTGGCGCCGATCTCGTTGAGGTGTTTGCCGAACGCCTGGCCCGCGATGTTCTCGTCCTGGCCGAAGTACTCCAGCAGACCCATGTCCTTCCACTGGTCGAGTCCGGCGTTGAAGGCGACGACCGGGATCCCGGCCTTCTCCGCCTTGGCTATCGCGCCCTTCATGGCGTCGGGCTTGGCGAGGGTGACGGCGATGCCGTCGACCTTCTGGTTGATCGCGTTCTGGATCAGGTTGGCCTGGTCGGCTCCGTTGGGGTTGCTGGAGTAGACGAGGTCGACGTTGTCCTTGGCCGCCGCGGCCTTGGCGCCCTTGCGCACGGTGTCCCAGAAGGTGTCGCCCGGGGCGGCGTGGGTGATCATCGCGATCTTCATCCGCGGGGTGTCGGCCTTGCCGGCCGCGATGCCGGAGTCGGCTTCCTGGGCCTTCTTGCCGCCCTGACTGCTGCACCCCGCTGCCAGGAGTACGGCTGCGGCGGCGAATGCGGCGAGGCCCGCTCTGCGGTGTCGATTGAGTCTGAGGTCCATCCGTTCCAGCACCTCTCAAAGCCAGGTCCGTCGAAGTAACACGGCCGTTGCAGAACGGGAGCCAACTCCCCGGGGATATCCTCTGTCAAGACTTTGTCATGACAACATTTCATCTAGACGTAACGACGCGATAACGTCCATCATGGGGTCGGGTAGTTACGTCAGTATGTAAGGACAAAGTCTTGACAGTGGGTGGGGGACACGTCTAGACCTGAAGGGCCGGGGTACGTCCCGGAGTTCCGCGCATCAGACCCTGAGCTGCGTCTTTCCCGAAGGGGCAGGCATGAGTGAGCCGTACGACCTGATCACGATGGGCCGCATCGGAGTGGATCTCTATCCGCTCCAGACCGGTGTGCCCTTGCCGCAGGTTGAATCGTTCGGAAAGTTCCTCGGCGGCTCGGCGACCAATGTCGCGGTCTCCGCGGCGCGCTTCGGCCACCGCTCCGCGGTGATCAGCCGCACCGGGGCGGATCCGTTCGGCGACTACATCCACCAGGAGCTGCGGGCCTTCGGGGTGGACGACCGCTTCGTCACCCCCGTCGAGCAGTACCCCACCCCGATCACCTTCTGCGAGATCTTCCCGCCGGACGACTTCCCGCTGTACTTCTACCGCCGCCCCAAGGCACCCGATCTGGAGATCCACTCCGATGAGCTGGACCTCGACGCCATCCGTGCCGCCCGGATCTTCTGGATGACCGGCACCGGGCTGAGCGAGGAGCCCAGCCGCACCAGCACCCTCGCCGCGCTCGCCGCCCGCGCCAAGAGCGGCACCACCGTCTTCGACCTCGACTGGCGGCCGATGTTCTGGGCCGACCCGGAGGCCGCCCGCCCCTTCTACGCCGAGGCGCTGCGCCACGCCACCGTCGCCGTCGGAAACGTCGACGAATGCGAGATCGCCACCGGGGCGCGCGAGCCCAAGGCATGCGCACAGGCGCTGCTGGACGCGGGCGTGGAACTCGCCGTCGTCAAACAGGGCCCGCGCGGGGTGCTCGCCGTGCACCGTGACGGCACCACCGCGGAGGTCCCGCCCGTCCCGGTCGAGGTGGTCAACGGGCTCGGCGCGGGCGACGCGTTCGGCGGCGCCCTGTGCCATGGTCTGCTCTCGGACTGGCCCCTGGAGCGCGTCATGCGATACGCCAACGCGGCGGGCGCCATCGTGGCGTCCCGCCTCGCCTGCTCCTCCGCGATGCCCACGGAAGCGGAGGTCGAGGCCCTGCTCGGTGGGGACTGACCCAGGGGTCCAGTGGTGAGGCCGCTGGGTGCCCATCGTTACGGGGTGTCCCCGTCCGACCGGCTGGGGGTACCTCCCAGCGGTAGCTGGGGGCGAGCCGAAGGGGCGCGTCGCTGTCGAAAGGGAGAGCGCGCGCAGGGAGCGAGGGCTGCGATGGATATGCGGCTCCGCCGCGTGGGCGACCGAGCACGGTCGACCGTCGACAGCGACTGGAGCGCCCCGGAGGCGAACCGAGCCTCGAAAAAGAGAGGAATTCCCTTGAGTATCAGCGTTTCGGACCTTGTGACGGTGCGGAGCCGCCACCCGGAGGCCATCGCCGAGGCGGCCGCCCGCCGGGTCCGCCGCCCCCTCATAGGCGACAGCGGCCGTCTGATGATCGTGGCCGCCGATCACCCGGCGCGCGGCTCCCTCGCCGTCGGCGGCCACAAGCTGGCCATGGCCAACCGGGTCGATCTGCTGGAGCGGCTGTGTATGGCGCTGTCCCGCCCCGGGGTCGACGGGGTGCTCGCCACCGCCGACATCCTGGAGGACCTGCTGCTGCTCGGCGCCCTCGACGGCAAGGTCGTCATGGGCTCGATGAACCGCGGCGGTCTCGCCGGGGCCTCGTTCGAACTCGACGACCGGTTCACCGGGCACCGCCCCCAGGACATCGAGCGCCTCCGCTTCGACGCGGGCAAGCTGCTGCTGCGCATCGACTACGAGGACGCCGGTTCGCTGACCACCATGGTCACCGCGGCCCGCGCCATCGACGACATGGCCGAGCGGCGGCTGCCCGTCTTCGTCGAGCCGTTCATCTCCCGGCGCACGGGCGGGAAGGTCGTCAACGACCTGAGCGCGGAGGCCGTCACCAAGTCCATCGCCATCGCCTCCGGCCTCGCCGGAACCTCCGCCTACACCTGGCTGAAGGTGCCGGTCACCGAGGACGCCGACGAGATGGCGGCGGTGATGGAGACGAGCACTCTGCCGGCGGTGTTGCTCGGCGGCGACGTGGGCAAGTCTCCGCAGGACCAGGAGGAGGCGTACGAGAAGTGGCGCAAGGCGCTGGGGCTGCCCACCGTGCAGGGTCTTGTCGTCGGGCGCTCGCTGCTCTATCCGGCGGAGGGCAGCGTCGAGACCGCTGTGGACACCGCCGTCGGCCTGTTGTGACGCTACGCGACGTGATGCGAGGAAAGGCGGAGACTTCACGCCATGACCACCACTGATCCGTTCCCCGGCTTCCATGTGCGGGCAGGTAAGGCGGCCGACGGCCCCTACGCCGTGGACATCGCTCCCGAGCGGGCCGGCTGGGGCTACTCCAGCCTGCGGGTCCTCGATCTGCCGCCCGGCGGTTCGCACTCGCTGGCCACCGGTGACAGCGAGTGGATCGTGCTGCCGCTGAGCGGTGGCTGCACCGTGATCGCCGAGGGTGAGACCTTCGAACTGCATGGCCGGGAGAGCGTGTTCAGCGGGGTGAGCGACTTCGTCTATCTGCCGCGCGACTCCCACGCCCAGATCGCCAGCGGCGCCGGCGGCCGTTTCGCGCTCACCGGCGCCCGCTGCGAGCGCCGGCTGCCCGCACGCTACGGACCGGCCTCCGCCGTCCCCGTCGAGCTGCGCGGCAGCGGCAACTGCTCGCGCCAGGTCAACAACTTCGCCGCCGCGGCCCCTGCCGGAGGCGGAAAGTCAGCTGGCGGTTTCGAATGCGACAAGCTCATCGCCGTGGAGGTGCTCACCCCCGGCGGCAACTGGTCCTCGTACCCGCCGCACAAACACGACCAGTGCCGCCCGGGCGAGGAGAGCGAGCTGGAGGAGATCTACTACTTCGAGATCGCCGAGGCCCACGGCAACGAGGGCGTCGGCTATCAGCGGGTCTCCCCGTCGGGCCACGGCCGCGGTACCGACGTCCTCGCCGAGGTCCGCTCCGGTGACACCGTCCTGATCCCCGACGGCTGGCACGGCCCCTCCATCGCCGCCCCCGGCCATGACATGTACTACCTCAACGTCATGGCGGGCCCGGGGGAGGAGCGCGCCTGGCTCATCTGCGACCACCCCGACCACGCCTGGATCCGCGCCACCTGGCCGGACCAGCCCGTCGACCCCCGTCTGCCCCTCTATCGAGCACCCGCTGGAGACCCCCGATGAACGCTTCGGCAGTGCGCCGCCTCACCGTCGCCCAGGCGCTGGTGGAGTTCCTGGCCCACCAGTACACCGAGCGGGACGGTCGGCGGCATCGCCTGATCAACGCCACCTGGGGCATCTTCGGCCACGGCAATGTGGCCGGGCTCGGCCAGGCGCTGCTGGAGTCCGGACCGGACACCATGCCGTATCTCCAGGGCCGCAACGAGCAGGCGATGGTGCACGCCGCGGTCGGCTACGCCCGCCAGAACAACCGGCTCGCCGCCCAGGCCGTCACCACCTCCATCGGCCCCGGCGCCACCAACCTCGTCACCGGTGCCGCGCTCGCCACCGTCAACCGGCTGCCGGTGCTGCTGCTGCCCGGCGACATCTTCGCCACCCGGCCCGCCGACCCGGTGCTCCAGCAGCTCGAAGTGCCGTACGCCGGCGACATCTCGGTGAACGACGCGCTGCGCCCGGTCTCCCGCTACTTCGACCGGGTGATGCGCCCCGAGGCGCTGATCCCGGCCGCGCTCCAGGCCATGCGGGTGCTGGCCGACCCGGCCGAGACCGGCGCCGTCACCCTGGCCCTCCCGCAGGACGTGCAGGCCGAGGCGTTCGACTGGCCCGAGGAGTTCTTCGCCGACCGGGTCTGGCACGTCCGCCGACCCGCCCCCGAAGCGGCCGAGGTGGCCGCCGCCGTGCGGACGGTCCGCGCCGCCCGCCGGCCGCTGATCGTCGCGGGCGGCGGGATCCACCACAGCGAGGCCGAGGAGGCGTTGCGTGCCCTCGTCGACGCGACCGGCATCCCGGTGGCCTCCACCCAGGCGGGCAAGGGCTCGCTGCGCTACGACCACCCCGCCGACATCGGCGGGATCGGCCACACCGGCACCGCCGTGGCGGACGACCTCGCCCGCACGGCCGACCTGGTCATCGGCGTGGGCACCCGCTACAGCGACTTCACCACCGCCTCCGCGACCCTGTTCGCGGACCCGGCCGTCCGCTTCCTCAACCTCAACATCGCACCGTTCGACGCCCATAAGCTCGCCGCCACCACCGTGGTCGCCGACGCCCGCGCCGCGCTCGAGGCGCTCACCGCCGAGCTGGCGGGCCATCGGGTCGACGAGGCGTACGAGGCCGAGTACCGCACCGGCAAGACCGCGTGGGAGCGCCGGGTGGACGCCGCCTACGCCGCCGCGGACGAGACCGCCCGGCCGTCCCAGACCCAGGTCCTGGGCGCGCTGGACGCGGTCGTCGGCGACGAGGACGTGGTGATCAACGCGGCGGGCTCGCTGCCGGGCGACCTCCACAAGCTGTGGCGCACCCGCTCCCCGCGCCAGTACCACCTCGAATACGGCTACTCCTGTATGGGGTACGAGATCCCCGGCGCCATCGGCGTACGGCTCGCGGCGCCCGACCGGCCGGTCTGGGCGCTGGTCGGCGACGGTACGTATCTGATGATGCCCACCGAGATCGTCACCGCGGTCCAGGAGGGCGTCAACATCAACATCGTGCTCTTCCAGAACCACGGCTACGCCTCGATCGGCGGACTCTCGGAGGCCACCGGCGCCGAGCGCTTCGGCACCGCCTACCGCTTCCGGGATGCCGACGGGCAGTACACCGGCGATCCGCTCCCGGTCGACCTGGCCGCCAACGCCGCCTCGCTGGGCATGGAGGTGCTGCGTGCGAAGAGCGTGCGCGAGCTGCGCGAGGCGCTCGCCGCGGCCCGCGCCTCGGACCGGCCCACATGTGTCTATGTGGAGACCGAAACGGCCGACACAGTGTCCGGCGCACCCGAGGCACAGGCGTGGTGGGATGTGCCTGTCGCCCGGACCGCGACCCGTCCGGCCGCCGTGAAGGCCCGTGAGGACTACGACCGGCAGGCCGCCGCACGCCGCCGCCACCTCTGACGTTTTTCGACAGAAAGGCCCGCACCCATGAAGACCGTCAACCACTGGATCGGCGGAAAGACCGCCGAGGGCGCGACCGGCACCTACGGTCCGGTCTACAACCCCGCCACCGGCGCCCAGGACACCCAGGTCGCCCTGGCCTCGGTGGAGGAGGTCGACGCGGCCGTGGCCGCGGCCGCTGAGGCGTTCCGCACCTGGGGCACGGTGTCCCTCGCCAAGCGCACCGCGATCCTCTACAAGTACCGCGAACTGCTGGACGCCCACCGCGACGAGATCGCCGAGCTGATCACCGCCGAGCACGGCAAGGTCCACTCCGACGCGCTCGGCGAGGTGGCCCGCGGTCTGGAGATCGTGGAGCTGGCCTGCGGGATCGCCGAGAAGCTGAAGGGCGAGCTGTCCACCCAGGTCTCCACCGGGGTCGATGTGTCCTCGATCCGCCAGCCGCTCGGTGTGGTCGCGGGCATCACACCGTTCAACTTCCCGGCGATGGTGCCGCTGTGGATGTTCCCGGTGGCCATCGCCTGCGGTAACACCTTCGTCCTCAAGCCCAGCGAGAAGGACCCCTCGGCCTCCCACCGGCTGGCCGAACTGGCCGCCGAGGCGGGGCTGCCGGACGGGGTGCTCAACGTCGTCAACGGCGACAAGTTGGCCGTGGACCGGCTGTTGGAGCACCCGGACGTGGCGGCCGTCAGCTTCGTGGGCTCCACGCCGATCGCGAAGTACATCCAGTCCAAGGCCGTCGAGCACGGCAAGCGGGTGCAGGCGCTCGGCGGCGCCAAGAACCACATGCTGGTGCTGCCCGACGCCGATCTGGACTTCGCGGCGGACAACGCCATCAACGCGGCCTACGGCTCGGCCGGTGAGCGCTGCATGGCGGTCTCCGTGGTCGTCGCCGTCGGCGACGCGGGCGACGAACTGGTGAAGAAGATCGCCGACCGGGCCGCCCGCCTGCGGATCGGCCCCGGAAACGACCCGGCCTCCGAAATGGGCCCGCTCATCACCAAGGAGCACCGCGACAAGGTCGCCTCCTATGTGCACGGGGCCGCGGCCCAGGGCGCCGAGGTGGTCGTGGACGGTACGGGGTACACGGTCGAGGGCCACGAGAACGGCTTCTTCATCGGCGTCTCGCTGCTGGACAAGGTCCCGCCGACGGCCGACGCCTACCGTGACGAGATCTTCGGCCCGGTGCTGTGCGTGGTGCGCGCCGAGACCTACGACGAGGCCATCACGCTGATCAACGGCTCCCGGTGGGGCAACGGCACGGCCATCTTCACCCGCGACGGCGGCGCCGCCCGCCGCTTCCAGCTGGAGGTGGAGGCGGGCATGGTCGGCGTCAACGTGCCGATCCCGGTGCCCGTGGGCTACCACTCCTTCGGCGGCTGGAAGGACTCGCTCTTCGGCGACCACCACATCTACGGCAACGACGGGGTGCACTTCTACACCCGGGGCAAGGTCGTCACCACCCGCTGGCCGGAGCCGTCGGAAGAGGTCGGCATCAACCTCGGGTTCCCGAAGAACCACTGAGGGGAGTGGTTTTCCCACCCCCTGCCGGACCCGGTCCGGCAGGGGGTTTCGTCGTCACGGGGGCCCAGCGAACGGGGGCCGCGGGGGAAGTTCTCATGTCCCAGGGACAGTTGAGGCACAACCATTCGAGGTCCTGACAGGTCTTCCTGTGTGCTCGCCCGCTTAAGGGGCGAATATCAATGCAAGACCGTACACAGGGGGATTCGCCATGTCTGATGTGATGCGTTCGCTTCGTTCCCGTGCCGCGGTGGCCGGCGGCTGTGTGGCCGCGCTCGGCCTCGGATTCGCCCTGGCCGCCGGGTCGCCCGCCTCGGCCGCCGCACAGACCGACCCCAACGACCGCTACACCGCCGAGGAGATCCACCACTTCCTGGAGGGCTTCTACGGCAACCACGGCCCGCGCCCCTGGGAGCGGGAGAACCTGGTATCGGACCAGCTCAAGGAGCGGATCGCCCAGACGCCGGACTACGACCTGCTGCTGTGCGCGCAGAACGAGCCCAGGGACATCGAGGTCGGCGAGGTGACCACGGCCCAGTCCGCGCGGGTCGGCTGGGCGACCATCACCACCAGCTGGGCCCAGGCGCCCAGGACCCGGTCCTTCACCGCCTATGTGGACCTCGACGCCACCCGGCCGATCCAGCTCCTCGACGTGGACTGCGAGCCCGGGGACTGATCCGGGGGCCGTACTGGCCACTTCCGTGGGTGGTCCCGGCCTGATCCGGGGTCGGTCCGGGCCCGGTGGATCGGACCGGAACGGTTGGTTCAGTTCTTCTGGGGCCACCCCGTAGTCTCGCCGTATGACCTGGTCGCATGCGTTGAAGGAGACCGCCCGGACGGGCCTCGCGATCGAGCGCACCAGGACCGAACCACTGGTCGCCGTCCGTGCCGCGTGCGGGGTCGCGCTCGTCGTCGGGGTGGCGCTGTGGCTGGGCTCGCCGACGCTTGCCGTCTCGGCGGCCTTCGGTGCCTTCTCCGCCGGGATCGCCACCTTCCAGCGCAGTTGGCGTCCCCGCCCCTGGCTGGCGCTGGCCGCCGCGAGCGGTCTCGCGGTGAGTACCTTCCTCGGCTATCTGGCCGCCGCCCACACCCTCACCTTCGTCATCATGCTCGCCGTATGGACGCTGATGACGGGCATGTCGTGGGCGGTCGGCCCGGTCTCCGGGCTGGTCTCCACCCAGATGGTGGCCGTCATGCTGATCACGGTCACCCTCCCGACCTCGACCATGGGCGCCCTGGGCCACGCCCTGCTGGTCGGGCTCGGCGGTGTGGTGCAGGCCGCGCTGATCGTGATCTTTCCGGTACGGCCGTGGGGCGTGCAGCGCGACGCCCTCGCGGACGCGCTCGCCGGTGTCGCGGACTACGCCCGCAGACTGCGTTACGACCCGGTGGCGCCGTTCGACCCCAAGCCGCTGATGGAGGCCCGCGGCGCCGCCGCCCTCACCCCCCGCCAGGCCCGGCGGCGGCCCCGGCAGTTGCGCGGCTACCGGGTGCTGGCCGAGCGGATCCGCCCGGTGCTCGCCTCGCTCGCCGACCCGGTGGTCGGCGCCCCCGAGGAGGGGCCCGAGCGCGACCGGGTGCGTGAACTGCTGGCCGCCACCGGGACCGTGCTGGACTCGGTCGCCCACGCCATCCGCCACGGCACACCGGTACGGGTGCCCTCCGAGGCCATGTCCGTCCTGCGGATGCCGGAGGACGGACCGAAGCTGAGCGGCGCCGCCCGCCGTGCGGCGCTGCGGCTCTTCTCACTGGTGGCGGATGTGGTGGAGGCGTCCGATGAGCCGGTCGAGGAGGTGTCCGCCGAAGGCCGTACGGTCCACCGCTTCCTGCCCCGCCCGGGGATCGCGGGCACCGCGGCCATGGCGCTGCGCGCCGTCCACCGCGAGGCCCGCTGGTCCTCGCCGGTGCTGCGCCACGCGGTGCGGCTGTGCGCGGTCAGCGTCAGCGGCTATCTGCTGAGCACGGCCCTGCCGTTGGGGCACGCCTACTGGGCGCCGCTGACCTCCACCATGGTCCTGCGGCCGGACTTCGCCCAGACCTACTCCCGTGGCGTCGCCCGCTTCCTGGGCACTCTGGCGGGTGTGCTGGTCGGTGGCGGGGTGGTGGCGCTGGTCCACCCCGGGCCCTCGGTGAGCGCCGCGCTGGCCGTGCTGGCCGTGCTGGCGATGTATCTGCTGCTGCGCACCGGTTTCATCGTGACCTCGGCATGTGTGAGCGCGTATGTGGTCTTCCTGCTCAGCATCGCGGGCGAGGCATGGGGGCAGACCGTGCAGGCGCGGGTGGCGCTGACCCTGCTCGGCGGTTTGCTGGCGATGGTCGCGTACGCGGTCTTCCCCGCCTGGGAGACCCCGCGGCTGCGGGACCGGCTCGCGAACTGGCTGGCCGCCAACGGCGCCTTCGCCACCGCCGTCTTCGACGCCTACGCCCATCCCGCCGACCGCCGCCCCCGGCAGGTGCGGGACGCCCTGCTGGACGCCCGCGCGGCACGGGCGGCCTGGGAGCAGAGCGAGGCACAGGCCCATCGGGAACCGGTGCGCCACCGCGGCCTTTCGCGGGCCGCGGCGCGGGCGGCGCAGACGGCGCTGTCCATGATGGGACGCACCGTCATGCTGCTGGAGGCGCATCTGCCGGAGCGGGACGCGGCGCCCACGGAGGAGGCCGGGGAGTTCGCCGCGGCACTGCGGCGGGCGATGCCGGAGGCGGTGGAGGCGGTGCGGAAGCGGCGGCCGCTGAACTGGGAGGCGGTGCGCCGGTCGTTGGAGCGGTGGCGGGAGAAGTCCGGGGACCGCCCGGGGGTGGCGCTGCGCGACGCGGGGCAACTCATGGACGCCCTGGACGATCTGGCGGAGGCGCTCAACAGGAGTGCGCGACAGTCGCACACGCCCCGGGACCCCAGTCAAGGAGAATCCCCCTAGACTAGGGGTGCCCCCTACATCAATGGGCGTGTTAATCATGAAGGGGCAGTGTTGCGCCGGCGCGTTCCGGGAGGCATGCCCGGTAAGCTCTGCCGCCTGTCCCGCACGGTTTGCTTGACGAGTGAAAGACTTTCCCCACGCATGGGTGCACAGCAAGAAGACAGCGTCTGGATACGACGATTCCACCCGGCGCCGGAGAGTCGCGCCCGTCTGATCTGCCTGCCACATGCGGGCGGTTCTGCGTCGTTCTTCTTCCCGATGTCCCAAACGCTTTCGTCATCCGCTGATGTCCTGTGTGTGCAGTATCCGGGGCGTCAGGACCGGCGGCACGACCCGCTCATCGAGAACATCGATGAGTACGCCGACGCCATCGCCGCGGAGTTGAAGCCCTGGCTCGATCTCCCGATCGTCTTCTTCGGGCACAGCATGGGCGCCGTTCTCGCGTTCGAGGTGACCCGGCGGCTGGAGGAGGCCGACGCGGAGTTCTCCGCGCGCGCCCTCTTCGCGTCGGGCCGCCGGGCGCCGTCCCGTTACCGCGACGAGAATGTGCACCGGCGCGATGACGACGGTGTCGTACGCGAGATGAAGCTGCTGAGCGGCACCGATTCGCGCGTCCTCGGAAATGAGGAGATTCTGCGCATGGCGATGCCGGCGATTCGCGGTGACTACAAGGCGATCGAGACCTATCGCTCCGTGCCCGGCGCCGCAGTCCGCTCGCCGATCACCGCGCTGACCGGCGACAACGACCCCAGGACCAGCCTCGAAGAGGCGGAGGCATGGCGGTCGCACACCACCGCCGCGTTTGACATCCGGGTGTTCCCGGGTGGTCACTTCTTCTTGGCCGACCATCAAGAGCCGATTATGAGTCTCGTCGCGGAGGCGCTTTCGGGGCCGAGACCCTGAGCCGCCCTTCCGGAACCTGACCGACGTACTGGAAAACACCACTCGTCACGATCGATGCCCCCGGCGGCCCGTTGGAGGCGTCAAGTGGCTTCATCGGGGGATGAATTCTTTGCCTGCGAACCTCTTCGAATGGGAGAACCACCTCTCCGCGCTGCGCGAAATGCTGCGCGGCGCGACCCTGGGCAGGGGCCGGCTGGCTCTTGTCAGCGGAGCGGTGGCCAGCGGTAAGACGACGCTGCTGAACACCTTTGCCGAACAGGCCATCGAAAATGGCGCGTTGCTCCTGGAAGCGACCGGTTCGCGGGCCGAGAAGGACCTTCCCTTCGGGATTGTCCGAAAGATTTTCGATAACGGTGCGATGCCCGCCGATGTGCGATCCGAAGTGATCGCGCTGCTTGACGGGAACGCACTGGAAAGCACCGCCGCGGGGCGCATGCACGTGATGTCCCAGATTTCCTCGGCGTTGCTGCGGATGGTCGACGATCGCACTCTTGTCGTCCTTGTCGACGATGTGCACAGCGGTGACGATCAGTCCCTGCAATTCCTGCTGCACCTGGCCCGCCGGGTGCGTCAGGCGAAGGTTCTCATCGTCCTCACCGAATCCCCCCGACTTCGCCAGGAACAGTTCACCTTCCACGCCGAACTGCTCCGCCAGCCCAAGTGCGTACGCATGCGGCTGCACATGCTCACCGAGTCGGGCGTCGCCGAGGCGCTGTCCGGTTCGCTGTCCGCCACCGTCGCCGCCCGCCTCGCCCCCGAATGCCATCGCATCTCCGGGGGCAACCCGCTGCTGCTGCGCGCCCTGCTGGAGGACTGGCGGACCGTCGGCGAGCACGGTGAGGCCCAGCAGCGCCCCACCCCCGGCGAGGCGTTCGCCCACGCCGTCCTCGGCTGTCTGCACCGGGGCGAACCCGAGGTCCTCCAGATCGCCCGCGGTGTGGCCGTCCTCGGCGACGCCCGTTCCCCGCGACTGCTCGGCCAGCTCCTCGACCTGAGCGTCACCACGGTCCAGCAGGGCGTCCAGGACCTGCACCAGTGCGCCATCCTCGAGCACAACGGCTTCCGCGACGACGTGGCCCGTACCGCGGTGCTCGACGCGACCCCCACGGCCGACCGCGCCGCACTGCACGCCCGCGCCGCCCGGCTGCTGCACACCGACGGCGCCTCCGCGCTCGACGTCGCCCGCCAACTGGTCGCCGTCCGGCAGGACGCCGAGCGCTGGACCGTCCCCGTCCTGCGCGAGGCCGCCGAATTCGCCCTGGTCGAGGAGGAGCTGGAGTTCGCGCTCCGCTGCCTCGAACACGCCCACCACGCCTGCGCGCCCGGCCCCGAGCGCACCGCGCTCAAGGCCCGGCTGGTCAGCATCGCCTGGCGGATCGGCCCGGCCGCCGCCGAAAGCCATCTGCCGGAGCTCACCGAGGCCGCCGAACAGGGCCGCCTCGCCCCGCGCGACGTCGCCCCGATCACCTCCTACCTCGCCTGGTCGGGACGGCTCGACGGGGCCGCCGACGCCGTCGCCGCGCTCGCCCGCTCGGCCGCCCCCGGCGACGACCCCGCGATGACCGCGGCCATCGCCGCCTCCGCCCAGTGGCTGACGATGCTCAGCCCCCCGCTGCGCGACCGGCTCCCCACCGTCGGGGCCGGTATCACGGCGGCCGCCGCCGGGGCCCCGCGCGACATGGCCGACCTGGCCCACGCCCACGCCGCCGCCACCATGTCCGCCGCGCTCACCGAGGGCCAGGCCGACCGGGCCGTCATCGAGGCGGAGCGGGTCCTCCAGCGCTACCACCTGAGCGACTCCACCCTCCAGCCGCTGGTCGTCGCGCTGCTGGCGCTGGTCCTGGCCGGCCGGCTCGACCTCGCCCTGTCCTGGTGCGAACGGCTGCAAGGGGAGTGCTCCGCCCGCCGCGTCCCCACCTGGCAGGCCCTGCTGTCCGCCGTACGGGCCGAGATAGCGCTGCGCCAGGGCGACCTCCAGGTCGCGGCGCACCAGGCGCGCACCGCGATGTCGCGGATCTCGGTCCAGGGCTGGGGCGTGGGCATCGGGCTGCTCCTGTCCACCCTGATCCAGGCCGAGACCGGGATGGGCCACTACGACGAGGCCATGGCGCTGCTCGAACAGCCCCTGCCCGGCGAGCTCTTCCAGACCCTCCCCGGGCTGTTCTACCTGCGGGCCAGGGGCCGCTGCCATCTGGCCACCGGCCGCTACCACGCCGCGCTCGGTGACTTCACGGCCGCCGGTGAGCTGATGGACACCTGGCGGATGGACATCCCCCTGCTCTCCCCCTGGCGGCTGGACGCCGCCGAGACCTGGCTGGCCCTCGGCGACCCCAAGCGCGCCCGCGCACTGGCCGAGGAACAGCTGCGGCTGGGCCCCGACGACGCCCGGCTGCGCGGCGCCCTGCTGGTCGTCCTGGCCCGCACCGACGAGCTCAAGCGCCGGGTGCCCCGGCTCAAGGAGGCCGTCGAGATCCTGGAGAGCGGCGACGACCGCGTCCAGCTGGCCATCGCCCTCGGTGAACTCGGCCGTGCCTACCGCTCGCTGGGCGACTTCAACCGGGGCCGGGTGTTCGTCCGCAAGGCCTGGCACGTGGCCAAGACCTGTGGCGCCGATCCGCTGTGCCGTGAGCTGATGCCCCGGCACGCGGAGGCCGGCGAACTCGCCGCGGCCGCCGCCCAGCCGGGCCAGGGGACCGAGACCCAGCGCGAGGTGGAGGCCCTGACCGAGGCGGAGGTGCGGATCGCGGTGCTGGCCGCGCACGGCAACACCAACCGGGAGATCGCCTCCAAGCTGTTCGTCACCGTCAGCACGGTGGAGCAGCATCTGACCCGTATCTACCGCAAGCTGAACGTCAAACGCCGCCGGGACCTCCCCGCGAAGCTCTCGGACAGCAGCCTCACGGGCACGGTGTGAGTGCGGTCCTCGACCGTACGGGCCTGACCAGATCAACCCAGCTCAGGTCAGCTCAGGTCAGTAAACCGTGCTCCATGGCCTTCAGCACCGCTGCCGTGCGGTCGGACACACCGAGCTTCCGATATGAGCGCAGCAGATGCGTCTTGATGGTGGCCTCGCTGACGAACAGCTCGGCACCGATCTCCGCGTTGGTCAGCCCGCGGCCGACCAGCCGCAGCACCTCGCGCTCCCGGCCGGAGAGCGGGGACGGCTCGGGCGCCCGGCTGCGGAAGAGCTTGCCCGCGAGGGACGGGGTGAGCACCGTCTCGCCACGCGCCGCGGTCTGCACCGCGTCGATCAGCTCCTGCCGTGAACTGCCCTTCAGCAGATAGCCCGCGGCGCCCGCCTCCACCGCCCGCAGGATGTCGGAGTCGTCCTCGTACGTGGTCACGATGACCACCTTGCAGCCCGGCACCTGACGCAGGATCTGCCCGGTGGCCTCGACCCCGTCCATCCCGCCCATGCGCAGATCCAGCAGGGTGATGTCCGGCCGCAGCGCGACCGCCTGGACCACCGCCTCCTCACCGGAACCGGCCTGCCCGACCACCGTGATCCCCTCGGCGGAGTCCAGCATGGCGCTCAGCCCCTCCCGCACCACGGGATGGTCATCGGCCAGCAGGACCCTGATGGGGCTGCCCGGCCCGCTCGGCCCGCCCGGCGTACCCTCAGCCACTCACTGCCTCCCCGGTCAGCGCCGTCATCGGCACGCTCACCTCCACGGTGGTGCCCCGTCCGGGGCTGCTGGTGACGGATGCCACCCCGTCGATCTCCGCCACCCGGGCCTGCATTCCGCGCAGCCCGTAGCCTTCCTGGGTGCCGTCCGGGGTGAACCCCTCGCCGTCGTCGCGGACCAGCAGCCGGACGCCGCCCTGGTCGAAGACCACGATCACATCCACCGTACGGGCCTGTTTGGCGTGTTTGCGCACATTGGCGATGGCCTCCTGCACCGTGCGCAGCAGCACCACGCTCACCGCCATCGGCAGCGACTTCTCCTCGCCCATCACCGAACACCGCACCTCGAGGCCGGTCTCGGCGATCAGCCCCTCGGCCTGCCGGCGCACCGCCTGGGACAGCGAACCGCCGCGCAGCGCGGGCGGGGTGAGGGCGGCCACGAAGTCGCGGGCCTCGGCGAGCGACTCCTTGGCCACCCGCCCGGCCAGCGACAGATGGTGCACCGCCTGGTCCGGGGCCTCGCGCACCTCCGACTCGGCCGCCTGTACCAGGCTGATGATGCTGGTCAGGCCCTGTGCCAGAGTGTCGTGGATCTCCCGGGCCAGCCGCTCGCGTTCGGCGGAGATACCGGCCTCGTGGGAGAGCCTGGCCACCCGCTCCCGGCTGCGCCGCAACTCCTCGATGAGCTGCCCGCGCCCCTTGCTCTGCCGTACCACCCGCTTGATCCACAGCCCCAGCAGCACCGAGAGCGCGATGCTCAGCAACGAGATGGGCAACACACCCAGGACGCTCAGCCCCAGGTCCTCACCGATGAACGCCACCACCAGTACGGGACAGAGGTTGGCCACCGTGGCCAGCACCACCGCCCAGCCCATCGGCAGACTCATGATCAGCATCGGGATGACCGCGAACAGGGCGAAAGCGCCGATGAGGTTGAACGCGGTGGTGACACAGAACAGCGCCACCAGCCCCGCCGCGAAGACCAGGTTCCGCGGGCCGTAGGTGTCCTCGATCATCAGGGTGCGGCCGACCGCCGCGTACCACGGCACGGTCAGCGTCAGCGCGGCGATCGGGATGGAGTGGCTGACCTGGGAACCGCTGGAGAGGAAGAGGAGGATCGCCGTGACGAGATAGGAGACGGCGAAGAAGCCGTCCCACAGGCCGAACCAGCGGGTGCCGGACTCCGGACCGTAGTATGCCCCGGTCTGCGAGCCCTCCCCCGGAGAGTGATTGCGCACGGCTCAGTACTACCACGCGTGTCCACCGTGTCCACCGGTCGGTTGACAGCCGGAACCCACCGTTCAGTCGTCTCGCGGTGGCTCGTCCGCTTCTAGCGTTGAGCTAGGTGGGGCGGAGAACCGTCACACCGAACGCACATCACCGTTTGGCTTGGAGAACGTCGCATATGCCACAGATGAGCCAGTTCATGTCCGCACTGATCGCCAGTGGCACGATCCTCATCATCATCCTGGCGACCGACATCGGCCGCCGCCGCATCACCACGATGCGGATGGTGCGCTCGGTGATCGCCGTGGCCATCGTCATCGCGATCTTCGTCGAGTCCTTCCCGACCAAGGGCAACGACCTGTCCCTCCAGCTCGTGGGCGTCGGCACCGGCGTCATCTGCGGTCTGATCGCCGGAGTGCTGCTGCCCGCCTACAAGGACGCCACCTCCGGTGAGCTCTACACCATCGGTGGCATCGGCTACGCCCTGGTGTGGATCGTCCTCTCCGGCGGACGCATCCTCTTCGCCTACGGCGCCGAGCACTGGTTCACCATGGACCTGATCAAGTTCTCCATCGACTACAAGATCAGCGGCCAGGACACCTACGCCAACGCCTTCGTCTTCATGTCGCTGGCCATGGTGCTGACCCGTACCGCCGTCCTGCTGGCCAAGATGCGCAAGCTGAAGGGCCAGGACGCCGGGAGTGGTCAGCTGCCGCAGCAGACCGCCACCGGTGCGTCGGTCTGAACCGCCTGTTTTATAGTCCACCGAACCCCGCCGGGCCCGAACCCGGCACCCTTCAGACGCAAGAGCAGGGTGGAAGCAGTGGAACGCCATGACAACCTGAGGCTCCGACCGCCTCGGCACCGGGTCGACCGCCGTGCGATCGGCTGGTGGACCGTGCAGTCCGCGGTCTTCGCCCTGCCCTTGCCGCTCGTCTTCGGGATCCTGTGGGCCTCCATTCCCCCCACGCGTGAGTTCTTCATGTGGGCCACGCTGATCTCGCTGGTCCCCGGGCTGCTCTACATGGCCGTCATGCCGGCCTGGCGCTACCGGGTCCACCGCTGGGAGGCCACCGACGAGGCGGTCTACGCGGCCTCCGGCTGGCTCTGGCAGCAGTGGCGGGTGGTTCCGCTGTCCCGGGTGCAGACGGTGGACACCCTGCGTGGCCCGATCCAGCAGATGTTCGGGCTCTCCGGTATCACCGTGACCACCGCCTCCGCCGCGGGCGCGGTGAAGATCAAGGGCATCGACCACAAGCTCGCCGGGGATCTGGTCGAGTACCTCGCCAAGTGCACCCAGGCGGTCCCGGGAGACGCCACATGAGGTCCGAGACCACCGTGCGGCCGTCGTCCCACGCGGCCGGCGACTGGGGGCGGCTCAACGGGCGGCTGCTCCTGGTCAACCTCTCCATCCTCGCCGCGCCGGTGGCCATGTTCCTGGCCACCCTCGCGATCAGCGGCGGCAAGACCAACCTCCAGGTCATCATCACCCTCGGCTCGCTGTTCGTGACCTTCCTGGTCATCAGCGGTATCGGGCTGATGCGGCTGTTCACCACCCGCTACCGGCTCACCGAGGAGCGCTTCGAGCTCCATACCGGTCTGCTCTTCCGCAGCGAGCGGTCGATCCAGATCGGCCGCATCCGCGGTGTCGACCTCACCGCCAACCCGGTTCACCGGATCTTCGGCCTCACCACGCTGCGGATCGACAGCGGGGACCAGAGCGACGCCGCGGCGCGCAGGCTCGCCCTCGACGGCATCACCAAGGCCGAGGCGCTGGAGCTGCGGAGCCGGATCATCGCCCTGCGCGACGCCGGGCAGTCCCGGCCGGTGGCCGACAGCGACGGAGTCCTCAGCCGGCTGGACTGGTCCTGGCTGCGCTACGGCCCGCTGACCGTATGGGGCGTGGGCGGTGTCTTCATCGCCGTGGCCAGTACGTACCGCACCCTGAGCGAACTCCAGGTCGACCCGCTCGAACTCGGCGTCATCAAGGACCTCGAGAACCGCTTTGGCACCATTCCGCTCTGGTACGGAATCCTGCTGGCCGCCGTCGTCATCGTCGTCCTCGGCATGATCGGCTCCACCGCCACCTTCATCGAGAACTGGGCCGGTTACGAACTGCGCCGCGAGGACGGCGGAATCCTCCGCATCCGCCGCGGACTGCTGGCCACCCGCTCGGTGAGCATCGAGGAACGCCATCTGCGCGGCCTCGAACTCGTCGAGCCCGTCCCGCTGCGCTGGGCCAAGGGCGCCAAGCTCAACGCGGTCGCCAGCGGCCTGGGCAACCAGGAGGACAACCGCAGGCGCCGCGGTATGACCCCGCCCACCCCGCGCGGCGAGGCCCTGCGGGTCGCCGCGGAGGCGCTGCCGGTCGGCCCCGGTCTGATCGAGCGCAAGGGCCTCCTCCCGCACCCCAAGGCGGCTCTGCGGCGCCGGATCAACCGCGCCCTCATCTGGTCGGTCCTGATCGCGGCCGTCCCGGTGGGCCTCGGCCTGTGGCTGGGCTCCTGGCTCGTCGTCACCGGCGTCATCACCGGTGTGGTGCTGGTGCCGGTGCTGGTGGCGTTCGCCATGGGCGCCTACCGCAGCCTCGGCCACGGGCTGCGCGGCCGCTTCCTGGTGGCGTGCTCCGGTGCGTTCGCCCGCCGCACCGTCGCCCTCGAACGCGACGGGATCATCGGCTGGAAGCTCTCCCGGACGCCTTTCCAGCGCCGCGTCGGGCTGATCACCCTCGGCGCCACCACCGCCGCCGGCGAAGGCGTCTACCACGTGCACGACCTGACCGAAGGCCAGGGAATCGCCCTCGCGGAGACCGCGGTACCGGGGCTGCTCGCCCCGTTCATCGAGAGAGCCCCGGACCGCGGCTGACCCCCCAAGACCAACTGGCGATCCCCCGAGAGGTGGAGGGGCGGACCGAAAGGCCGCCCCTCCACCTCTGAAACAATCGAATACTGGGCGCATTATTTGCTCGAAATCCTTGTCGCCACCGCAATTCTCATGCACTCTGGTGAATTAAGCGTGGCCATATCGCGATGCCCTTCCGATACGGGACCCCAAAGGGATGATAGGGGTCCATAGGGGGTTTGAAGGGGTTTCTAGCCGCACTGCCCTGTGTAAAGCTGACGTACGGTCTTGGTGTTATGTCTGCGAGGGTAATGGGGCACGCGATGGTGAGTGAGTCCGTGGATTTCACGCCCGAGCACACCGAAATGGGGGACGCGAGCCCCCGAGGAGCGTCCCCGTGGCGCGACCGGCTCGCCGCGCTCCCCGAGGCCGAACGCGCCGAGGCCCTCACCGCATGGGTCGGCGAGATTGTCGAGCAGGCACTCAAGGACAAGGCACCGGATGTCCTCGACCCCGAGCGTCCCTTCCTCGACCTGGGCTTCGACTCCCTCGCCACGGTCGACCTGCATGCCCGGCTGACCGCCGCCACCGGGCTGCGGCTGCCGGTCACCCTCGCCTTCGACCACCCCACCCCCGCCGACCTCGCCCGCCATGTGCGGACCGAACTGCTGGGCGGGAACGACGACTCCGACGTTTCCCCGGCCGACGCCGGAATGGGCCCGATCGCCGCCGACGAGCCCATCGCGATCGTCGGAATGAGCTGCCGATTCCCCGGTGCGGTCGGCTCTCCCGAAGAACTCTGGGAAATCGTCGCGGGCGGAAAAGACGTCATCTCCGAATTCCCGGAGAGCCGGGGCTGGGATCTCGCCGGACTTTACGACCCCGACCCGGACCGGCCGGGCAGCAGCTACACCCGCGAAGGCGGATTCCTGCACGACGCCGATGAGTTCGACCCGGCGTTCTTCGGGATTTCCCCGCGCGAGGCGCTGGCGATGGATCCGCAGCAGCGGCTGCTGATGGAGACCTCCTGGGAGGTCTTCGAACGCGCCGGTATCGACCCCGCGATCCTCCGGGGCGGCAGGACCGGTGTGTTCGTCGGCGCCGAGACCCAGGACTACGGCCCCCGGCTGCACGAGGCCGAGCAGGGCTTCGAGGGCTATCTGGTCACCGGCAACGCCGCCAGCGTCGCCTCCGGCCGGATCGCCTACACCTTCGGCTTCGAAGGCCCCACCGTCACCGTCGACACCGCCTGCTCCTCCTCCCTGGTGGCCCTCCACCTGGCCGTCCAGGCGCTGCGCTCGGGCGAGTGCACCATGGCGCTCGCCGGTGGCGCGGCGGTCATGGCCAACCCCGGCTCGTTCATCGCCTTCAGCCGCCAGCGCGGCCTCGCCGCCGACGGCCGCTGCAAGCCGTTCGCCGCCGCGGCCGACGGCACCGCCTGGGGCGAAGGCGTCGGCATGCTGCTGGTCGAACGGCTCTCGGACGCCCAGCGGAACGGCCACCGGATCCTCGCCGTCGTCCGTGGCACCGCCATCAACCAGGACGGCGCCAGCAACGGTCTCACCGCCCCCAGCGGCCCCGCCCAGCAGCGCGTCATCCGTCAGGCCCTCGCCAACGCGGGTCTGACGGCCGGTGAGGTGGACGCGGTGGAGGCCCACGGCACCGGCACCACCCTCGGCGACCCCATCGAGGCCCAGGCGCTGCTCGCCACCTACGGCCAGAACCGCGAGGCGGACCGCCCGCTGTGGCTCGGCTCGCTCAAGTCCAACATCGGCCACACCCAGTCCGCGGCCGGTGTCGGCGGCATCATCAAGATGGTCATGGCGATGCGCCACGGCGTTCTGCCGCGCAGCCTGCACATCGACGAGCCGACCCCGCATGTCGACTGGACCGGCGGCGACGTCGAGCTGCTGACCGAGGCGCGGCCCTGGCCGGAGAGCGACCGCCCGCGCCGCGCGGGCGTGTCGTCGTTCGGCATGAGCGGCACCAACGCCCACGCCATCATCGAGCAGCCTCCGGCCCCCGCCGAGGAGCGGGCCGATGCCGAGGACCCTGACGACGAGGCCGCCGCAGCACCCGCCCTGCTGCCCTGGACGCTGTCCGCGAAGACCACCGACGCCCTCCGTGGCCAGGCCGAGCGGCTGTACGCGCTGCTGGAGGCCGACCCCGGGCTCGCCCTCACCGACATCGGCCACTCCCTGGCCACCACCCGCGCCACCTTCGAACAGCGTGCCGTGCTCCTCGCCGGAGACCGCGACGGCTTCCGCTCCGCCCTGCGCACCCTCGCCGACGGCGGCGACGCACCGTCCGTCGTGCGCGGCGCCCCCGCCGCCGGAAAGCTGGCCCTGCTGTTCACCGGCCAGGGCAGCCAGCGCCTCGGCATGGGCCGTGAGCTCTACGGCGCCTACCCCGTCTTCGCCGAAGCCCTCGACGACGCCTGCTGGTACCTCGAGGAGCAGCTCGAACGCCCGCTCCTCGACGTGCTCTTCGCCGAGGAGGGCACCCCCGAGGCCGACCTCCTCGACCGCACCGACTACACCCAGCCCGCCCTGTTCGCCGTCGAGGTCGCGCTCTACCGCCTCCTCGAATCCTGGGGGCTGCGCCCCGAACTGCTCGCCGGACACTCCATCGGTGAGCTCGCCGCGGCCCATGTGGCGGGTGTGCTGTCCCTGGAGGACGCCGCCGCGCTGGTGGCCGCGCGTGGCCGTTTGATGCAGGAGCTTCCGGCCGGTGGCGCGATGGTCGCGGTGCAGGCGTCGGAGGACGAGGTGCTGCCGCTGCTCGCCGGACGCGAGGACCGGATCGGCATCGCCGCCGTCAACGGCCCGCGGTCCACCGTCGTCTCGGGCGCCGAGGAGGACGCGCTGGAGATCGCGGCGGCCTTCGAGGAGCGAGGCCGTAAGACCAAGCGGCTCACCGTCAGCCACGCGTTCCACTCGCCGCTGATGGACGGCATGCTCGCCGAATTCCGGCGCGTCGCCCAAGTGCTGGACTACGCCCCGCCGCGCATCCCCGTGGTCTCCACCGTCACCGGGCGCGTGGCCACCGCAGAGGAGCTGTGCTCGCCCGAGTACTGGGTGCGCCATGTCCGCGAGGCCGTCCGCTTCCTCGACGGAGTGCGTACGCTCGCCGACAAGGGCGCCACCACCTTCCTCGAGCTCGGCCCCGACGCCGTGCTCACCGCCATGGCCCAGGACTGTCTGCCCGACGCCGAGGGCGCCGCGTACGCCCCCGCGCTGCGCGGCGGGCGCCCCGAGACCGAAACCGTGACCGCGGCCCTGGCGCTGGCGTACGTCCGGGGCAAGAAGGCCGACTGGGCCGCCCCGTACGCTGCCACCGACGCCCGCCCGATCGACCTGCCCACCTACGCCTTCCAGCGCCAGCGGTACTGGCTCAACGCCCCGGCCCCGGCGGGATCGTCGGCCGAGGCCGCACCGGGCTCGGCGGTGGACGGTCGGTTCTGGGATGTGGTGGAGCGCGGGGATGTGGCCGCGTTGGCGGCGGAGCTTGCGGTGGATCCGGGGGTTTCGCTGGGTGAGGTGCTGCCTGCGTTGTCGTTGTGGCGGCGGCAGGAGTCGGTGCGGTCTGTGGTGGATGGCTGGCGTTATCGGGTGTTGTGGCGGCCGGTGACGGACCGGTTGTCGGCGGGTGTGTTGGGTGGTTCGTGGGTGGTTGTGGTGCCTGCGGGTGAGGCTGGGGGAGTGTGGGCCGCGGGTGTGGTGCGGTTGTTGGCTGGGCGCGGTGTTGATGTGCGGGTGGTCGAGTCGGACGCGGTGGACCGCGCGGGGCTCGCGGATGAGCTGCGTACGGCGGTGGGCGACGCCTCGGTGACGGGTGTGGTGTCGCTTCTGGCGATGGGCGCGGGTGAGTCGGGTGTGTTGCGTACGGCTGCTTTGGCGCAGGCGTTGGGTGATGTGGGTGTGGGTGCGCGGTTGTGGGTGGCGACGCGGGGTGCGGTGTCGGTGGGGCGCTCCGATGGTGTGGTGGATCCGGGTCAGGCGTCGGTGTGGGGGCTTGGTCGGGTGGCGGCGTTGGAGCTGCCCGAGCGCTGGGGCGGTCTGGTCGATCTGCCGGAGTCGGTGGATGAGCGTGTGCTGGGCCGGTTGGCGGGTGTGCTGGCCGGGGCCGGTGGCGAGGACCAGGTGGCGGTGCGCGCCTCGGGCGTCTTCGGACGCCGGCTGGTGCGGGCGGCCACGCCGGGTTCGGCGACGGGTGCGGCCTCGGACGGCTCATGGACACCGGGCGCCGGTTCGGTGCTGGTGACGGGCGGTACGGGTGCGCTGGGTGCGCAGCTGGCCCGCTGGCTGGTGGAGTGCGGTGCCGAGCATGTGGTGCTCACCAGCCGTCGTGGGCTGGAGGCGCCGGGCGCGGTGGAGCTGCGGGACGAGCTGGCCGCGTCGGGTGCCCGGGTGACCGTGGCTGCGTGTGATGTGGCGGACCGGGACGCGCTCGCCGAGCTGCTCGCCGGGCTTCCGGCCGAGCTTCCGCTGACCGCCGTCGTGCACGCGGCCGGTGTGCTGGACGACGGCGTACTGGACTCGCTCACGCCCGAGCGGTTCGCCTCGGTGCTGCGGGCCAAGGTGGACGCCGCGCGCCATCTGGACGAGCTGACGCGCGACCTGGACCTCTCGGCGTTCGTGCTCTTCTCCTCGATCACGGGGTCGGTGGGCGCGGCCGGGCAGGGCAACTACGCGGCGGCCAACGCCTACTTGGACGCGCTGGCCGAGCTGCGGCGCGCCGAGGGGCTGCCCGCCACCTCGATCGCCTGGGGCCCGTGGGCCGAGGGCGGCATGGCCGGTGACGACGCCATGGAGCGGCGGATGCGCCGCGAGGGCATGCCGCCGATGGCGCCCGAGTCGGCGCTCACCGCGCTGCGGCAGGCGCTGGAGCTCGATGACACCGCCGTGACGGTCGCGGACATCGACTGGGAGCACTACACCGGCACCCTCACCGCCGTACGGCCGAGCCCGCTGATCGCCGAGCTGGCGGCGGAGGCCGGGCAGCGCGCCGCGACCGGCGCCGACACCGCGAAGGTCGTCACCGACGCCGACGCCGCCTCCCCCCTCGGCGAGCGGCTGAGCGGCCTTCCGAAGGCCGAACAGGACCGTGCGCTGCTGGAGTTGGTGCGTGCGCAGGTCGCGTCGGTGCTGGGGCACGGTGGGGCCGATGCGGTCGAGGCGGGCCGCGCCTTCAAGGAGCTGGGCTTCGACTCGCTGGCCGCGATCGAGCTGCGCAACCGGCTGAACGCGGCGACGGGCCTGCGGCTCGCCGCCACGCTCATCTACGACTACCCGAACGCCACGTCCCTCGCCGACCATCTGCGTACGGAGCTGCTGGGCGCCGATGTCGCGGTGGACGGCGGTGTGGTGGCGCCATCGGCGGTCGCGGTGGCCGACGATCCGATCGCGATCGTGGCGATGAGCTGCCGTTTCCCGGGTGGGGTGCGGTCGCCGGAGGAGCTGTGGGAGCTGCTGACGGCGGGCGGGGATGCCATCGCGGAGTTCCCGTTGGATCGTGGCTGGGATCTGGCGGGGCTGTACGACCCGGACCCGGACCGTCAGGGGACGACGTACACGCGTGAAGGCGGCTTCCTCTACGACGCCGGGGACTTCGACGCGTCGTTCTTCGGCATCTCGCCGCGTGAGGCGCTGGCCATGGATCCGCAGCAGCGGCTGCTGCTGGAGACGTCCTGGGAGGCGTTCGAGCGCGCGGGCATCGACCCGGCAACGCTGCGCGGCAGCCGTACCGGTGTCTTCGCGGGCACCAACGGCCAGGACTACGCCGGGCTCGTCGCCACCCCGCCCGAGGGGCTGGAGGGCCACCTCGGCACGGGCAACGCGGCGAGTGTGGTGTCCGGTCGGCTGTCGTACACCTTCGGCCTGGAGGGCCCGGCGGTGACGGTGGACACGGCGTGTTCATCGTCGCTGGTGGCCCTGCACATGGCCGTTCAGTCGCTGCGCTCGGGCGAGTGCACGATGGCGCTCGCCGGTGGTGTCACGGTGATGTCCACGCCGGACGCGTTCGTGGACTTCAGCCGTCAGCGCGGGCTCGCGGAGGACGGCCGGATCAAGGCGTTCGCGGCCGGGGCCGATGGCACCGGCTGGGGCGAGGGCGTCGGCATGCTGCTGGTCGAGCGGCTGTCGGACGCGGAGAAGAACGGCCATCCGGTGCTGGCGGTCGTGCGGGGCAGCGCGATCAACCAGGACGGTGCGTCGAACGGTCTGACGGCGCCGAACGGTCCGTCCCAGCAGCGCGTCATCCGCCAGGCGCTGGCCGGTGCGGGGCTGTCGGCCGGTGATGTGGACGCGGTCGAGGCGCACGGTACGGGTACGACGCTGGGTGACCCGATCGAGGCGCAGGCGCTGCTTGCCACGTATGGGCGGGAGCGGGATGGGGACCGGCCGCTGTGGCTCGGCTCCATCAAGTCCAACATCGGCCACACGCAGGCGGCGGCGGGTGTCGCGGGCATCATCAAGATGGTGTTGGCGATGCGGCATGGTGTGTTGCCGCGGACGTTGCATGTGGATGCCCCGTCGCCGCATGTGGACTGGTCGACGGGTGCGGTCTCGCTGCTGACCGAGCAGGTGGAGTGGCCGGAGACCGGCCGCCCGCGCCGTGCGGGCGTGTCGTCCTTCGGGCTGAGCGGCACCAATGCGCACACCATCATCGAGCAGGCCCCGGCCCTTCCGGCCGCCTCAGTCGAGGAGCCCGAGCCGCGTGAGCCGGTCGTGCTGCCGTGGCTGCTGTCGGCGAAGGACGGGCAGGCGCTGCACGCCCAGGCCGCACAGCTGGCCACTCATCTCCGCACCCACCCCGAACTGAGCGCGACCGACATCGCCTTCTCGCTCGCCACCAGCCGCGCCGCGCTGGAGCGGCGCGCGGCGCTCGTCACCACGGACCGCGGGACCTTCGTCGCGGGCCTGGACGCGCTGGCCCGTGGCGAGTCCGTCCCGGATGTGGTGGAGGGGACGGCCGCTGAGGGCAAGGTGGCGTTCCTGTTCACGGGGCAGGGGAGTCAGCGGCTGGGGATGGGGCGTGAGTTGTATGACGCCTATCCGGTGTTCGCGGATGCGCTGGATGAGGTGTGTGCGCATCTGGATCTGTACCTTGAGCGGTCGCTGCGGGATGTGCTGTTCGGGGAGGACGCGGCCGTACTGGATCAGACGGCGTTCACTCAGCCCGCGCTGTTCGCGGTCGAGGTGGCGCTGTTCCGGCTGGTCGAGGCATGGGGTCTGACACCGGACTTCCTCTCCGGGCACTCGATTGGTGAGCTGGCCGCCGCGCATGTGGCGGGTGTGCTGTCGCTCGCCGACGCGGTGCAGTTGGTGGCCGCGCGTGGCCGTTTGATGCAGGAGCTTCCGGCCGGTGGCGCGATGGTCGCGGTGCAGGCGTCGGAGGACGAGGTGGCGCCGCTGCTGACCGAGCGGGTCAGCATCGCCGCGCTCAACGGGCCGACGTCGGTGGTGATTGCCGGTGACGAGGACGTGGCGCTGGAGATCGCCGCGTCGTTCGAGGCCCAGGGCCGTAAGACGAAGCGGCTCACGGTGAGCCATGCGTTCCACTCGCCGCGTATGGACGGGATGCTGGAGGCGTTCCGCGAGGTGGCCGAGGGCCTGACGTACGAGGCTCCGCGGATCCCGATCGTCTCCAACCTCACCGGTGGGGTGGTGTCCGCCGGGGAGATCACGAGCCCCGAGTTCTGGGTGCGCCATGTCCGGGAGGCCGTGCGCTTCCTCGACGGTGTGCGGACGTTGGAAGCCCAGGGTGTGACGACCTTCGTCGAGCTCGGCCCCGATGGCGTGCTTTCGGCGATGGCGCAGGAGTGTGTGACCGGCGACGGCGCCGCGTTCGCCGCCGCGCTGCGGAAGGGGCGTGCGGAGGCCGAGTCGGTGACCGCCGCCCTCGCCGTGCCGCATGTCCGGGGCCAGTCGCCGGATTGGCGTGAGTACTTCGAGGGCACCGGGGCCCGGCGGGTCGAGCTGCCGACGTATGCCTTCCAGCGCACCCGGTACTGGTGGGAGGAGGCCCCGGCGGCGGAGACCGCGCTTGGCGGCGCCGTCGACGGTCGGTTCTGGGATGTGGTGGAGCGCGGGGATGTGGCCGCGTTGGCGGCGGAGCTTGCGGTGGATCCGGGGGTTTCGCTGGGTGAGGTGTTGCCTGCGTTGTCGTTGTGGCGGCGGCAGGAGTCGGTGCGGTCTGTGGTGGATGGTTGGCGTTATCGGGTGTTGTGGCGGCCGGTGACGGATCGGTTGTCGGCGGCTGGTGTGTTGGGTGGTTCGTGGGTGGTTGTGGTGCCTGCGGGTGAGGCTGGGGGTGTGTGGGCCGGGGGTGTGGTGCGGTCGTTGGCTGGGCGTGGTGTTGATGTGCGGGTGGTCGAGTCGGATGCGGTGGACCGTGCCGGGTTGGCGGATGAGCTGCGTACGGCGGTTGCGGGCGGTTCGGTGGCGGGGGTGTTCTCGCTGCTGGCCGTCGGGGGTGAGTCGGGTGTGTTGCGTACGGCTGCTTTGGCGCAGGCGTTGGGTGATGTGGGTGTGGGTGCGCGGTTGTGGGTGGCGACGCGGGGTGCGGTGTCGGTGGGGCGCTCCGATGGTGTGGTGGATCCGGGTCAGGCGTCGGTGTGGGGGCTTGGTCGGGTGGCGGCGTTGGAGCTGCCGGAGCGGTGGGGCGGTCTGATCGACCTTCCCGAGACGGCCGACGAGCGTGCGCTGGGCCGGTTGGCGGGTGTGCTGGCCGGGGCAAGCGGCGAGGACCAGGTCGCGGTGCGCTCCTCGGGCGTCTTCGGGCGCCGGCTGACGGAGGCTTCCGGGGCCCGGACATCGGGCGATGAGGACTGGCGTGCCTCGGGTTCGGTGCTGGTGACGGGCGGTACGGGTGCGCTGGGTGCGCAGCTGGCCCGCTGGCTGGTGGAGTGCGGTGCCGAGCATCTGGTGCTCACCAGCCGCCGGGGCCTCGACGCCCCGGGCGCGGTGGAGCTGCGGGACGAGCTGGCCGCGTCGGGTGCACGGGTAACCGTGGCCGCGTGTGATGTGGCGGACCGGGACGCGCTCGCCGAACTGCTGGCGTCCATACCGGCCGAGTTCCCGCTGACCGCCGTCGTCCACGCGGCCGGTGTGCTGGACGACGGCCTTGTGGACACGCTGGACGCCGAGCGCCTGGAGCGGGTGGTGCGCGCCAAGGCCACCTCCGCGCGGAACCTCCATGAGCTGACGCGTGACCTGGACCTTACGGCGTTCGTGCTCTTCTCCTCGTTCGCCGGATCGGTGGGCGCGGCAGGGCAGGGCAACTACGCGGCGGCCAACGCCTACTTGGACGCGCTGGCCGAGCTGCGGCGCGCCGAGGGGCTGCCCGCCACCTCGATCGCCTGGGGCCCCTGGGCCGAGGGCGGCATGGCTGCGGACGAGGCGCTGGAGCGGCGGATGCGCCGCGACGGAGTGCCGCCCATGGCGCCCGAGTCGGCGCTCACCGCGCTGCGGCAGGCGCTGGACCTCGATGACACCGCCGTGACGGTCGCGGACATCGACTGGGACCGGTTCCTCGCCGAGTTCACCGCCGTACGGCCCAGCGCCCTGTTCGGCGAGGTGCGCGCCGCGCGTCCGGCGCCGGCGGTCGAGGGCGTACCGCGCCCGGCAGCCACCGGCGGGACCGGCACGCTGGCGGAGCGGCTCTCCGGGCTAACGGAGAACGAGCGCGCACAGACACTGCTGGAGCTGGTGCGTGCGCAGGTCGCGTCGGTGCTGGGGCACGGTGGGGCCGATGCGGTCGGGGCCGGGCGTGCCTTCAAGGAGCTGGGCTTCGACTCGCTCACCGCCGTGGAACTCCGCAACCGGCTGAACGCGGCAACCGGCCTGCGGCTGCCCGCCACGCTCATCTACGACTACCCCAACGCCACCGCCCTCGCCGACCACCTGCGCACCGAACTGCTCGGCACGGACGCCGCGGTGACCGGAGGCGTGGCCGCACCCACGGTCGCGGTGGCCGACGATCCGATCGCGATCGTGGCGATGAGCTGCCGTTTCCCGGGTGGGGTGCGGTCGCCGGAGGAGCTGTGGGAGCTGCTGACGGCGGGCGGGGATGCCATCGCGGAGTTCCCGTCCGACCGTGGCTGGGATCTGGCGGGGCTGTACGACCCGGATCCGGACCGTCAGGGGACGACGTACACGCGTGAGGGTGGCTTCCTCTACGACGTCGCCGACTTCGACGCGTCGTTCTTCGGGATCTCGCCGCGCGAGGCGCTCGCCATGGATCCGCAGCAGCGGCTGCTGCTGGAGACGTCCTGGGAGGCGTTCGAGCGCGCGGGCATCGACCCGGACGCGCTGCGCGGTCAGCAGATCGGTGTCTTCGCCGGGACCAACGGCCAGGACTATCTGTCGCTGCTGATGCAGGCGCCCGAGGGCCTGGAGGGCCACCTCGGCACGGGCAACGCGGCGAGCGTGGTGTCCGGTCGGCTGTCGTACACCTTCGGCCTGGAGGGCCCGGCCGTCACGGTCGACACGGCCTGCTCGTCGTCGCTGGTCGCGCTGCATCTGGCGGTGCAGGCGCTGCGCCAGGGCGAGTGCACGATGGCGCTCGCAGGCGGCGTCACGGTGATGTCCACCCCCGAGAACTTCATTGACTTCAGCCGCCAGCGCGGACTGGCCGCCGACGGCCGGATCAAGGCGTTCGCGGCCGGGGCCGATGGCACCGGCTGGGGCGAGGGCGTGGGCATGCTGCTCGTGGAGCGGCTGTCGGACGCGCGGCGCAACGGCCATCCGGTGCTGGCGCTGGTCCGGGGCTCCGCCATCAATCAGGACGGTGCGTCGAACGGTCTGACGGCGCCGAACGGTCCGTCCCAGCAGCGTGTCATCCGCCAGGCGCTGACCAGCGCCGGGCTGACCACCGGCGATGTGGATGTCGTCGAGGCGCACGGTACGGGTACGACGCTGGGTGACCCGATCGAGGCGCAGGCGTTGCTTGCCACGTATGGGCGGGAGCGGGACGCCGACCAGCCCCTGTGGCTCGGCTCCATCAAGTCCAACATCGGGCATACGCAGGCGGCGGCGGGTGTCGCGGGCATCATCAAGATGGTGTTGGCGATGCGGCATGGTGTGTTGCCGCGGACGTTGCATGTGGATGAGCCGTCGCCGCATGTGGACTGGTCGACGGGTGCGGTGTCGCTGCTGACCGAGCAGGTGGAGTGGCCGGAGACCGGCCACCCGCGCCGCGCCGGTATCTCCTCGTTCGGCATCAGCGGCACCAACGCGCACACCATCGTGGAGCAGGCCCCGGCGGTCGACACACCGGCCGAGGCACCCGAGCGGAACGGCCTCGGCGGTCGCCTGCCGTTCGTCCTGTCGGCCAAGAACGCGGAAGCGCTGCGGGAGCAGGCCGCGCGGCTGCGCACCCACATCGCGGCGCGGCCGGAGTCGGCGCCGCTCGACATCGCCCACGCCCTGGCCACTGGCCGCGCCGCCCTGGAGCGGCGTGCGGTGCTGACCGTCGGCGACCGGGACGAACTTCTGCGGTCGCTCGACGCGCTGACCCGGGGCGAGTCCGTCCCGTCCGTGGTCGAGGGGACGGTCGCCGAGGGCAAGGTGGCGTTCCTGTTCACGGGGCAGGGGAGTCAGCGGCTGGGGATGGGGCGTGAGCTGTATGACGCCTATCCGGTGTTCGCGGATGCGCTGGATGATGTGTGTGCGCATCTGGATCTGTACCTTGAGCGGCCGCTGCGGGATGTGCTGTTCGGGGAGGACACAGAGGCTCTCGACCGGACCGGGTTCACTCAGCCCGCTTTGTTCGCGGTCGAGGTGGCGCTGTTCCGTCTTGTCGAGGCATGGGGTCTGAAGGCGGACTTCCTGTCGGGGCACTCGATCGGTGAGCTGGCCGCCGCGCATGTGGCGGATGTGCTGTCGCTCGCGGACGCCGCGCAGTTGGTGGCCGCGCGTGGGCGGTTGATGCAGGAGCTGCCCGCCGGTGGCGCGATGGTCGCCGTGCAGGCGTCGGAGGACGAGGTCTCCCCGCTGCTGACCGAGTGGGTCAGCATCGCCGCGCTCAACGGCCCGAACTCCGTCGTCATCGCGGGCGATGAGGACGATGCCGTCGCGATCGCGGCCGGTTTTGAGGCGCAGGGGCGTAAGACCAAGCGGCTCACGGTCAGCCATGCGTTCCACTCCCCTCGTATGGACGGGATGCTGGAGGCGTTCCGCGAGGTGGCCGAGGGCTTGACCTACGAGGCTCCGCGCATCCCGATCGTCTCCAACCTCACCGGGTCCGTCGTCTCCGCCGAGGAGATCGCGACGGCCGACTTCTGGGTGCGCCACGTCCGTGAAGCGGTCCGCTTCCTCGACGGTGTGCGGACGCTGGAGGCCCAGGGCGTCACCACCTATCTCGAACTCGGCCCCGACGGTGTCCTCTCCGCGATGGCGCAGGAGTGTGTGACCGGCGGGGACGCCGCGTTCGCCGCCGTGCTGCGCAAGGACCGCCCCGAGGCCGAGGCGCTGATGACCGCCCTCGCGCGGGCGCATGTCCGCGGTGTGACACCGGACTGGGCGGCCGTCTTCGCCGGTACGGGCGCCGCTCCCGTGGACCCGGCCGACCTGCCCACCTACGCATTCCAGCGGCAGCGCTACTGGCCCAGCGCCGCCGCCCTCGCCGCCGGCGACCCCGAGTCGATCGGGCTGGGCGACATCGATCATCCGCTCCTCGGCGCCGCCGTCGCGCTCGCGGACGCCGATGGGCTTCTGCTCACCGGAGTGCTCTCCCTCCGCACTCACCCCTGGCTCGCGGACCACGCGGTCATGGACACTGTGCTGCTGCCCGGCACGGCCTTCGTGGAGCTGGCGGGCGCCGCGGGCGGCCAGGTCGGCTGTGAGCGGCTGGACGAACTGACCCTGGAGGCGCCGCTCGTACTGCCCGAGCACACCGGGGTGCGGGTGCAGCTCGTCGTGGACGGTCCGGATGAGTCCGGCCGCCGTTCCTTCAGCCTGCATTCGCGTCGGCAGGACGCGCTCGGCACCGAGCCGTGGACGCGCCACGCAACCGGTGTGCTCGCGCCCGGCACCCGGATGTCCGGCGAGCCGGATGAGCTCGCCGTCTGGCCGCCGCGGGGCGCGACGCCGATCCCGGTCGAGGGGCTGTACGAGGAGCTGGCCGGGGCGGGCCTCGGCTACGGGCCGGTGTTCCAGGGGCTCAAGGGCGCCTGGCGGCTCGGCGAGAACCTCTACGCCGAGGTGGGCTTCCCCGAGGACACGCCGCTGACGTCGGGCGCCGAGGCCGAGCGGTTCGGGCTGCACCCGGCCCTGCTCGATGCCGCGCTGCACGTCATCGGCCTCGACAGCGCCGACCGGGAGGCGGCGCTGGCCGAGGGCGCGCTGCTTCCGTTCGCGTGGAACGGCGTTCAGCTGCACGCGGCCGGGGCCGGTGCGCTCCGGGTGCGGCTGTCCGAGCGGTCGGCGAACGCGGTCTCGCTGCTGGTGGCCGACGGTACGGGCCGTGCGGTGGCCACCGTCGAGTCCGTGGCGCTGCGGGCGGCCTCGGCCGACCAGGTGCGCGCGGCGCGCGGCGGGCTGCACGAGTCGCTGTTCCGGCTGGACTGGACGGCGGTTCCGGCGCCCGCGACCGGCGCGGCCACGGGCGACTGGGCGGTGCTCGGTGCGGACGGCGCCCAACTGGCCACGCTGGAGGGCGCGTTCGGGACCGGCATCCGGCTCGCCGCCTACCGCGATCTGGCGGTGCTGCGGACGGCCGTCGAGGCCGGGGCGCCCGCGCCGGACACCGTCCTGCTGGCCGGTATCGGTGGCGGCGGCGACGCGTCGGCCGTGCACGAGGCCACACAGGCCGTGCTCAGCCTGCTCCAGGAGTGGCTGGCCGATGAGCGGTTCACGGCGTCGCGGCTGGTGCTGCTGACCCGGGGCGCGGTGGCGACCGAGCCGGGGGCGGGCGTGGCGGATCTGCCGTACGCCGCTGTGCGCGGTCTGTTCCGCTCCGCGCAGTCGGAGAACCCCGGCCGGCTGGTCCTGCTGGACGTGGACGGCCAGGAGGACTCGTACCGTACGGTGCCCGCCGCGCTCGGTGTGGACGAGGCGGAGTTGGCGCTGCGCGCGGGCGCGGCGCTCGCGCCACGGCTGGCCCGGGTGCCGGTGACCGAGAGCACTGGTGGCACCGAGAGCACCGGTGGCACCGAGGCCATCGACGGCGCGCGAAACACCGATGGCACCGAGAGCCTCGACGGCGCCGAAAACACCCATCGCACCGAGAACACCGACGCCGTCGGCACTCGCGCGGAGTCCGGTGCCCCGTCGTACGACCCCAACGGGACCGTACTGATCACCGGCGCCACCGGAAACCTCGGCGGTCTCTTCGCCCGCCACCTCGTCTCCGCCCATGGCGTACGGCGGTTGCTGCTGGTCAGCCGTCGTGGCGCCGAGGCCGACGGCGCCGAGGAGCTGGGCGCCGAGCTCACGGCGGCCGGTGCCACCGTCACCTGGGCGGCCTGCGATGTGGCCGACCGCGACGCCCTGGCCGCGACCCTGGCCGCCATCCCGGCCGAGCATCCGCTGACCGCCGTGGTGCACACGGCGGGCGTCCTGGACGACGGCATCCTCGGTTCGCTGACGCCCGAGCGCGTAACACACGTTATGCGCCCGAAGGTGGACGCGGCGCTGAACCTGCACGAGCTGACCCGCGACCAGGAGCTGTCCGCGTTCGTGCTGTTCTCCGGTGCCGCCGCCGTGTTCGGTGCGCCCGGACAGGCGAGCTACGCGGCCGCCAACTCCTTCCTGGAGGCGCTCGCCCAGCACCGCGTCGCCCAGGGGCTCCCCGCCACCGCGCTGGCCTGGGGCCTGTGGGCCGGTGCGGGCATGGGCAGCGGTCTTGACGAGGTCGATCTGCGGCGTATCGCGCGCGGCGGGGTCGCCCCGATCGCCGCCGACGAGGGGCTCGCGCTCTTCGACGCGGCTCGCGCCGACGGCGCCCCCGTGCTGTTCCCGATGCGGCTCGACCACGCGGGGCTGCGCACCGAGGCCACGGCGACCGGCACCGTCCCGGCGCTGTTCCGCGGCCTGGTGCGGACCCCGGTCCGGCGGGCCGCCGCCGTGGCCGCCACCGCCGACGGCTCCTCGCTCGCCCAGCGCCTGGCCGGGCTCGCCCGGTCCGAACAGGACCGTGAGCTGCTGGAGTTGGTGTGCGGGCGGGTCGCCGCGGTGCTCGGTTACGCGGGCCCGGAGGCGGTCGAGGCCGGGCGTGCCTTCAAGGAGCTGGGCTTCGACTCGCTCACCGCCGTCGAACTCCGCAACGACCTCAAGACCGTCACGGGGCTGCGGCTCCCGGCGACGCTCGTCTTCGACTACCCGACCCCCTCCGCCCTGGCCGGTCGTCTGCGCGAGGAGCTGCTGGGCGCCGAGGAGGAGGTCGCGGCGCCGCTCGTGCCCGTACGGGCGGGGGCGACTCCGGCGGTCGACGACGACCCGATCGTCATCGTCGGCATGAGCTGCCGATACCCCGGCGGGGTGCGCACCCCGGAGGAGCTGTGGGAGCTCGTCGCCACCGGTGGCGACGGCATCTCCGGCTTCCCCGTGGACCGTGGCTGGGACCTCGACGGTCTGTACCACCCGGACCCCGACCACACGGGCACCTCGTACACCCGCGAGGGCGGATTCCTGCACGACGCGGCCGACTTCGACCCGGACTTCTTCGGGATCTCGCCGCGTGAGGCGCTCGCCATGGATCCGCAGCAGCGGCTGCTGCTGGAGACGTCCTGGGAGGCGTTCGAGCGCGCGGGCATCGACCCGTCGACCGTGCGCGGCAGCAGGACCGGTGTGTTCGCGGGCGTCATGTACCACGACTATGTGACCGGCCTCGACGGCATCCCCGACGGTGTCGAGGGCTACATCGGCACCGGCAACGCGGGCTCCATCGCCTCCGGCCGGGTGGCGTACACCTTCGGTCTGGAGGGCCCGGCGGTCACGGTCGACACGGCGTGCTCGTCGTCGCTGGTGGCGCTGCACTGGGCGATCCAGGCGCTGCGCGCGGGCGAGTGCACGATGGCGCTGGCCGGTGGTGTGGCGGTCATGGCCACACCCGAGACGTTCATCGACTTCAGCCGTCAGCGCGGCCTGGCCACCGACGGCCGGTGCAAGTCGTTCGCGGCGTCGGCGGACGGCACGGGCTGGGGCGAGGGCGCGGGCATGCTGCTCGTGGAGCGGCTCTCGGACGCGCGGAAGAACGGCCACCCGGTGCTGGCGGTCGTGCGGGGCAGCGCGATCAACCAGGACGGTGCCTCCAACGGTCTGACGGCGCCGAACGGTCCGTCCCAGCAGCGCGTCATCCGGCAGGCGCTGGCCGCCGCCGGGCTGTCGGCCGGTGAGGTGGACGTCGTCGAGGCGCACGGTACGGGTACGACACTCGGCGACCCGATCGAGGCGCAGGCACTGCTGGCCACCTACGGCCGGGAGCGGGACGCCGACCAGCCCCTGTGGCTCGGCTCCATCAAGTCCAACATCGGCCACACACAGGCCGCCGCGGGTGTCGCGGGCATCATCAAGATGGTGATGGCGATGCGCCACGGTGTGCTGCCGCAGACGCTGCACGTGGACGAGCCGTCGCCGAACGTCGAGTGGGAAGACGGCGCGGTCTCGCTGCTGACGGAGCGGATGGAGTGGCCGGACACCGGCCGTCCGCGCCGCGCGGGCGTGTCCTCGTTCGGCATCAGCGGCACCAACGCGCACACCATCATCGAGCAGCCCCCGGCCGCCGAGGACCACGACGGCGCGGTGGCGCGGCCGTCCGCCGTACCGCCGGTGCTGCCGTGGCCGCTGTCGGCCGTGGGCCAGGACGCGCTGCGCGACCAGGCCCGCCGCCTGCGCGACCGGCTGCGCTCCGCCGACGAGGACACGGACCTGGCCGCCATCGGCTACACCCTGGCCGCCGGGCGCGCCGCGTTCGAGGACCGCGCGGTGCTGGTGGCCGACGGCCGCGAGGGCTTCCTGCGCACCCTGGAGGCGCTGGCCTCAGGCGAACCGGCCAATGGCCTGGTGCAGGGCTCGCCGGTGGCCGGGAAGCTGGCGTTCCTGTTCACGGGGCAGGGGAGTCAGCGGCTGGGGATGGGGCGTGAGCTGTATGACGCCTATCCGGTGTTCGCGGAGGCGCTGGACGCGGTCTGCGATGAGCTGGACGCACATCTTGAGCGGCCTTTGAAGACCGTGGTGTTCGCGGACGACGCGGCTGCCCTGGATCGGACCGGGTTCACTCAGCCCGCTTTGTTCGCGGTCGAGGTGGCGCTGTTCCGGCTGGTGGAGGCGTGGGGGCTGCGGCCCGACTTCCTCTCCGGCCATTCGATCGGTGAGCTGGCCGCCGCGCATGTGGCGGGTGTGCTCTCGCTCGCGGACGCGGCGAAGCTGGTGGCGGCGCGTGGCCGTCTGATGCAGGAGCTTCCGGCGGGTGGCGCGATGGTCGCCGTCCAGGCGTCGGAGGACGAGGTGGCGCCGCTGCTGACCGAGCGTGTCTCGATCGCCGCGCTCAACGGTCCCACCTCGGTCGTCATCGCCGGTGACGAGGACGCGGCGCTGGAGATCGCGGCGTCGTTCGAGGCTCGAGGCCGTAAGACCAAGCGGCTCACCGTGAGCCACGCGTTCCACTCGCCGCGTATGGACGGCATGCTGGACGCGTTCCGCGAGGTGGCGCAGGGCCTGTCGTACGAGGCCCCGCGTATCCCGATCGTCTCCAACCTCACCGGCACCATCGTCTCCCCGGACGAGATCGCGACCCCCGACTTCTGGGTGCGCCACGTCCGTGAAGCGGTCCGCTTCCTGGACGGTGTGCGGACGTTGGAGGCCCAGGGCGTCACCACCTACCTCGAACTCGGCCCCGACGGTGTCCTCTCCGCGCTGGCGCAGGAGTGTGTGACCGGCGGGGACGCCGCGTTCGCCGCCGCGCTGCGCAAGGACCGCCCCGAGGCCGAGACCGTCACCACCGCCCTCGCCGCCCTGCACGTCCGGGGCGTGGCCCTGGACTGGGAGGCGTTCTACGGCGGAACCGCCGTCCGGCGCGTGGAGCTGCCGACGTACGCCTTCCAGCGCCGCCGGTACTGGCTGGACGTACGGTCGGCGGCCACCGCCACCCCCGGCGCCACGGCTCAGGACGCGGTCGATGCCCGCTTCTGGGAGGCCGTCGAGCGCGAGGATCTGGCCTCGCTCGCCGAGACCCTGAACCTCGGCACCGAGAGCAACGGCGCGCTGGAGGCCCTGCTGCCGTCCCTCTCCTCGTGGCGGCGGCAGCAGTCGGAGCGTTCGACGGTGGACGGCTGGCGCTACCGGGTGTCGTGGAAGCCGGTGACCGACCGCGCCACCGCGTCCCCGAGCGGCGGCTGGCTCGTGGTGGTCCCGGCCGAGGCGGCCGAGGACGCCTGGGTCGAGGGCGCCGTACGGATGCTGAACGACCGCGGTGCCGACGTACACCGCGTGGAGCTGCCCGCCGGCGACGACCGCGCGGCGTTGGCCGAACGGCTGGCCGCCGCCATCGGCGACGAGGCCGTGACCGGCGGTGTGCTGTCCCTGCTCGCCCTCGCGGACGGCGACGGAGAGGGGCTGCCGCGGACGGCCGCGCTGACGCAGGCCCTGGGCGACATGGGTGTCGGCGTGCCGCTGTGGGTGGCCACGCGGGGCGCGGTGGCCGTGGGCCGTTCGGACGGCATGGTCAGCCCCGCGCAGGCGCGGCTGTGGGGTCTCGGCCGGGTGGCCGCGCTGGAGGTGCCCGAGCGCTGGGGCGGTCTGGTGGACCTCCCGGCGGCGGCCGATGAGCGTGCGCTGGGGCGGCTGGCGGAGGTGCTGGCCGGTGCCGGTGGCGAGGACCAGGTCGCGGTGCGCGCGTCGGGCGTGTTCGGACGCCGTCTGGTCAGGGCGTCCGCGCCCGGCTCCGACGGTGGCTCCTGGACGCCGGGCGCCGGTACGACCCTGGTCACCGGCGGTACGGGCGCGCTGGGCGCGCAGGTGGCCCGCTGGCTGGTGGCGAACGGCGCCGGGCACCTGCTGCTCACCAGCCGCCGTGGCCTGGACGCCCCCGGCGCGGTCGAACTCCGCGATGAACTCGCCGCCTCCGGCGCCCGGGTGACGGTGGCCGCATGCGATGTGGCCGACCGGGACGCGCTCGCGCGGCTCCTCGACGCCATTCCGGCCGAGCTGCCGCTGACCGGTGTGGTGCACACGGCGGGGGTGCTGGACGACGGCGTACTGGACTCGCTCACCCCCGAGCGCTTCACGGCCGTACTGCGTGCCAAGGCGGTCGCCGCGGCGCATCTGGACGAGCTGACGCGCGATCGGGAGCTGTCGGCCTTTGTGCTGTTCTCCTCGACCAGCGGCACGTTCGGCGCCCCGGGGCAGGGCAACTACGCCGCCGCCAACGCCTACGTGGACGCGCTCGCCGAGCGGCGGCGCGCCGAGGGCCTGCCCGCCACTTCGATCGCCTGGGGCCCGTGGGCCGAGGGCGGGATGGCCACGGACGGCGCGCTGGAGCAGCGGCTGCGCCGGGGCGGACTGCCGCCGATGGACGCCGAGTTGGCGATCGGCGCGCTCCAGCGGGCGCTCGATCTCGACGACACCGTGGTGACCGTCGCGGACATCGACTGGGACCGGTTCGCGCCGGACTTCACCGCCGCACGGCCCAGCCGCCTGCTCGCGGACCTCCCCGAGATCCGCGCGGCGGCGGAGGACGCCGCCGCCGAGCCCGCGGCCGACGGCTCCTCGCTCGCCGCCCGGCTGGCCGGGCTGGGCGAGGCGGAGCGCGACCGGCTGCTGTTGGACCTGGTCCGTACGCAGGTGGCCGCGGTGCTCGGACACGACGGCTCGGAGTCCATCGGGGCCGACCGGGCCTTCGGCGAGCTGGGCTTCGACTCGCTGACCGCCGTCGAGCTGCGCAACCGGCTCGGTGCCGCGAGCGGCGTCCAGCTGCCCGCGACCCTGGTCTTCGACTATCCGACGGCCTCCGCCCTCGCGGGCTATCTGCGCGGCGAGCTCATCGGCACGGACACGGGCGCGAGCGCCGACACCGCCGCCGAGTCCACGCGCTCGACGGCCGTGACGACGGCGGCCGATGACGACCCGATCGCGATCGTCGCGATGAGCTGCCGCTTCCCGGGCGGGGTGCGGTCGCCCGAGGAGCTGTGGCAGCTGCTCACCGCGGGCGGGGACGCGATCGCCGAGTTCCCGGCGGACCGCGGCTGGGACCTGGACGCGCTGTACGACCCGGACCCCGACCACCGTGGCACCTTCTACGCCCGCGAGGGCGGTTTCCTCTACGAGGCGGGCCACTTCGACGCCGGGTTCTTCGGGATCTCGCCGCGTGAGGCGCTCGCCATGGATCCGCAGCAGCGGCTGCTGCTGGAGACGTCCTGGGAGGCGTTCGAGCGCGCGGGCATCGACCCGGCGACGCTGCGCGGCACCTCCGCCGGGGTCTTCGTCGGCTCCAACGGGCAGGACTACGACGCCTCGCTGCACACCGTCCCCGAGGGCGTCGAGGGCTACCTGGGCACGGGCAACGCGGCCAGCGTGGTCTCCGGCCGGCTCGCCTACACCTTCGGTCTGGAGGGCCCGGCGGTCACGGTCGACACGGCCTGCTCGTCGTCGCTGGTGGCGCTGCACTGGGCGATCCAGGCGCTGCGCCAGGGCGAGTGCTCGCTCGCGCTCGCGGGCGGTGTGACGGTCATGTCCAGCCCCGGCGCGTACATCGAGTTCAGCCGTCAGCGCGGGCTGGCGGCCGACGGGCGCTGCAAGGCGTTCGCGGCGGGTGCGGACGGCACCGGCTGGGGCGAGGGCGTCGGCATGCTGCTCGTGGAGCGGCTGTCGGACGCCCGCGAGAACGGCCACCCCGTACTGGCGATCGTCCGTGGCTCGGCCATCAACCAGGACGGCGCCTCCAACGGTCTGACCGCGCCCAACGGCCCCGCCCAGCAGCGCGTCATCCGCCAGGCGCTGGCCGGTGCCGGACTGACGACCGGCGATGTGGACGCGGTGGAGGCGCACGGCACCGGCACCCGGCTCGGCGACCCGATCGAGGCGCAGGCGCTGCTGGCCACCTACGGCCGGGACCGGGACGCGGAGCGGCCGCTGTGGCTCGGCGCCATCAAGTCCAACATCGGGCACACCCAGGCCGCCTCCGGTGTCGCGGGTGTCATCAAGATGGTGCTGGCGATGCGCCACGGTGTGCTGCCGCGCACCCTGCACGTGGACGAGCCGTCGCCGCATGTGGACTGGTCGACGGGTGCGGTGTCGCTGCTGACCGAGCAGGTGGAGTGGCCGGAGACCGGCCGTCCGCGCCGGGCCGGCGTCTCCTCGTTCGGCTTCAGCGGCACCAACGCCCATACCGTTCTGGAGCAGGCCCCGGTTGACGACGAGCCGGCCGAAAGCACACCACGGCGCCCGCTCATGCGGCCCGATGTGGTGGCCTGGCCGCTGTCGGCCAAGGGCGAGGACGCGCTGCGGGCCCAGGCCGAGCGGCTGCGCGCCCACGTCGAGGCCGAGGCCGGGCTGGACGCGGTGGACGTGGCGTACTCCCTGGCCACCACCAGGTCCGCCCTGGAGCACCGCGCGGTGGTCCTCGGCCCGGACCGGGACCGGCTGCTCGCGGGCCTCACCGCCCTCGCGCGTGGCGAGTCCGCCGCGCAGCTGATCCGGGGCGTCCCCGCCGAGGGGCGCACCGCCGTGCTCTTCACCGGGCAGGGCAGCCAGCGGCTCGGCATGGGCCGTGAACTGTACGAGGCCAGCCCGGTCTTCGCGGAGGCGCTGGACGCGGTCTGCGCCGAGCTGGACCGCCACCTCGAACGGCCGCTGTACGACGTGCTGTTCGGCGACGACAAGGCCCCGCTGGACCGGACCGGGTTCACCCAGCCCGCGCTGTTCGCCGTCGAGGTGGCGCTGTTCCGGCTGGCCGAGGCCGCCGGGCTGCGGCCGGACCTCCTGGCCGGGCACTCGATCGGCGAGCTGGCCGCGGCACATGTGGCCGGGGTGCTGTCGCTGGAGGACGCCGCCGCGCTGGTGGCCGCCCGCGGCCGTCTGATGCAGGAGCTGCCCGCGGGTGGCGCGATGATCGCGGTGCAGGCGGCGGAGGATGAGGTCGAGCCGCTGCTGACCGACCGCGTCGGCATCGCCGCGCTCAACGGGCCCACGTCGGTGGTCATCGCGGGCGATGAGGACGCGGCGCTCGAGGTTGCCGCGTCGTTCGAGGCGCGGGGCCGCAAGACCAAGCGGCTCGCCGTGAGCCACGCGTTCCACTCCCCGCTGATGGACGGCATGCTCGCCGAGTTCCGCAAGGTCGCCGAGGGGCTGAGGTACGGCGCGCCGCGCATCCCGATCGTCTCCACCGTCACCGGGCAGCCGGTGACCGACGAGCTGGGCATGGCCGCCGACTACTGGGTGCGCCACGTCCGCCACGCCGTGCGCTTCCTCGACGGGGTGCGGACGCTGGAGGCCCAGGGCGTCACCACCTACGTCGAACTGGGCCCGGACGGGGTGCTGTCCGCCATGGCGCAGGACTGCGTCACCGCCGGGGCCGAAGGCGCCGAGGAGGTGGCCTTCGTGCCCGTGCTGCGCGCCGGGCGCCCCGAGCCGGAGACGCTGACCGGCGCCCTCGCCACGCTGCATGTGCGGGGCGCGGCCCTGGACTGGGCGGCGCTGTTCGCCGGGACCGGCGCGCACCGCGTCGACCTGCCCACGTACGCGTTCCAGCGGCGCCGCTACTGGCTGGAGGGCACCCCGCGGCACACGTCCGGCGAGGAGGCCGCGGCCGTCGACACGGCCGGTGCCCGGTTCTGGGAGGCGGTCGAGAGCGATGACCTCGCCTCGCTGTCGGACGCGGTGGGCATCGACGTGGACCAGCCGCTCAGCGCGCTGCTCCCGGCGCTGTCCGCGTGGCGGCGGCGTGAGCGCGAGCAGTCCGCGCTCGACGGCCGGCGCTACCGCGTCACCTGGAAGCCGCTGGAGGAGCCGCGGCTCGCGGCCGCCCCCGGCGTCTGGCTGGTGGCCGAACCGGCCGCGGCCGCGGGCCACGCCGAGGCCGTGCGGCGCGTCGTGGACGCGCTGGCCGACCGGGGCGCCGACATCCGGCGCCTCACCCCGGCCGATGGCCCGGCCGACGGCGCGGACCTCGACCGGGACGCCCTGGCCGACCGGATCCGCCGGGCCGCCGCGGAGGAGCCCGTACACGGTGTGCTCTCGCTGCTCGCGCTGGATGAGCGGGCGCACCCCGACCACCCCGCCGTGCCCACCGGGCTGTTGCGCACCGGAGTGCTGGTGCAGGCGCTCGGCGACGCGGGCCTGGACGCCCCGCTGTGGTGCGCCACCACCGGCGCCGTCTCCACCGCGGCCTCGGAGCCGGTCGGCAGCGCCGCACAGGCGCAGATCTGGGGCCTGGGCCGGGTGGTGGCGCTGGAGCACCCGGAGCGCTGGGGCGGTCTGCTCGACCTGCCCGCCACGCTGGACGAACGGGCCGCCGACCGCCTTGCCGGTGTGCTCGGCGGACACGGCGACGGCCACGAGGACCAGCTGGCGATCCGTACGGCCGGAATCCTGGCCCGCCGCATCGCCCACGCCGAGTCCACCCCGGCCACCGGCGCGCCCTGGCGGCCCCGTGGCACGGTCCTGGTCACCGGCGGCACCGGCGCGCTGGGCGCCCATGTGGCCCGCTGGCTGGTGGACAACGGCGCCGAGCAGGTGGTGCTCACCAGCCGCCGGGGCCCCGACGCCCCCGGCGCCGACCAGCTCACGGCCGAACTCACCGGGAAGGGCGCCCAGGTGACCGTCGTCGCCTGCGATGTCACCGACCGGGACGCGGTCGCCGGGCTGCTGACCCGCATCCGCGACGCACACCCGCACCACCCGCTCACCGCCGTCGTGCACACGGCGGGCGCCGGGCAGTTCGCACCGCTCGCGGAGACCACACCGGCCGATGTCGCCGATGTGGTGGCCGCCAAGGTGGCGGGCGCGGCCCATCTGGACGCGCTGCTCGGCGACACCGAGCTGGACGCCTTTGTGCTCTTCTCCTCGATCGCCGGGGTGTGGGGCAGTGGCGGCCAGGGCGCCTACGCGGCCGGGAACGCGTTCCTGGACGCGCTGGCCGAACAGCGCCGGGCGCGCGGTCTCACCGCCACCTCCGTGGCCTGGGGCCCGTGGGCGGACGGCGGGCTCGTCGCCGATGACGAGGCAGCCGAGCAACTGCGCCGCCGCGGTCTGCCGGTGATGGCCCCGCACGACGCCATCGCCGCCCTCCAGCAGGCGCTGGACCGGAACGAGACCGCCGTGGCCGTGGCCGACGTGGACTGGGGCCGCTTCGCCCCCGCCTTCACCGCGGCCCGCCCCCGTCCGCTCATCGCCGACCTGCCCGAGGTCCGGGCCGCCCTCGCACCGGACCCGGCGGAGGGCGCGGACGGCGGCACCGCCGAGGCACCGGCGGAGTCCCTGCGGCAGCGGCTCGCCGGGCTCACCGGGCCCGAGGCCGAGCGGGCCCTGCTGGACCTCGTCCGTACGGAGGTCGCCGCCGTCCTCGGACACGACGACACCACGGCCGTCCAGGCGGGCCGGGCCTTCAAGGAGCTGGGCTTCGACTCGCTCACCGCCGTCGAACTCCGCAACCGGCTCAACGCGGCCACCGGGCTCCAGCTCACCGCCACCCTGGTCTTCGACCACCCGACGCCCGGCGTGCTCGCCGGTGTGCTGCGCGCCGACCTCCTCGGCGAGGACACCACACCCGAACTCCCGGCCCTCGCCGAAATCGACAAGCTGGAATTCGCCCTTTCCCATGTCTCCGACGACGCGACGGAACGCGAGCGGGTCACCGCGCGGCTCGAAGCGCTGCTGCGGACCTGGAACGAAACCGGAAACGCGGCGGGTGCCGACGGTGCCGACGACGATGAACTCGACCTCGACGCCGCCTCCGCCGAAGACATTTTCGACATCATCAACAATGAATTCGGAAGGTCCTGACGTGATGACCGCCCACAATTCAACTGACCTCAGGAGGTGACGTTTCCGTGGCTAGCGCGAACGAAGAGAAGCTCCTCGACAATCTGAAGTGGATGACCACTGAGCTGCGCCGGACCCGTCGCCGCCTGACCGAGGTGGAGGCGGACGCGCAGGAACCGATCGCGATCACCGCGATGAGCTGCCGATTCCCCGGCGGCGTCGGTTCGCCCGAGGACCTGTGGCAGCTGGTCGCGGAGGGCGGTGACGCCATTTCCGGATTCCCCGCCGACCGCGGCTGGGACATCGAGGGACTGGCCGATCCGGACCCCGACCGCAAGGGCACCTTCTACAACAGCGGCGGTGGATTCCTCGACGGCGTCGCCGAATTCGACCCCGGATTCTTCGGTATTTCACCGCGTGAGGCCCTCGCCATGGACCCGCAGCAGCGGCTGCTGCTGGAAACGTCCTGGGAGGCGTTCGAGCGCGCGGGAATCGACCCGACCTCCGTCAAGGGCAGCCGAACCGGCGTCTACGTGGGCGCCGCGGCCATGGGCTACGGCTCCGATGTCCAGGGCGCGCCGCAGGAGCTGGAGGGCCTGCTGCTCACCGGCGGTGCCACCAGCGTGCTGTCCGGCCGTATCGCCTACACCTTCGGCCTCGAAGGTCCGGCCGCCACGATCGACACCGCATGCTCCTCGTCGCTGGTCGCCCTGCACTGGGCGACCCAGGCGCTGCGGCAGCGCGAATGTTCGCTCGCACTCGTCGGCGGCGTCACGGTGATGCCCAACCCCGATGTGTTCGTGGAGTTCAGCCGTCAGCGCGGCCTCGCCCCCGACGGCCGCTGCAAGTCCTTCGCCGCGTCGGCGGACGGCACCGGCTGGTCCGAAGGCGTCGGCGTACTGCTGGTCGAGCGGCTTTCCGACGCGCGCAAGAACGGCCACCCGGTGCTGGCCGTGGTGCGCGGCAGCGCGGTCAACCAGGACGGCGCGTCCAACGGTCTGACCGCGCCCAACGGCCCCTCCCAGCGGCGCGTCATCCGCCAGGCCCTGGAGAACGCCCGGCTGTCCGCCGCCGAGATCGACGTCGTCGAGGCGCATGGCACGGGCACCACACTGGGCGACCCCATCGAGGCGCAGGCGCTGCTCGCCACCTACGGCCAGGAGCGCCCCGAGGGCAGGCCGCTGTGGCTGGGCTCGCTCAAGTCCAACCTCGGCCACGCCCAGGCGGCCGCGGGTGTCGCGGGCATCATCAAGATGGTCATGGCCATACGCCACGGCGTCCTGCCCAAGACCCTCCACGTCGACCAGCCGTCCCCGACCGTCGACTGGACGGCGGGCGAGGTGTCCCTGCTGACCGAGGCCCGCCCCTGGGACGAGACCGGCAGGCCGCGCCGGGCCGGAGTCTCCGCCTTCGGCGTGAGCGGCACCAACGCCCACACCATCCTGGAGCAGGCCCCCGCACCGGAAGACTTTCCGGCACCGGACGGGGACACCACCCCGGCCGTGAACGCCGCGAAGGTCACCGCCGCCGTGCTGCCGTGGACCCTGTCCGCCAGGAACGCGGCGGCGCTGCGCGACAACGCCCGCCGCCTCGCCTCCCACCTCGACCGCGAACCCGCCCTCAGCACCGCCGATGTGAGCCACTCACTGGCCACCGGCCGGGCGGCGCTGGAGCGACGCGCGGTGATCGTGGGCGAGGACCGCGCCGGGCTGACCGCCGCTCTGGAGGCGCTGGCGCGGGGTGAGTCCGCGCCGGGTCTTGTCGAGGGGACGGTCGCCGAGGGGGAGACGGCGTTCCTGTTCACGGGGCAGGGGAGTCAGCGGCTGGGGATGGGGCGTGAGCTGTACGACGCCTATCCGGTGTTCGCGGAGGCGCTGGACGCGGTGTGTGCGGAGCTGGACGCGCATCTCGAACGGCCGCTGCGGGATGTGTTGTTCGGGGAGGACGCCGAGGCGCTGGACCGGACCGGGTTCACCCAGCCCGCTTTGTTCGCGATCGAGGTGGCGCTGTTCCGTCTTGTCGAGGCGTGGGGTCTGCGGGCCGACTATCTGTCGGGGCACTCGATTGGTGAGTTGGCCGCCGCGCATGTGGCGGGTGTGCTGTCGCTCGCGGACGCGGCGAAGCTGGTGGCCGCGCGTGGCCGGTTGATGCAGGAGCTTCCGGCGGGTGGCGCGATGGTCGCGGTGCAGGCGTCGGAGGACGAGGTGGCGCCGCTGCTGACCGAGCGGGTGTCGATCGCCGCGCTCAACGGACCCACTTCCGTCGTCATCGCGGGTGACGAGGACGCGGCGCTTGAGATCGCGGCCGGTTTCGAGGCGCGGGGCCGTAAGACCAAGCGGCTCACGGTCAGCCACGCCTTCCACTCACCCCGCATGGACGGGATGTTGGACGCGTTCCGCGAGGTGGCGCGGGGGCTTTCGTACGAGGCGCCGAAGATCCCCATCGTGTCGAATCTGACCGGTGGTGTGGTGTCCGCCGAGGAGATCGCGACCGCCGACTTCTGGGTGCGCCACGTCCGCGAGGCCGTGCGCTTCCTCGACGGTGTGCGCACCCTCGAAGCCAAGGGCGTCACCACGTTCATCGAGCTGGGCCCGGACGGTGTGCTCACCGCGATGGCGCAGGAGTGTGTGACCGGCGAGGACGCCGGGTTCATCGCCGCGCTGCGCAAGGACCGCCCGGAGGCCGAGGCGCTGACCACCGCCGTCGCCCGCGCACACGTACGCGGTGTGGCGGTGGACTGGGCCGCGTACTTCGCCGGGACCGGCGCCAACCGCGTGGATCTGCCGACGTACGCCTTCCAGCACGAGCGGTTCTGGCTGGAGCCGGGTGCGGCCTCCGTGGGTGATGTGGCGTCCGTGGGGCTGGAGTTGGCGGGGCACCCGCTGCTCGGCGCGACCGTGCCGCTGGCGGAGTCCGATGGCCTGGTGTTCACCGGACGGCTGGGTCTCGACACCCATCCGTGGCTGGCCGACCATGTGGTGCGGGACGCCGTGGTGCTGCCCGGCACCGCCTTCGTGGAGCTGGCGGTCCGCGCCGGTGACCAGGTCGGCTGTGACCTGCTCGACGAGCTGACCCTGCACGCCCCGCTGGTGCTGCCCGCACACGGCGGTATCCGGCTTCAGCTCACCGTCGGCGCGCCCGACGGCGCCGGGCGGCGGTCGCTGACCGTGCTGTCCCGCGCGGAGGACGCCCCGGCCGAGGAGCCGTGGACGCGACACGCCGACGGTGTGCTCGCCTCGGGCGCGCCCCGGCCCTCGTTCGCGCTGACCGCGTGGCCGCCGCAGGGCGCCGAGGCGGCCCGTACGGAGGAGCTGTACGCGGCCCTCGCGGACGGCGGGCTGCGGTACGGCCCGGTGTTCCGGGGGCTCACGGCCGCCTGGCGGCGCGGGGACGAACTCTTCGCCGAGGTCCGGCTCGACGAGTCCATCGCCTCCGAGGTGCAGGCGTACGGGCTGCACCCGGCGCTGCTGGACTCGGCGCTGCACGCGCTCGGCCTGGGCGACGGCGACGACCAGGGGCGGCTGCCGTTCGCCTGGAGCGGTGTGGCGCTGTACGCGAGCGGTGCCTCGGCGCTGCGGGTGCGGCTGGTGCTGCGGGGCGCGGACGGCGTCCGGCTGGAGATCGCGGACTCGGCCGGGGCGCCGGTCGCCGCCGTGGACTCGCTGGTCCTGCGCGCCGTATCGGCGGAGCAGGTGCGGGCCGCGCGGGCGGCCTACCACGAGTCGCTGTTCCGCGTGGAGTGGATCGAACTCCCGGCCGGAGCGGGCGCCGGCGCGTCCGGCGGCGGTCGCTGGGCGGTGCTGGGCACGGATGCGTTCGGGTTGGGTGCCACGGCATACGCGGACCTCGCGGAGCTGGGCGAGGCCGTCGATTCCGGAATGGCGCTGCCGGAGTACGTAGTGGTGTGCCCGGCACTTGAACGACCGGGTGCGGCAATTCAAGCCCGTCCGGCGCTTGAGGACCGGGGTCCGGGGCGGAGCCCCGGTGGGGTTCAAGGGGCGGAGCCCCTCCACGCGGCGGAGCCGCATATCGATGCCGCGGGAAGGGGCGGGGTGGGGGAAAGCCCCTCGCCCGCCACCACGGCGCACCAGGCCACCACCCAGGTGCTGGGCCTGCTCCATCAGTGGCTGGCCGATGAGCGGTTTGCCACCTCGCGGCTGGTGTTCATGACCCTCGGCGAGGGCGAGCCGGTGCGCGATCCGGCGCAGTCCGCGGTGTGGGGTCTGCTGCGCACGGCGCAGGCCGAGAACCCGGACCGCTTCGTGCTCCTGGACATCGACGGCCAGGACACGTCGCTCGCGGCGCTCCCGGCCGCGCTGGCGGCGGGCGAGGAGCAGCTCGCCGTCCGTGCGGGCGTGGTCCGCATCCCGCGGCTGGCCAGGGTGCCGGTCGCGGAAGAGGCGGGCATGGCGGCCGACTTCGGCGCGGCCGGGACGGTGCTGGTGACCGGTGCGTCCGGTTCGCTGGGCGGTCTGGTGGCCCGGCATCTGGTGGCGGAGCGTGGTGTTCGGCATCTGCTGCTGGTGAGCCGGCGTGGTGAGCGGGCGCCGGGTGCCGCTGAACTCGCCGCCGAGCTCACCGGGTTGGGTGCCGAGGTGGTCTGGGCCGCCTGTGATGTGGCGGACCGGGGCGCGCTGGCCGCGACCCTCGCCACCGTTCCCGCCGAGCATCCGCTGACGGCCGTGGTGCACACGGCCGGTGTGCTGGACGACGGTGTGATCGGTTCGCTGACGCCCGAGCGTGTCGACCATGTGATGCGTCCGAAGGTGGACGCGGCGTGGAACCTCCATGAGCTCACCCGCGACCTGGACCTGACCGCCTTCGTCCTCTTCTCCTCTGCCTCGGGCGTGTTCGGCACCCCGGGCCAGGGCAACTACGCGGCCGCCAACGCCTTCCTGGACGCCCTGGCCGCACACCGCCGGGCCGAGGGCCGCCCCGCCGTCTCGCTGGCCTGGGGCCCCTGGGCGGGCGCCGGTATGGCCGGTGGCCTGGACGAGGCCGACATCAGCCGGATGCGGCGCGCCGGACTGCCGCCGCTGTCCCCGGCGGAGGGCCTGGCGCTCCTGGACTCGGCGCTCACCACGGACGAGGTGGCACCGGTCCCGATGCGGGTGGACGCCGTGGCGCTGCGCGCCCAGGCCGCCGCGGGCGCGCTCGCGCCGCTGCTGCGCGGGCTGGTGCGGGTCCCGGTGCGCCGCGCGGTGGACGCCGCCGCGGGCGGCGGTTCCGCGCTGGCGGAGCGGCTGGCCGGGCTGAGCGAGGCCGAGCGGGACCGGCTGCTGCTGGACCTGGTCCGTACCCAGGTGGCGGCCGTCCTCGGCTATGCGGGCCCGCAGGCCGTCGAGGAGGGTCGGGCCTTCAAGGACCTGGGCTTCGACTCCCTGACCGCCGTCGAACTGCGCAATCTGCTGCGCGAGGCGACCGGGCTGCGGCTGCCGCCGACGCTCGTCTTCGACTACCCCACCTCGACCGCCCTGGCGGGCCATCTGCGCGAGGAGATCGTCGGGGACACGGCCGCGGCGATCGTCCCCGACCGGGTGCTCAGCGCCGTGGACCGCGAGGACCCGATCGCGATCGTCGCGATGAGCTGCCGTTTCCCCGGCGGCGTACGGTCGCCCGAGGAGCTGTGGCAGCTGCTGCTGGCCGGTGAGGACGCGATCACCCCGTTCCCCGCCGACCGCGGCTGGGACCTCGCCACCCTCTACAGCGACGACCCCGACCGCGAGGGCACCAGCTACACCCGCGAGGGCGGTTTCCTGCACGACGTGGCCGACTTCGACGCCTCGTTCTTCGGCATCTCGCCGCGTGAGGCCCTCGCCATGGATCCGCAACAGCGGCTGCTGATGGAGACGTCCTGGGAGGCGTTCGAGCGGGCCGGGATCGACCCGGCCACGCTGCGCGGCACCAGCACCGGCGTCTACATCGGCTCCAACGACCGGGACTATCTGACGCTGTGGCTGAACGAGCCGCAGGGCCTCGAAGGACACCTCGGCACCGGCAACTCCTCCAGCGTGGCCTCCGGCCGCCTCTCCTACGCCTTCGGGCTCGAAGGCCCGGCGGTCACCATCGACACCGCCTGCTCGTCGTCGGTGGTGGCGCTGCACCTGGCCGCGCAGGCGCTGCGCGGCGGCGAATGCTCGCTCGCGCTGGCCGGTGGCGTCTCGGTGATGTCGACGCCGGGCGCCTTCCTGGAGTTCAGCCGGCAGCGCGGACTGGCCGCCGACGGCCGGATCAAGGCGTTCTCCGGTGACGCGGACGGCACCAACTGGGCCGAAGGCGCGGGCGTCTTCCTGGTGGAGCGGCTCTCGGACGCCCGCAGGAACGGCCATCCGGTGCTCGCCGTCCTGCGCTCCACCGCCATCAACCAGGACGGCGCGTCGAACGGTCTGACGGCGCCCAACGGCCCGTCCCAGCAGCGCGTCATCCGGCAGGCCCTCGCCAACGCCGGGCTGTCGCCCGCGGACATCGACGTCGTGGAGGCCCACGGCACCGGTACGGCGCTGGGCGACCCGATCGAGGCACAGGCGCTGCTCGCCACCTACGGCCAGGACCGGCCCGAGGGCCGGCCGCTGTGGCTGGGCTCGGCGAAGTCCAACATCGGCCACACCCAGGCCGCGGCGGGCGCCGCCGCCATCATGAAGATGGTCATGGCGATGCGCCACGGGGTGCTGCCGCGGACCCTGCACGTCAGCGAGCCCACCCCGCACGTCGACTGGTCGGCGGGCGACATCGAGCTGCTGACCGAGGCCCGGCCCTGGCCGGAGACCGGCCGTCCGCGCCGCGCGGGCGTGTCCTCGTTCGGCTTCAGCGGCACCAACTCGCACGCCATCATCGAGCAGGCCCCGGCCGCGAACGCGGTCTCCGCACCCGCTCCGGAGCGCTCCCTGCCCGTCCTCGCCTGGCCGGTCTCGGCCCGTACCGAGGACGCGCTACGGGACCAGGCCGCACGGCTGCGCCCCTCCGTGGACGCGGACGCAGGGGCCGAGTCGCCGCGCCCGCTCGACCTCGCCTACTCCCTGGCCACCTCCCGCGCCGCCCTGGAACACCGGGCCGTCCTGCTCGGCCGGGACGGCGACCTGCTCGGCGAGCAGCTCGCGGCGCTGGCCGAGGGGCGCGACGCCACGGGGCTCGTCGAGGGCTCGGTGTCCGGTGGCAAGCTGGCGTTCCTCTTCACCGGGCAGGGGAGTCAGCGGCTGGGGATGGGGCGTGAGCTGTACGACGCCTACCCGGTGTTCGCCGAGGCACTGGACGCGGTCTGTGCGGAGCTGGACGCGCACGTGGAGCGGCCGCTGCGGGATGTGCTGTTCGGGGAGGACGCCGAGGCGCTGGACCGGACCGGGTTCACTCAGCCCGCGCTGTTCGCGGTCGAGGTGGCGTTGTTCCGTCTTGTCGAGGCGTGGGGTCTGAAGGCGGACTTCCTTTCGGGGCATTCGATTGGTGAGCTGGCCGCCGCGCATGTGGCGGGTGTGTTGTCGCTGGCGGACGCGGCGAAGTTGGTGGCCGCGCGTGGCCGTCTGATGCAGGAGCTGCCCGCCGGTGGCGCGATGTTCGCCGTCCAGGCGTCGGAGGAGGAGGTGGCGCCGCTGCTGACCGAGCGGGTGAGCATTGCCGCGCTCAACGGGCCGAACTCCGTCGTCATCGCGGGTGATGAGGACGAGGCCCTCGCGATCGCGGCCGGTTTCGAGGCGCAGGGCCGTAAGACGAAGCGCCTCGCCGTGAGCCACGCCTTCCACTCGCCCCGCATGGACGGCATGTTGGAGGCGTTCCGCGAGGTGGCCGAGGGGCTCACGTACGAGGCTTCGCGGATCCCGATCGTCTCCAACCTCACCGGGACCGTCGTCCGCGCCGAGGAGATCACGACCCCCGACTTCTGGGTGCGCCACGTCCGGGAGGCCGTGCGCTTCCTCGATGGCGTGCGGACGTTGGAGGCCCAGGGGGTCACCACCTATGTCGAGCTGGGCCCCGACGGTGTGCTCACCGCGATGGCCCAGGAGTGCGTCACCGACGCCGACGCGGCCGGGTTCGCCGCCGCGCTGCGCAAGGACCGCGCCGAGGCCGAGACCGTCACCGCCGCGCTCGCCCAGGCGTATGTCCGGGGCGCCGAGGTGGACTGGGCCGGGTACTTCGCCGGGACCGGCGCACACCGCGTGGACCTGCCGACGTACGCGTTCCAGCGCCGCCGCTACTGGCCGGACGCCCTGGAGACCGGGGCGCGGGCCGAGGGCGCCGTGGACACGGTGGACGCGCGGTTCTGGGAGGCCGTGGAGAGCGAGGACTGGGAGTCGCTCGCCACCGAGCTACGGGTCGAGGGCGATCAGCCGCTCAGCGCGGTGCTGCCCGCCCTGTCGTCGTGGCGCCGCGCCCAGCGCGAGCGGTCCGCGGCCGACGGCCACCTCTACAACGTGGTGTGGAAGCCGCGTCCGCAGGGCCCGTCGGGCTCCCCGGCCCCGTCCGGCACCTGGCTGACCGTCGTCCCCGCGAGCCACGCGGACGATCCGCGGATCGCCGCGGTGGCCGACGATCTGACACGGCGCGGAGTACGGGTCGTACGCGTCGAACTGGACGCCGTCGACACCGACCCCGCGACCGTGGCCGACCGCCTCGCCGCGGCGACGGCCGACGGCCCGGTGGCCGGAGTGCTGTCCCTGCTGGCGCTGGACGAGCGGCCGCATCCGGAGCATCCGGCGGTGCCGGTCGGCCTCGCGCTGACCGGTGCGCTGGCCGAGGCGCTGGCGCGGCGGGGCGACGACGGCCCGGCGCGGCTGTGGTGCGCCACCCGGGGCGCGGTCTCGACCGGCGGCGCCGACCGGCTGGACAGCGCCACCCAGGCCCAGGTCTGGGGCTACGGCCGGGTGGTCGCCCTGGAGCAGCCCGAGCGCTGGGGCGGTCTGATCGATCTGCCGGAGACGGTGGACGAGCGGGCGCTGGACCGGCTCGCGGCCGTGCTCGCCGGGTCCGGCGACGAGGACCAGGTGGCGATCCGCGCCACCGGTGTGTTCGTACGCCGCCTCGCCCCGGCCCCGCGCACCGCCGCCACCTCCGCCGCCGAGCCCTGGACGCCGCGCGGCACCGTGCTGGTGACCGGTGGTACGGGCGCCCTGGGGCGGCATGTGGCCCGCTGGCTCGCTCACAACGGGGCCGAGCGCGTGGTGCTGCTCAGCCGCCGTGGCCCCGACGCGCCGGGCGCGGCCGAGATCGTGGCCGAGCTGTCCGGCACCGACACCGCCGTGTCCGTCGAGGCGTGCGATGTGGCCGACCGGGACGCGCTCGCCGTGCTCGTGGAGAAGCTGGCCGTGGGCGGCACTCCGGTACGGGCCGTGGTGCACTCGGCCGGGATCTCGCAGGAGCCGGGCACCGGCACCGAACTCCCGGAGTTCGCCCGGATCGTGGCGGCCAAGACGACCGGCGCGGTCCACCTCGACGCCCTCTTCGGCGAGGACGCCGACCCGCTGGACGCCTTTGTGCTCTTCTCCTCGATCGCCGGGGTGTGGGGCAGTGGCGGCCAGGGCGCCTACGCGGCCGGGAACGCCTTCCTGGACGCGCTGGCCGAACAGCGCCGGGCGCGCGGTCTCACCGCCACCTCGGTGGCCTGGGGCCCGTGGGCGGAGGGCGGTATGGCCGCCGAGGGCGACGCGGAGGAGCAGCTGCGCCGCCGTGGACTGCCGCCGATGGCACCGGAGTTGAACATGGTCGCCTTCCAGCGGGTGCTCTCCCGCGAGGAGACCGCCGTGACCGTGGCCGATGTCGACTGGGAGCGTTTCGCCCCGGCCTTCACCGCCGCCCGGCCCCGCCCGCTGATCGACGATGTGCCGCAGGTTGCCACGGTCCTGCGGGGCGGCGGCGAGGGCGAGTCGGCGGACACGGCGGCGAAGGACGGCGCGTCGGCGCTGCGCGAGCGGCTCGCCGGACTGTCCGGGGCCGACCGCGAGGACGCGGTGCTCGAGGTGGTCCGCGGCCATGTGGCCAGCGCACTCGGCCACGCCTCCGCCGATGAGGTCGAGGCCCGCCGCGCCTTCAACGAGCTGGGCTTCGACTCGCTCACCGCGGTCGAACTCCGCACCCGGCTCGGCGCGGCCACCGGCCTCAAGCTGCCCGCGAGCCTGGTCTACGACTACCCGACACCGGCCGCGCTCGCCGAGCATCTGCTGACCGAGCTGATCCCGGACGGACCGGGCCACGGCCCCGGCCACGGCCACGGCTATACCCCGGCCTACGCGGACACCGATCCGCAGGACGCCGAGCTGCGCCGCACCCTGGCCACCATCCCGATGAGCCGGATCCGGGAGGCCGGGCTGCTGGACACGCTGCTCCGGCTGGCCGATCCACAAGCCACCACTTCCGACCCCAATCGCGTCGAGGACGACGCGGAGTCCATCGACGAGATGGACGTCCAGCACCTCATCGACATGGCGCTCGACCTCGACAGCCTCGACGGCAACGAATCCTGACGCGGGCCCAAGCACGGAGTACACGATGACAACCCCCAACGAAAAGCTCGTTGACGCGCTGCGGGCCTCGCTGAAGGAAACCGAGCGGCTGCGGAAACAGAACCAGCAGCTCACCGACGCGTCCCGGGAACCGATCGCGATCGTCGGCATGAGCTGCCGGTTCCCCGGCGGCGTCGGCAGCCCCGAGGAGCTGTGGCGGCTCGTGGCGGACGGCCAGGACGCCATCTCCGGCTTCCCCACCGACCGCGGCTGGGACATCGAGTCGCTGTACGACCCGGACCCGGAGCGCGAGGGCACGTTCTACGCCCGCGGGGGCGGCTTCCTGTACGACGCGAGCCGCTTCGACCCGGGCTTCTTCGGGATCTCGCCGCGTGAGGCGCTCGCGATGGACCCGCAGCAGCGGCTGCTGCTGGAGACCTCGTGGGAGGCGTTCGAGCGGGCCGGGATCGACCCGGCGTCGGCGCGGGGCTCGCGCACGGGTGTCTTCGTGGGCGCGTCCACACAGGCGTACGGGGCGGGGGAGTACGACCTGCCGGAGGGTGTCGAGGGCCATCTGCTCACCGGCACCGCCTCCAGCGTCGCGTCCGGGCGGCTCTCGTACGCCTTCGGGCTCGAGGGCCCGGCGGCCACCATCGACACCGCCTGCTCGTCCTCCTCGGTCGCGCTGCACCTGGCCGTCCAGGCGCTGCGGCAGAGCGAGTGCTCGCTCGCGCTGGCGGCGGGCGCGACCGTGCTGTCCTCCCCCGATGTGTTCGTGGAGTTCAGCCGTCAGCGCGGGCTCTCCGCCGACGGCCGCTGCAAGTCCTTCGCGGCCTCGGCGGACGGCACCGGCTGGTCAGAGGGCGTCGCCGTGCTGCTGGTCGAGCGGCTGTCGGACGCACGGCGCAACGGCCACCCGGTGCTGGCCATCGTCCGTGGCTCGGCCGTCAACCAGGACGGCGCGTCGAACGGCCTGACGGCGCCGAACGGCCCCTCGCAGCGGCGCGTCATCCGCCAGGCCCTGGAGAACGCCCGGCTCACCCCCGCCGACGTGGACGCGGTGGAGGCCCATGGCACGGGCACCACGCTGGGCGACCCCATCGAGGCGCAGGCCCTGATCTCCACCTACGGCCAGGAGCGGCCGGAGGGGCGGCCGCTGTGGCTCGGCTCGCTGAAGTCGAACATCGGCCACACCCAGAACGTCGCCGGTATCGGCGGCGTCATCAAGATGGTCATGGCGATGCGGCACGGTGTGCTGCCGCGGACGCTGCACGTGGACGAGCCCACCCCGCATGTCGACTGGTCGGCGGGCGAGGTGTCCCTGCTGACCGAGGCGCGGCCGTGGCCCGAGACCGGCGGGCCGCGCCGGGCCGGTGTCTCGTCCTTCGGCGTGAGCGGCACCAACGTCCACACCATCATCGAGCAGGCGCCGGAGAGCGAACCGGCGGAGACTTCCGCGGCCCCCGCCGTGACTCCGGCCGTGCTGCCGTGGGTGCTCTCGGGCCGGGGCGCCGCCGCGCTGCGCGCCCAGGCCGAGCGGCTGATCGCGCATGTGGAGGCCCACGACGAACTGCGCCCGGTCGATGTGGGGTACGCGCTGGCGACGAGCCGGGCGGCCTTCGAGCACCGTGCGGTGGTGGTGGCCGAGGACCGCGCGGGGCTGCTGACGGGGCTGGGTGCGCTGGCGCGGGATGAGTCCGCGCCGGGTCTTGTCGAGGGCTCGGTGGCCGGTGGCAAGGTGGCGTTCCTGTTCACGGGGCAGGGGAGTCAGCGGCTGGGGATGGGGCGTGAGCTGTATGACGCCTTTCCGGTGTTCGCCGAGGCGCTGGACGCGGCGTGTGCGGAGCTGGACGCCCATCTGGAGCGGCCGCTGCGGGATGTGCTGTTCGGGAGCGACGCCGAAGCGCTGGATCGGACCGGCTTCACCCAGCCCGCGTTGTTCGCGGTTGAGGTGGCGCTGTTCCGCCTTGTCGAGGCGTGGGGTCTGAAGGCGGACTTCCTTTCGGGGCATTCGATTGGTGAGCTTGCCGCCGCGCATGTGGCGGGTGTGTTGTCGCTGGCGGACGCGGCGAAGTTGGTGGCGGCGCGTGGCCGTTTGATGCAGGAGCTTCCGGCGGGTGGCGCGATGATCGCGGTGCAGGCGTCGGAGGACGAGGTGGCGCCGCTGCTGACCGAGCGGGTCAGCATTGCCGCGCTCAACGGGCCGATGTCGGTGGTCATCGCGGGTGACGAGGACGCGGCTGTCGCGATTGCGGCGGGCTTCGAGGCGCAGGGTCGTAAGACCAAGCGGCTCACCGTAAGCCATGCGTTCCACTCGCCGCGTATGGACGGCATGTTGGACGCGTTCCGCGAGGTGGCCGAGGGGCTCACCTACGAGGCCCCGCGTATTCCCATCGTGTCGAATCTGACCGGTGGTGTGGTGTCCGCCGAGGAGATCACGACTGCCGACTTCTGGGTGCGCCATGTCCGCGAGGCCGTGCGTTTCCTCGACGGTGTGCGGACTCTTGAGGCGCAGAACGTCTCCACGTTCATCGAGCTGGGCCCCGACGGTGTGCTCACCGCCATGGCCCAGGACTGTGTGACCGGCGAGGACGCGGGGTTCATCGCCGCGCTGCGCAAGGACCGCCCCGAGGCCGAGGCGCTGACCACGGCCGTCGCCCGCGCGCATGTCCGTGGTGTGGCCCCGGACTGGGCCGCGTACTTCGCCGGGACCGGTGCGCACGGCGTCGACCTGCCGACGTACGCCTTCCAGCGGGAGCGGTTCTGGCTGGAGCCGGGTGCGGCCTCCGTGGGTGATGTGGCTTCCGTGGGGCTGGAGTTGGCGGGCCATCCGCTGCTCGGCGCGGCGGTGCCGCTGGCGGAGTCCGATGGGCTGGTGTTCACCGGGCGGCTGGGTCCGGACACCCATCCGTGGCTGGCCGAGCACACGGTCCGGGACGCGGTGGTGGTGCCGGGTTCGGCGTTCGTGGAACTCGCCGTTCGCGCCGGTGACCAGGTCGGCTGTGATCTGCTCGACGAGCTGACCCTGCACGCCCCGCTGGTGCTGCCCGCACGCGGTGGCGTCCGGCTTCAGGTCACGGTCGGCGCGCCGGACGGGGACGGGCGCCGCTCGTTCACCGTCTCCTCCCGCGCGGAGGACGCCGCCGCCGACACGGTGTGGCTGCGGAACGCCGGTGGTGTGCTGGCCTCCGGTGCCCCCGGCCCGTCGTTCGACCTGGCCCAGTGGCCGCCGACCGCCGCCGAGGTCATCGAGGCCGAGGCGCTCTACGCCCGGCTGGCCGAGGCAGGGCTGCGGTACGGCCCGCTGTTCCAGGGGGTCACGGCAGCTTGGCGGCGCGGGGACGAGCTCTTCGCCGAGGTCCGGCTGGACGACGACGCCAAGCCGGGCGCCGAGGAGTTCGCCGTGCACCCGGCGCTGCTGGACGCCGCCCTGCACGCCCTCCACGGCCGTGAGGGAGCCCGGCTGACCGATGTCTGGCAGGGCGTCTCGCTGTACGCGGAGGGCGCGTCCGCGCTGCGCGTACGGATCGCGCCCGCCGGAGCCGACACGGTGAGCGTGGCGCTCGCCGACGCCACGGGCGAGCCGGTCGCCGCCGTTGACGCGCTGCGCTGCCGTCCGCTCCCGGACGACCTCGCGGGTGACGCGGACGTGGCGCGGCGGAGCCTGTTCCAGCTGGACTGGGTGGCCCCGCAGACCGCTTCCGCCGGTCCGGACGCCGCCACCCGCCGCATCGTCCTGGGCGACGACCCGTTCGGGCTGGTCACGGCCGGAGTGGCCGCCACCTCCGCGCCCGATCTGGCCGCGCTGGGCGCGTCCGTCGAGGCGGGCGAAACCGCCGCCCCCGAGCTCGTCCTCGCGTCCTTCGCGCCCGTATCCTCCACGCCCGTATCCGGCGGGTCGGACGAGGGTGTGGCCGAGGCCGCGCACCGGGCGGCGCGGTGTGCGCTGGCCCTGGTGCAGGGCTGGCTGGCCGATGAGCGGTTCGGCGACGCGCGCTTGGTGATCGTCACCCGGGGCGCGATGGCCGCCGACGCGGAGGAGGGCGTTACCGACCTGGTGCATGCGCCCCTGTGGGGTCTGGTGCGCTCCGCCGAAACCGAGAACCCCGGCCGTTTCGTCCTCCTGGACGTAGACGAGGCCGCCGAGGCAGCTGGGGCGGCTGAAGCCGCCGGGGGCGTCGGGGCCGCCGAGGCCGCTGGGACCGCTGGCGCCGCCGAGGTCCCCGGTACCTTCGCCGACGCGCTCTCCGACGCACTGGCCACCGGCGAGCCGGAACTCGCCCTGCGCGCGGGCCGCGCCCTCGCCCCCCGACTGACCCGCGCCACCGCCCCGGCCGCGGGCTCCGGTTCGGCCCCGGCTCCGAACGCCAACTCCCGGCCCGCCGCGACCGCGTTCGACGCCGACGGCACCGTGCTCATCACCGGCGGCACCGGCGCCCTGGGCCGGCTGCTCGCCCGCCACCTGGTCGCCGAGCACGGCGTACGCCATCTGCTGCTGACCAGCCGCCGTGGCGCGGACGCCGATGGCGCCACCGAGCTGGCCGCCGAACTCCGCGAGCGCGGCGCCGAGATCACTCTCGCCGCCTGCGACGCCGCGGACCGCGACGCGCTCGCCGCGACCCTGGCCGCCATTCCGGCCGAGCATCCGCTGACGGCCGTCGTGCACACCGCCGGTGTGCTGGACGACGCCACGGCCGCCGCCCTGACGCCCGAGCAGCTGGAGCGGGTGCTGCGGCCGAAGGTGGACGCGGCGTGGAATCTGCACGGGCTGACCCGCGATCTCGACCTGTCCGCGTTCGTGCTGTTCTCCGCCATCGCGGGCACACTGGGCGGCGCGGGCCAGGCCAACTACGCGGCCGCCAACGTCTTCCTCGACGCCCTCGCCGCACACCGCCACGCGGCGGGTCTGCCCGCCACCTCGCTGGTGTGGGGGCTGTGGGCCCAGCCCGGCGGTATCACCGGCGATCTGACCGAGACCGATCTGCTGCGGCTGGCCCGCAGCGGCATGGGCGCCCTCGGCGACGACGAGGGCATGGCGCTCTTCGACGCCGCCCGCCGCACCGGCCGGACCCTGCTGATCCCGGCCCGTCTCGACCTCGCCGCGCTGCGCTCCGCCGCCGGTTCCGGCCCGGTCCCCGCGCTGCTGCGCGGGCTGATCCGGACCACCGGCCGGCGCACCGCCGCGGGCGCGCTCGGCGCCGGTTCTTCCCTGGCCCAGCGGCTGCGCGCGCTCTCCCCGAACGAGCGCCGCCGTACGCTGCTTGAGCTCGTCCGCGGCCATGTGGCCACGGCCCTCGGCCACGCCTCCGCCGACGCCATCGAGGCCCGCCGCGCCTTCAAGGAGCTGGGCTTCGACTCGCTCACCGCTGTCGAACTGCGCAACCGGCTCTCCGCTGCCACCGGGCTCAAGCTGCCCAGCACGATCGTCTTCGACCATCCGAACCCCACCGTCCTCGCCGACCATCTGCGCGCCGAACTCCTCGGCCCGGACATCGACGGGGCCGGGGCCGAGGCCGAGCAGGCGGACCCGGCGCTCCCCGCCACCACCGCATCGCTGGCCGACGACCCGATCGCGATCGTCGGGATGGGCTGCCGCTACCCCGGCGACGTCCGCTCGCCCGAGGACCTGTGGCAGCTCGTGGCCACCGGCTCGGACGCCATCACCGGATTCCCCGTCAACCGCAACTGGGAGAGCCAGTGGGCGGCGGACGGCGACGAGGCCCCGTCCGAGTACGCCCGCGCCGGTGGCTTCCTGCACGACGCGGACCTCTTCGACGCGGCCTTCTTCGGGATCTCGCCGCGTGAGGCCCTGGCCATGGACCCGCAGCAGCGGCTGCTGCTGGAGACGTCCTGGGAGGTGTTCGAGCGGGCCGGGATCGACCCGGACGCGCTGCGCGGCCGCTCGGTCGGCGTGTTCGTGGGCGCGGCCTACAGCGGCTACGACGCGGGCCTGGAGCAGGCCGGTGCCGAGGTCGCGGGCCATGTGATGACGGGCAACGCGGGCAGCGTCATGTCCGGCCGTATCGCCTACGCCCTGGGTCTTGAGGGCCCGGCGGTCACCGTCGACACGGCGTGCTCGTCGTCGCTGGTGGCGCTGCACTGGGCGATCCAGGCGCTGCGCCAGGGCGAGTGCACGATGGCGCTCGCGGGCGGTGTCACCGTGATGACGACGCCCGGCCACTTCGCCGAGTTCGGCCGCCAGGGCGGTCTGGCCGCCGATGGCCGCTGCAAGGCGTTCGCGGCGGGTGCGGACGGCACCGGTTGGGGCGAGGGCGTGGCCATGCTGCTCGTGGAGCGGCTGTCGGACGCCCGCCGCAACGGCCACCAGGTGCTGGCCGTGGTGCGCGGCTCGGCCGTCAACCAGGACGGTGCGTCCAACGGTCTGACGGCGCCGAACGGCCCGTCCCAGCAGCGCGTCATCCGCAAGGCGCTGGCCAGCGCCGGGCTGACCAGCGGCGATGTGGACGCGGTCGAGGCGCATGGCACGGGTACGACGCTGGGCGACCCGATCGAGGCGCAGGCTCTGCTGGCCACCTACGGCCAGGACCGGGACGCGGAGCGGCCGCTGTGGCTCGGCTCCATCAAGTCCAACATCGGCCACGCCCAGGCGGCGGCCGGTGTCGCCGGAATCATCAAGATGGTGATGGCGATGCGGCACGGTGTGCTGCCGCGGACGCTGCATGTGGACGAGCCGTCGCCGCACGTCGACTGGACGACCGGTGATATCGCGCTGCTGACGGAGCGCGTGGAGTGGCCGGATACCGGCCGCGCTCGCCGGGCCGCGGTGTCCTCGTTCGGCATCAGCGGCACCAACGCGCACACCATCATCGAGCAGGCCCCCGCCACCACGGCCGAACCGGCGGTGGCCGAGGCCGGGCGCGATGGGGCCGGGCGCGACGGGGCCGAGCGCGATGGGGCCGGTGTGCTGCCGTACGCGCTCTCCGCCAAGGGCGCCGACGCCCTGCGGGCCCAGGCCGAGCGGCTGTACGCCCATCTGACCGCGCGGCCCGACCTCGAACCGGCCGACGTCGCCCACACCCTGGCCACCGGCCGCGCCGCACTCGACCACCGCGCGGTGCTGGTCGCCGACGACAGGGATGACCTGCTGCGCGGCCTCGACGCGCTGGCGCGGGGTGAGTCCGCGCCGGGTCTTGTCGAGGGGACGGTCGCCGAGGGTGAGACGGCGTTCCTGTTCACGGGGCAGGGGAGTCAGCGGCTGGGGATGGGGCGTGAGCTGTATGACGCCTTCCCGGTGTTCGCGGAGGCGCTGGACGCGGTGTGCGCCGAGCTGGACGCGCATCTCGAACGACCCTTGAAGACGGTGGTGTTCGGGGACGATGCGGAGGCGCTGGACCGGACCGGGTTCACCCAGCCCGCTTTGTTCGCGATCGAGGTGGCGCTGTTCCGTCTTGTCGAGACGTGGGATCTGAAGGCCGACTACCTTTCCGGACACTCGATCGGTGAGCTTGCCGCCGCGCATGTGGCGGGTGTGCTGTCGCTCGCGGACGCGGCGAAGTTGGTGGCCGCGCGTGGCCGTCTGATGCAGGAGCTTCCGGCGGGTGGCGCGATGATCGCGGTGCAGGCGGCGGAGGACGAGGTACTGCCGCTGCTGACCGACCGGGTGTCGATCGCCGCGCTCAACGGACCCACCTCCGTGGTCATCGCGGGTGACGAGGACGCGGCTCTGGAGATCGCGGCCGGTTTCGAGGCGCGGGGCCGTAAGACCAAGCGGCTCACGGTCAGCCACGCCTTCCACTCACCCCGCATGGACGGGATGTTGGACGCGTACCGCGAGGTTGCGGAGGGGCTGACGTACGACGCTCCGCGGATTCCGATCGTCTCCAACCTGACCGGGACCGTCGTCTCCGCCGAGGAGATCACGACCGCCGACTTCTGGGTGCGCCACGTCCGCGAGGCCGTCCGCTTCCTCGATGGCGTCCGGACGCTGGAGGCCCAGGGCGTCACCACCTACCTCGAGCTGGGCCCCGACGGTGTGCTCACCGCCATGGCCCAGGAGTGTGTGACCGGTGGCAACGCCGCGTTCGCCGCCGCGCTGCGCAAGGACCGCCCCGAGGCCGAGGCGCTGACCACGGCCGTGGCCCGCGCGTACGTCCGTGGTGTGGCGCCGGACTGGGCCGCGTACTTCGCCGGGACCGGCGCACACCGCGTCGACCTGCCGACCTACGCCTTCCAGCACCGCCGCTACTGGCCCGAGGAGCCGGTGGCGAGCCTGGCCGCCGCGGGTGTCGACGGCTGGCGGTACCAGGTGGCGTGGAAGCCGCTGTCGCTGGGCTCCGCCGCCCGGCTGTCCGGGGTGTGGCTCGTCGTCACCCCCGCCGGGGAGGCCGCCGCCGACGTGTGGGCGGACGGTGTCGTCCGTACGCTGACCGAGCGGGGCGCCGAGGTACGGCGGCTCGACCTGGCCGACGGGGACCGCGCGGCCATCGCCGAGCGGCTGCGCACGGCGGCCGACGGCGGCGCCGTGGCCGGTGTGCTCTCGCTGCTGGCCACCGGGGACGACGCCGAAGCGCTGCTGCCCACGGCCGCCCTTGTGCAGGCCATGGGCGACGCCGCGATCGACGCGCCGCTGTGGTGCGCCACCCGTGGCGCCGTCTCCACGGGGCGTCCGGGCGAGCTGGTGGACCCCGCCCGCGCCCAGGTCTGGGGCCTGGGCCGGGTGGCGGCGCTGGAGCTGCCCGACCGCTGGGGCGGTCTCATCGACCTCCCCGAGACCATGACCGACCGGGTGCTCGCAAGGCTCGCGGTGGTGCTCGCCGGGGCCGGGGACGAGGACCAGATCGCCGTCCGCGCCTCCGGTGTGTTCGGCCGCCGGCTGGCGCGGGCGACCGCGCGGCAGGTGGCGGAGTCCGAGGGCTGGCGCGCCCACGGCACGGTGCTGGTGACGGGCGGTACGGGCGCGCTGGGTGGCCAGGTGGCCCGTTGGCTGATCGACAGCGGCGCCGAGCATGTGGTGCTGGCCGGCCGCCGGGGGCTCGACGCCCCGGGCGCGGCCGAGCTGCGCGATGAACTCGCCGCATCCGGCGCCCGGATCACCGTCGCCGCCTGCGATGTGGCCGACCGGGAGGCCCTGGCCGGGCTGCTGGCCGACCTCCCCGCCGAGTTCCCGCTGACGGCGGTGGTGCATGCGGCCGGGGTGCTGGACGACGGCGTTCTGGAGTCGCTGACCCCCGAGCGTTTCGCCTCCGTTCTGCGTGCGAAGGCCGATGCCGCGCTCGCGCTGGACGAGCTGACGCGCGATCTCGACCTGTCCGCGTTCGTGCTGTTCTCCTCGACCAGCGGCACCGTGGGTGCCGCGGGCCAGGCCAACTACGCCGCCGCGAACGCCTTCCTGGACGCGCTCGCCGAACGGCGGCACGCCGAGGGCCTGCCCGCCACCTCGATCGCCTGGGGCCCGTGGGCCGCGGGCGGCATGGCCGCCGACGAGGCGCTGGAGCAGCGCATGCGCCGCGCCGGGATGCCGCCGATGGACGCCGATCTCGCGATCGACGCCCTCCAGCGCGCCCTCGATCTGGGCGACGCGGCCGTGACCGTGGCGGATGTCGAATGGGACCGGTTCGCCGCGGGCTTCACCGCGGGCCGTCCCAGCCCCCTGCTCGCCGACCTGCCCGAGGTGCGCCAGGCCGCCGCACGGTCCGCCGCCACCGCGGCGGGCGAGGCCGCGGTCGTCGAGACGGCCTCCGCGCTTGCGCGGCGGCTCCTCGGCCTGCCCGAGGCGGAGCGCCACCGGGCGCTGCTCGACCTCGTACGGACCCATGTCGCGGAGGTGCTCGGCCACGCCGATGTGTCCGACATCAGCGCCGAACGGGCCTTCCGTGAGATCGGCTTCGACTCCCTCACCGCCGTCGAACTGCGCAACGGCCTCAACGCCGCCACCGATCTGCGGCTCCCCGCGACCCTCATCTACGACTACCCGACGCCGCTCGCCCTCGCCGACCACCTCTTCGCCGAGCTGCTCGGCGGGCAGGCGGTGGCCACGGGCGGCGCCTCGCCGGTGGCGGGCGCGGCGGACGGCGACGATCCGATCGCGATCGTCGCGATGAGCTGCCGCTTCCCGGGCGGTGTCCGCACCCCCGAGGAGCTGTGGCGGCTGCTGGTGTCCGGTACGGACGTCATCTCGGACATGCCCGCCGACCGTGGCTGGGACCTCCGGACGCTCTACAACCCGGACCCGGACGTCGAGGGCACCTCGTACGTCCGCGAAGGCGGCTTCCTGCACGACGCGGCCGACTTCGACCCGGCGTTCTTCGGGATCTCGCCGCGTGAGGCCCTGGCCATGGACCCGCAGCAGCGGCTGCTGCTGGAGACATCCTGGGAGGCGTTCGAGCGCGCGGGCATCGACCCGGGGACGCTGCGCGGCTCCACCGCCGGTGTCTTCGTCGGCACCAACGGCCAGGACTACCTCTCCCTGCTGCTGGGCGACTCGCAGGGACTCGAAGGCCATATGGGCACGGGCAACGCGGCCAGCGTGATCTCGGGCCGACTCGCGTACACCTTCGGACTCGAAGGCCCGGCGGTCACCATCGACACCGCCTGCTCCTCCTCGCTGGTCGCCCTCCACTCGGCGATCCAGGCGCTGCGCGGCGGTGAGTGCTCGATCGCGCTCGCGGGTGGTGTCACCGTGATGTCGACGCCCGGTGTGTTCGTGGACTTCAGCCGGCAGCGTGGACTCGCCGAGGACGGCCGGATCAAGGCGTTCGCGGCCGAGGCGGACGGCACCGGCTGGGGCGAGGGCGTGGGCATGCTGCTCGTGGAGCGGCTGTCGGACGCACGGCGCAACGGCCACCCGGTGCTCGCGCTCGTACGCGGCACGGCCGTCAACCAGGACGGTGCGAGCAACGGTCTGACGGCGCCGAACGGTCCGTCGCAGCAGCGCGTCATCCGTCAGGCGCTGGCAGGTGCCGGTCTGGCCCCGTCCGAGGTGGACGCGGTCGAGGCCCACGGCACCGGCACCCGGCTTGGCGACCCGATCGAGGCGCAGGCGCTGCTCGCCACGTACGGCCGGGACCGGGCGGAGGGGCAGCCGCTGCTGCTCGGCTCCATCAAGTCCAACATCGGCCACACACAGGCCGCGGCCGGTGTCGCGGGCATCATGAAGATGGTCCTCGCCATGCGCCACGGGGTGCTCCCGCGGACGCTGCACGTGGACCAGCCCACCCCGCATGTCGACTGGTCGGCGGGGGACATCGAGCTGCTGACCGAGGCGCGGGACTGGCCGGAGACCGGCCATCCGCGTCGCGCGGGCATCTCCTCGTTCGGCTTCAGCGGCACCAACGCCCACGCCGTCCTGGAAGAGGCCCCGGCGGCTGACACCGTCGAGGCCGCCGACGAGGGCGGGGCCGCCCTGCCGGTGCTGCTCTCCGCCCGGACGGCGGACGGGCTGCGCGCCCAGGCCGAGCAGCTGCACGGCCACCTGACCGCACGGGCCGACCTCCGCCCGGCCGACCTCGGCTACGCGCTCGCCGTCGGCCGCTCGGCGTTCGAGGAGCGCGCGGCGCTGGTCGCCGAGGACCGGGACGGGCTGCTGTCCGGCCTGGCGGCGCTCGCGGAGGGCCGCCAGGCGGCCGGGCTCGTTCAGGGGTCGGTGGCCGGTGGCCGGGTGGCGTTCCTGTTCACCGGCCAGGGCAGCCAGCGGCTCGGTATGGGCCGTGAGCTGTACTACGCGTACCCGGCCTTCGCGGAGGCGCTGGACGCGGTCTGCGATGAGCTGGACGCGCATCTGGAACGGCCGTTGAAGACGGTGTTGTTCGGGGAGGACGCGGCTGTACTGGATCGGACGGGGTTCACTCAGCCCGCGCTGTTCGCGGTTGAGGTGGCGTTGTTCCGGTTGGTGGAGGCGTGGGGTCTGCGTGCGGACTTCCTGTCCGGCCACTCGATCGGTGAGCTTGCCGCCGCGCATGTAGCGGGTGTGCTTTCGCTGGCGGATGCGTGCCGGTTGGTGGCGGCGCGTGGGCGGTTGATGCAGGAGCTTCCGGCGGGTGGCGCGATGGTCGCGGTGCAGGCGTCGGAGGACGAGGTGGCGCCGCTGCTCGGCGAGCGGGTGTCGATTGCCGCGCTGAATGGGCCGACGTCGGTGGTCATCGCGGGTGATGAGGATGCGGCGGTTGAAATCGCCGCGTCGTTCGAGGCGCAGGGTCGTAAGACCAAGCGGCTCACGGTCAGCCATGCGTTCCACTCGCCGCGTATGGACGGGATGCTGGAGGCGTTCCGCGAGGTGGCCGAGGGGTTGACCTACGAGGCCCCGCGTATCCCGATCGTGTCCAACCTGACCGGGTCCGTCGTCTCCGCCGAGGAGATCGCGACCGCCGACTTCTGGGTGCGCCATGTCCGCGAAGCGGTCCGCTTCCTCGATGGCATCCGCACCCTCGAAGCGCGCAACGTCACCACGTTCATCGAGCTGGGCCCCGACGGTGTGCTGACCGCGATGGCGCAGGAGTGTGTGACCGACGCCGCGTCCGACGCCGCGTTCGTCTCCGTGCTGCGCAAGGACCGTCCGGAGGCCGAGGCGCTGACCACGGCCGTCGCCCGAGCGCATGTGCGCGGGGTGGCGGTGGACTGGGTCGCCTTCTACGTCGGGACCGGCGCCGTCCGTCTGGCGCCGGACGAGCTGGCCGAGCTGCCCACGTACGCCTTCCAGCGGCAGCGCTACTGGCCGAAGGTCTCGTCGCTGTTCCTCGGCGACGTGGCGGCGGTCGGACTGGGCGAGGCCGAGCATCCGCTGCTCGGTGCCAGTGCCGAACTGCCCAGCGCGGACGGGATGTTGTTCACCGGGCGGCTGGCGCTGTCCACACATCCGTGGCTGGCCGATCACACGATCATGGACACCGTGCTGCTGCCGGGCACCGCGTTCGTGGAGCTGGCGGTCCGGGCCGGTGACCAGGTCGGCTGTGAGGTGCTTGAGGAGCTGACCCTCGAAGCGCCGCTGGTCCTGTCCCAGGACGGCGGTGTCCAGCTGCGGCTGTGGGTCGGCGCGGCCGATGACACCGGCCGTCGCCCGCTGGAACTGCACTCCCGGGCCGAGCATCTGTCGGCCGAGGAGCCGTGGACCCGGCATGCGTCCGGTGTGCTGGCGTCCGCCGGTGCGCCGGAGGCGTCGTTCGAGCTGAGCGCATGGCCTCCGGCGGACGCCGCCGAGGTCGAGATCGGCGACCGTTACGCCGAGCTGCGGGACGTCGGTTTCGCGTACGGCCCCGCGTTCCAGGGGCTGCGCAGGGCGTGGCGGCGCGGTGGCGAGGTGTTCGCCGAGGTGGCGCTGGACGAGGGGACGGCCGAGGAGGCCGCCGCGTTCGGGCTGCACCCCGCGCTGCTGGACGCCGCGCTGCACGCGCTCGGCCTGGCCGGGCTCGGCGGCACCGAGCACGAGGGGCGGCTGCCGTTCGCCTGGACCGGCGTGTCGCTGTACGCGAGTGGCGCGGCCACGCTGCGGGTGCGGATGGCCGCCGTGGGCGGCGACGGCGTCCGGCTGGAGATCGCGGACGCCACCGGCGCGCCGGTCGCGGCCGTGGACTCGCTGGTGCTCCGCCCGGTTTCGGCCGAGCGGCTCCAGAGCGCACGGACGGCCTACCACGAGTCGCTGTACCGCGTGGAGTGGACGACGGCTGGGCTGGTGGACGCCGCGGTCGATGCCCAGTGGGCAGTGCTGGGCACGGACGCGTACGGGCTGGGCGCCACGGCGTACGCGGACTTGGCGGCGCTGGGCGAGGCCGTCGATTCGGGAGCGGCGCTGCCGGACTACGTAGTGGTGCAGCTGGCAAATCAAGCCCGCCCGGGTGCGGCAAATCAAGCCCGTCCGGCGATTGAGGACACGCCCGAAGGGCGTCCGCACCCGCACGCGGACGGCGCGGCACTTGAAGGCCCGGGTGCGGCATCCCCAGCCCGTCCGGCGCTTGAGGACCGGGGTCTTGGGGCGGAGCCCCAAGTTGGGGGAAGGGGCGGGATAGGGGAAAACCCCACCCAAGCCGCACACGACGCCACCACCCAAGCCCTCCACCTCCTCCAGACCTGGCTGGCCGACGACCGCTTCACCAACTCCCGCCTGGTCCTGCTGACCTCGGGCGCCGTGGCCACCGAGGCCGGTGAGCCGGTGACGGACCTGGCGGGCGCCGCCGTCCGCGGTCTGCTCCGCTCGGCGCAGTCCGAAAACCCGGACAGGCTCCTCCTGATCGACGTCGACGGCGACGACTCACAGGCCGCGCTGCCCGCGCTGCCCGCGTTGTCCGCGTTGTCCACGGCGCTCGCCAGCGGCGAGGCCGAGGTCGCGGTGCGACAGGGCGTCCTCAAGACGCCACGCCTGGCCCGCGCCGCCTCGGCGGCCGAAAGCGAGCCGCCGGAGTGGAACCCGGACGGCACGGTGCTGGTGACCGGTGCGTCCGGTTCGCTGGGCGGCCTGTTCGCCCGCCATCTGGTGGCGGAGCGTGGCGTCAGGCATCTGCTGCTGGTGAGCCGCCGCGGCGACCAGGCGGAGGGCGCGACCGAACTCGCCGCAGAACTGACCGAGTTGGGCGCTACCGTGCACTGGTCGGCGTGCGATGTAGCGGACCGGGACGCGCTCGCCGCGACCCTCGCCACCGTCCCCGCCGAACATCCGCTGACGGCGGTCGTTCACACGGCCGGTGTGCTGGACGACGGTGTGATCGGCTCGCTGACACCTGAGCGCGTCGACCACGTCATGCGTCCGAAGGTGGACGCGGCGTGGAACCTCCACGAGCTCACCCGCGACCTCGACCTGTCGGCATTCCTGCTCTTCTCCTCGGCCGCCGGTGTGTTCGGCGGCCCGGGGCAGGGCAACTACGCCGCCGCCAACGTCTTCCTGGACGCGCTCGCCCAGCATCGTGCCGCGCAGGGCCTGTCGGCCACCGCGCTGGCGTGGGGCCTGTGGGCCGGTGGCGGTATGGGCGACACCCTGGACGAGGCCGACATCACCAGGATGCGGCGGGCCGGAGTGCCCCCGCTGCCGGTGGCGGAGGGGCTGCGGCTCTTCGACGCCGCGCTGACCGTCGACGAGGCGTCCCTGGTGCCGATGCGCCTTGACCTCGCGGCGCTGCGCAACCAGCCCGCGATCTCGCCGCTGCTGCGCGGCCTGGTGCGGGGCCCGGCGCGGCGCGCGGTGGACGCGGTCGCGGCGGGTGGTGAGACCGGTCTTGCCGGGCGGCTCGCCGGGCTGTCCGAGCCCGAGCAGGAGCGGCTGCTGCTGGATCTGGTCCGGGCGCAGGTGGCCACCGTCCTCGGTTACGCGGGTGCGGAGACCATCGGTTCCGGCCGGGCGTTCAAGGAGCTTGGCTTCGACTCGCTGACCGCCGTGGAGCTGCGCAACCAGCTCAACACGGTCACCGGGCTGCGGCTGCCCGCGACGCTCATCTTCGACTATCCGGACCCGCAGGTCCTGGCCCGCCATCTGCGGACCGAGCTGGTGGGCGAGGAGTCGGCGGAGGTGCACACCCCGGTCCCGGTGGCGGCCGTCACCGAGGACGAGCCGATCGCCATCGTCGGTATGAGCTGCCGCTACCCGGGCGGGGTCACCACCCCCGAGGAGCTGTGGCAGCTCGTCGTCGGCGCCACCGACGCCGTCTCCGAGTTCCCCGTCGACCGTGGCTGGGACCTCGACGCGCTCTACAGCGACGACCCCGACCAGGTGGGCACCAGCTACACCCGCGAGGGCGGCTTCCTGCACGACGCCGCCGACTTCGACTCGGACTTCTTCGGGATCAACCCGCGCGAGGCCATGGCGATGGACCCGCAGCAGCGGCTGCTGCTGGAGACGTCGTGGGAGGCGTTCGAGCGCGCGGGCATCGACCCGGCGGCCGTACGCGGCAGCAGGACCGGTGTCTTCGCGGGCGTCATGTACCACGACTATCTGACCCGGCTGACCGCCGTCCCCGAGGGGCTCGAGGGCTACCTCGGCACGGGCGGCGCGGGCAGCATCGCCTCGGGCCGGGTGGCGTACACCTTCGGGCTCGAAGGCCCGGCGGTCACCATCGACACGGCGTGTTCGTCGTCGCTGGTGGCGCTGCATCTGGCGGCGCAGGCGCTGCGCAACGGCGAGTGCTCGATGGCGCTGGCCGGTGGTGTGACCGTGATGGCCACCCCGGACACGTTCATCGACTTCAGCCGCCAGCAGGGTCTGTCCACCGACGGCCGCTGCAAGTCCTTCGCGGCCTCGGCGGACGGCACCGGCTGGGCCGAGGGCGCGGGCATGCTGCTCGTCGAGCGGCTCTCGGACGCGCGGCGCAACGGCCACCGGGTGCTGGCGGTCGTGCGCGGCTCCGCCATCAACCAGGACGGCGCCTCCAACGGTCTGACCGCGCCCAACGGCCCGTCCCAGCAGCGCGTCATCCGCGAAGCGCTCACCAGCGCCCGGCTCACCACCGCCGATGTCGATGTGGTGGAGGCACACGGCACGGGCACGACGCTGGGCGACCCGATCGAGGCCCAGGCCCTGCTCGCCACCTACGGCCGCAACCGGCCCGAGGGGCAGCCGCTGTGGCTCGGCTCGCTGAAGTCCAACATCGGCCACACGCAGGCCGCCTCGGGTGTCGCGGGCATCATCAAGATGATCATGGCGATGCGCCACGGGGTGCTTCCGCAGACGCTGCACATCGACGAGCCCACCCCGCATGTGGACTGGTCGGCGGGCGATATCGAGCTGCTGACCGAGGCCCGGCCGTGGCCGGAGCTCGGCCGGCCGCGCCGGGCGGCCATCTCCTCGTTCGGTGTGAGCGGCACGAACGCGCACACGATCATCGAGCAGCTCCCGGCCGCCGAGGAGACCCCCGCGACCGGTCCGGTGGCCGAGCTGCCGACGGTGCCGTGGGTGCTCTCGGGCAAGTCCGAGGCCGCCGTGCGCGGCCAGGCCGAACGGCTGCTCACCCACCTCGGCACCCACTCCGAGCTGAACACCATGGACATCGGCTACTCGCTGGCCACCGGCCGGGCGGCGCTGGAGCGGCGCGCGGTGGTCATCGGCGAGGACCGGGACGGACTGCTGTCCGGCCTGGCGGCGCTGGCACGCGGCGAGTCGGCCGCGGGACTGGTCCAGGGATCGGTGGCGGACGGCAAGGTGGCGTTCCTGTTCACGGGGCAGGGGAGTCAGCGGCTGGGGATGGGGCGTGAGCTGTACGACGCCTACCCGGTGTTCGCGGAGGCGTTGGACGCGGTCTGCGATGAGCTGGACGCGCATCTGGAACGGCCTTTGAAGACGGTGCTGTTCGGAGAGGATGCCGAGGCGCTGGATCGGACCGGGTTCACTCAGCCCGCGCTGTTCGCGGTCGAGGTGGCGCTGTTCCGTCTCGTCGCGGCGTGGGGTCTGCGTGCGGACTTCCTGTCCGGGCACTCGATCGGTGAGCTTGCTGCCGCGCATGTGGCGGGTGTGTTGTCGCTCGCGGACGCGGCGAAGCTGGTGGCCGCGCGTGGCCGTCTGATGCAGGAGTTGCCCGCCGGTGGCGCGATGGTCGCGGTGCAGGCGTCGGAGGACGAGGTGGCGCCGCTGCTGACCGAGCGTGTCTCGATCGCCGCGCTCAACGGTCCCACCTCGGTCGTCATCGCGGGTGATGAGGACGCGGCGCTTGAGATCGCGGCCGGTTTCGAGGCGCAGGGTCGTAAGACCAAGCGGCTCACGGTCAGCCACGCCTTCCACTCGCCTCGCATGGACGGGATGCTGGACGCGTTCCGCGAGGTCGCGCAGGGCCTGTCGTACGAGGCCCCGCGCATCCCGATCGTGTCCAACCTGACCGGTGCCGTGGTCTCCGCCGAGGAGATCGCGACCGCCGACTTCTGGGTGCGCCATGTCCGGGAGGCCGTGCGCTTCCTCGATGGCGTGCGGACGCTGGAGGCCCAGGGCGTCACCAGCTACGTCGAATTGGGCCCCGACGGCGTCCTCACCGCCATGGCCCAGGAGTGCGTCACCGGCGATGCCGCCGCCTTCGTATCGGCGCTCCGCAAGGGACGTACCGAGCCGGGGGCGCTGACTGCGGCCCTCGCCGCGCTGCACACCCGGGGGCTCGCCCTGGACTGGTCGGCGTACTTCGCCGGTACGGGAGCCCGCGGGGTCGAGCTGCCGACCTACGCCTTCCAGCGGCAGCGCTTCTGGGTGGAGAACCCGGAGGAGGTCCGCGAGGCCGTCGCGGCCATGGATTCCGTGGACGCGCGGTTCTGGGAGGCCGTCGAGCGCGAGGACTTGGAGGCCCTGGCCGGGACGCTCCAGTCCGAGGACGCGGACGCCGACGCGCTCTCCTCGCTGGGCGCCGTCCTGCCGATGCTGTCCTCGTGGCGGCGCCGCCAGGGCGAGCGGTCCACTGTGGACGTCTGGCGCTACCAGGTGACCTGGAAGCCCGTGGCCGCCCGCGCCGAGGGGACGCTGACCGGCCGCTGGCTGGTCGTCGCCCCGGCCGACGCGTCGGACGGCGGGGCGGACGGCGGAGCGGACGGCGCGTTGGCCGAGGGTGTCGTACGGACGCTGTCCGCACGTGGCGCCGAGGTCCAGCTGGTCGAGCCGACCGCCGAGGACCGTACGGGCCTGGCCGAATGGCTGCGCGAGGCGGTCGCCGACGCCCCGGTGGCCGGGGTGTTCGCGCTGCCGTCCCTGACGGAGGGCGCCGACGGGCTGCTCCGCACGGCCGCCCTGGCACAGGCGCTGGGCGACGTGGGCGTGGACGCTCCGCTGTGGGTGGCCACGCGTGGCGCGGTCTCGACCGGCCGGGCGGACGGTCCGGTGGATCCGTGGCAGGCGCGGGTCTGGGGCCTGGGCCGGGTCGCGGCCCTGGAGCTGGCCGAGCGGTGGGGCGGTCTGGTCGATCTGCCGGAGACGGTGGACGACCGGGCGCTGTCGCGGCTCGTGGGCGTGCTGGCCGGTGGCGCGGGCGAGGACCAGGTGGCGGTGCGCGCCTCCGGTGTCTTCGGCCGCCGGCTGACCCGCGCCGCCGAGACCGCCGCCACGACCGAGCGTGGCCGCGACTGGCGGCCGGGCGCGGGTTCGGTGCTGGTGACCGGCGGTACGGGCGCGCTGGGCGGGCATGTGGCCCGCTGGCTGATCGACAAGGGCGCCGAACACGTGGTGCTCACCAGCCGCCGTGGCCTCGACGCCCCCGGCGCGGCCGAGCTGCGGGACGAACTCGCCGCCTCTGGCGCCCGGGTCACCGTAGCGGCGTGCGACGCGGCCGACCGCGAGGCGCTGGCCGCGCTGGTGGCCGGGCTTCCGGCCGAACTGCCGCTGACGGCGGTGGTGCACGCTGCCGGGGTGCTGGACGACGGCGTTCTGGAGTCGCTGACCCCCGAGCGTTTCGCCTCCGTTCTGCGCGCCAAGGCCGATGCGGCGGCCAACCTGCACGAGCTGACGCGGGACCTGGACCTGACGGCCTTCGTCCTGTTCTCCTCGTTCGCGGGCTCGATCGGCGCCGCAGGTCAGGCCAACTACGCCGCCGCGAACGCCTTCCTGGACGCGCTCGCCGAGCGCCGCCGGGCCGACGGCCTGCCCGCCACCTCGGTGGCCTGGGGCCCGTGGGCCGAGGGCGGGATGGCCGCGGACGATGCGCTGGAGCAGCGCATGCGCCGCGCAGGTGTGCCGCCCATGGCGGCGGACCTGGCCATCGCCGCGCTACAGCGCGCCCTGGACCTGGACGAGACCACGGTGACGGTCGCGGACATCGACTGGGAGCGGCTGGCCCCTGGCTTCACCGCATCCCGGCCGAGCCCGCTGCTGCTCGAGCTGCCCGAGGTGCGTACGGCGCTGGAGGCCGAGGGCCTTCGCACGGCCATGAATGGTGGCGGCGCGGACGAGTCCTCGCTCGCCCAGCGGCTCGCGGGGGTTCCGGCGACGGAGCGGGAGCGGATGCTGCTGGACCTGGTGCGCTCGGCCGTGGCCGATGTGCTGGGCCACTCCGACGCGGAGGCCGTCGAGGCGGACCGGGCCTTCCGGGACCTGGGCTTCGACTCGCTGACCGCGGTGGAGCTGCGCAACCGGCTGAACACCGTGACCGGGCTGCGACTGCCGCCCACGCTGGTCTACGACTACCCGTCGTCCTCGGCGCTCGCCGCCCACCTCCGTACGGAGATCCTGGGCGACGAGAGCGCGGGCACCGGGGCCGAGGCGGCCGCCGGTGTGCCGTCCACGACGGTGGCGGTCGCCGACGATCCGATCGCGATCGTCGGGATGAGCTGCCGCTTCCCCGGTGGCGTACGGTCGCCGGAGGAGCTGTGGCGGCTGCTGGTCTCGGGGCAGGACGCGGTGACCGGTTTCCCGGCCGACCGCGGCTGGGACCTGGAGGCGCTGTACGACCCGGACTCGGCCACCGACAACACCACCTATGTCCGCGAGGGCGGCTTCCTGGCGGACGCCGGGGACTTCGACGCCGCGTTCTTCGGGATCTCGCCGCGTGAGGCGCTCGCGATGGATCCGCAGCAGCGGATGTTGCTGGAGACGTCGTGGGAGGCGTTCGAGCGGGCCGGGATCGATCCGACGACGCTGCGCGGTCAGCAGGTCGGCGTGTTCACGGGCACCAACGGCCAGGACTACATGTCGCTCGTCCTCCACTCGCCGGACGGCGGCGACGGCTTCATGGGGACGGGTAATGCGGCGAGTGTGATGTCGGGTCGGGTGTCGTATGCGTTGGGTCTTGAGGGTCCGGCGGTGACGGTGGATACGGC